>NC_007484.1:3162352-3481691 GCF_000012805.1 Nitrosococcus oceani ATCC 19707 | reverse complement strand
AAGGAGGAAATAGCTTCTGTTTTCTCTCTTGACATCAGGTGTTACTGCCGGATATTTTATTAGATTCGTTTTTACGGCTATTCTAAGGCCGTCATAGCTGTCAAATAGGTTCAAAAAGATGAAACGTACCTTCCAACCTAAAAATTTAAAGCGCAAACGTACTCATGGGTTTCGTGCCCGGATGCGAACTCAAGGGGGGCGCGCTATTATTAACAGGCGGCGCGCCAAGGGGCGGAAGCGCCTTACTGCTTAAGCACGCACAGCCCAGGTAGTTTTTCTAGTATGAAACAATTCGGGTTTACTCGCTTAATGCGACTCGTGGACCCAGGCGACTTCAAACAAATATTTGCGGCTGGAGAGCGCGTTAGCAGCAAAGCGTTTACGGTGCTTTATCATTCTAATAGCTTGGAGTATCCTCGCCTGGGAATGGCTATTCCTCGTAAGCATTTTTCTCGAGCAGTTGATAGAAATCGGATAAAGCGCCTAGTTAGGGAAAGCTTTCGGCAGCGGCAACAGGTATTGGGTGGGCGTGATTTGGTTGTATTATCTAAGCCGGGTATTAACCGGCACCCAAATTCGGATCTGCTCCGCTGTCTTGAGCGCCAATGGATAGGTTTAGTCAAGCAGTGTAGTGATTCCTGAATCTTTTTCCCGCAATGTTATGGCTGTTCTATAGGCTACCAACTTTATTTAATCACTTTGTTTAACTCATCATTGAGGTTATCTTGCAATAGAAGCCTAATAATAGCTATCGCCGGCATTCAGAGAGCATTGCTCTCTTATGCTGGAAATCTAACGGAAAAGGTGTCATGGAAAACTATCGGTTGATTCTATTCTCTGCTTTGGTTTTAGTATTGTTTTTAATGTGGGATGCTTGGCAAACGGACTATGGCCCTATTCCACTTCTACCTCCACCGCCTCAACCCACAGCTAGCTCGGGAGAGTCTTCCCCGGTTCTGCCTGAGGCCGTTCCAGATGCGCCGCCACCCGAAATGGCTGATATGGATACCGCTCCCATCCTAACAGGCCAAAAAACTATCGAGGTAAAGACGGATCTCCTTGCGATCAAAATTGGAATGGCTAGTGGCGATTTGTATGAAGTACAGCTACTGAATTATCCGGTTTCCTTAAAAAAACCTAATGAACCAGTCACATTATTGCATAAAAGGGATCCTGATCTTTTTGTTACTCAATCGGGATTACGTGCTGCTTCCGGGCCATCCATAACCCATGAAACAGTACAGTTTTCAGCGCCTAAGACCTACTATGAACTGATAGAAGATGAAAGCAGTCTGAAAGTTCCCCTCACTTGGGAGGACGAGAATGGAATTAAGGTAACGAAGACCTACATATTTCAGAGGGATAGCTATCAGATCGATTTAAATATCAAGATTGAAAATGGAACGGATCAAGCTTGGATGGGGAGGGCTTACGCTCAATTCAGCCGTACTCCACCGGAATCTGGAGGTATGTTTGCCCGCTCTTATGTGGGTGCAGTTTTTTCCACACAGGAACAGGAATACCAGAAAGTAGATTTTGGTGACTTAGCCTCGCAGTCTTTTGATCGCCGTAGTTCTGGGGGGTGGGTAGCGATGATTCAGCATTATTTTGTGGCGGCTTGGGTACCTCGGGAACAAGGAACCAATTATTATTATGGTAAGCATGTACAAAACTCCCGCTATATTGCGGGAGTCATGCCTCCTCAGCAAACGATAGCTCCGGGTGAAAGCGGGCAATTTAATTTGGCCTTATTTACAGGCCCTAAAATCCAAGATCAGCTAGCTGCCGTAGCTCCTAAGCTAAATTTGACTGTAGATTATGGCAAGCTGACTATCCTTGCCGAGCCGCTTTTCTGGCTGATGAGTTGGTTTCACAACCTAGTAGGTAACTGGGGATGGGCCATCGTGTTGCTAACCTTTGTGGTGAAGCTTGTTTTCTTCAAGCTTTCCCAGACTAGCTATCGATCTATGGCTCGAATGCGCAAACTGCAACCCCGTCTCCTCGCCCTCAAGGAGCGTTATGGCGATGATCGCCAAAAAGTGGGCCAAGCTATGATGGAATTGTATAGGAAAGAGAAAGTTAACCCTATGGGAGGATGTCTACCCATAGTGGTGCAAATTCCTGTATTTATTGCCCTCTATTGGATGTTGCTGGAATCGGTCGAATTGCGCCAAGCACCATTTATCTTTTGGATTCAAGACCTAACTTCCAAAGATCCCTATTACATATTGCCCTTATTAATGGGTGTGAGCATGTTTGTTCAGCAGAAGTTAAGCCCGGCGCCAACCGACCCCATACAGGCAAAGGTTATGGCCTTGATGCCAGTCATGTTTACCGTTTTTTTCGTTATGTTCCCGGCGGGGTTGGTTTTATATTGGGTAGTCAATAATATCCTTTCCATTGCCCAGCAATGGTACATTACCCGTCAGATCGAACAAGAAGGCTAAGCGATACCATCGCGGCGATAGCTACGCCACCAGGCCAAGGTAGTGTGGGTATCGTTCGCGTTTCTGGTCCGTTTTGCCGCCAAATCGCTGAGCAGGTAACGGGGCGGGTACCTCCACCCCGTTACGCTACATTTTGCCATTTTCGCAATCGTTATGGGGAAATCCTTGATCAGGGGCTGATCCTCTATTTTCCTGGTCCTCACTCTTTTACTGGCGAGGATGTGCTAGAGTTACAAGGACATGGGGGGCCTGCCATAATGGACTGGCTTTTGAGCAGTGTCCTCCAGCTAGGTGTCCGATTAGCGCGCCCTGGTGAATTTAGCGAGCGAGCCTTTCTTAATAATAAAATTGATTTAGCTCAGGCTGAAGCTATCGCCGATCTTATTGAAAGCGCTTCGGAGCAGGCCGCCCGTAGTGCTTTACGTTCTCTCCATGGTGAATTTTCAGCACAAATCCAGACTTTGCGAGAGCAGCTAACTGAATTACGCTGCGTGGTAGAGGCAAATATTGATTTTAGTGATGAAGATATTGATTTTATTGAACGAGGAATGGTGGCGGAACGTTTAAAAGAGATTCAATCCACATTACAAAGCATTCACCGCAGCGCCCGGCAAGGGGCTTTGCTGCGGGAAGGGGTCAGGGTGGTGCTAGCAGGCCGGCCTAATGTGGGGAAATCTAGTTTGCATAATCGTCTAGCAGGATTTGAAGCAGCTATCGTTACCGATGTCCCAGGAACTACCCGAGATTTGCTGCGCGAGAATATAACTATAGATGGTCTGCCTATACACCTTTCTGATACTGCGGGCCTTCACAATTCTAAAGATACCATCGAACAGGAAGGAATGCGCCGTACTCGTGAAGAGCTTATTCACGCTGATCATGTGTTGCTCGTTGCTGATGATCAAAGCGGCTTAACGGAAGCGGAACAAGCGATTCTTGATGAATTACCCGATGATGTAACCTATACGCTTATTTTTAATAAGATTGATCTTAGCGGCGCTCCTGCTGGGCGCTGGGAGGAGCTTCAAGGAATAGCGCTGCGGCTTTCCGCATTGACGGGTGCTGGCATGGATTTGCTCTGCCAACGGCTCAAGGAGTGCGCAGGTTTTGACAGGGAAAGCGAGGGATGTTTTTCAGCTCGCCGGCGCCATTTGGAAGCTCTACAGCGAGCCGGCGCTGCTGTGGTGGTCGCTAGGAAAATTCTCGGGGACAAGGGCGCCGAGGAAATACTTGCTGAAGAGCTGCGCCAGGCCCAAAATGCCCTAGCAGAGATTACCGGTGAATACCGCTCGGATGATTTACTAGGTGAGATATTCTCAACTTTCTGTATCGGAAAATAGTCCATGAGTGTTTTTTATCAATATGAAGTTATTGTTGTGGGCGGTGGCCATGCGGGTACTGAAGCTGCTTTGGCCGCCGCCCGGCAGGGTGTACGAACCTTGCTGCTCACCCACAATATCGAAACCCTGGGCCAAATGAGTTGCAATCCTGCTATTGGTGGTATTGGTAAAGGGCACTTAGTTAAAGAGATTGATGCTTTGGGCGGGTTGATGGCCCAAGCGGCAGACCAGGCTGGAATTCATTTTCGGATGCTTAACGCTCGTAAGGGTCCAGCGGTCCGGGCTACCCGGGCCCAGGCTGATCGTGCCTTATACAAGGCTGTGGTACGCAAAGCCCTGGAACAACAATCCTGTTTATCTCTTTTTCAGCAGGCCGTTACTGATCTCGTAGTGAAAGGAGAACGGGTTGTTGGAGTAAGGACGCAGCTAGGACTCACCTTTTATGCTCCAGCGGTCGTTCTCACCGTAGGAACTTTTCTTGGCGGCCGCATCCATGTGGGACTCACTAATCATGAAGGGGGACGGGCTGGTGATCCTCCAGCCAACATCCTATCTTCGCGACTGCGGGAGCTCCCATTTCGGGTCGCCCGTTTGAAGACTGGCACCCCCCCCCGAATCGATGGGCGGAGCATTGATTATTCTCAGCTTGAGGTGCAACCTGGGGATGATCCGGTGCCAGTATTTTCTTTTCTTGGTTCAGCGGAGGATCATCCGCAGCAAGTATCTTGCCATATTACTAGAACTAACCTCTGTACCCATGAGATTATCCGCGCTAGTTTAGATCGATCTCCCATATATAGTGGAGAAATCGAAGGGATTGGGCCTCGTTACTGTCCTTCTATCGAAGATAAGGTAGTCCGCTTTTCGGATAAAGCTTCCCATCAGATTTTTATTGAGCCTGAAGGACTGGAAACCTTTGAGATCTATCCTAATGGAATTTCCACCAGCTTACCCTTTGATGTCCAGGTAGCCCTGGTGCGCTCTATTCAAGGCTTTGAGCAAGCTCATATTACTCGCCCAGGGTATGCTATTGAGTATGATTTTTTCGATCCGCGGGATCTCAAGCCTTCCTTGGAAACTTCTTTTCTGCAAGGACTTTATTTTGCTGGGCAAATCAATGGAACTACTGGCTATGAGGAAGCGGCGGCTCAAGGGCTGATCGCAGGACTCAATGCGGGCCTTCAGGTCCAGGAGAAAGAGCCTTGGTATCCACGAAGAGATGAGGCCTATATCGGCGTACTCATCGATGATCTGATTACCTGTGGGACTAGCGAGCCCTATCGGATGTTTACTAGCCGCGCCGAGTATCGTCTTTTGCTAAGGGAAGACAATGCTGATTTGCGTTTGACTCCTATAGGGCGAGAGCTAAGGGTGGTGGATGAAGTTCGTTGGAGGCGGTTTAATACCAAATGGAAGGCAATTGAAAGAGAAAACCAGCGGCTGGTTCAACAGCGAATCGAGCCGGATAAAGTTTCAGAGGGAGAGGCAGTAACCCTATTAGGCGAACCTTTACGCCGTGAATACCGGCTTATTGAACTGTTGCGACGGCCCCATATCAGCTATGAAAAGCTGATGCGCTTGATTGGTGAGCCGATGGCAGTAGAGCCCGCAGTAGCAGAGCAAATCGCTATTCAAGCTAAATATGCGGGTTATATTGAACGCCAGCAGCTGGAGATTGCTCGTCAGCAACGCCATGAAAGTCTGCGCCTGCCCTTAGATTTGAATTATCATCAAGTGCGGGGACTTTCTGTCGAGGTTCAGGAGAAACTTGCCCGGGTACAGCCAGCCACCTTGGGACAAGCGACCCGAATACCAGGAGTCACTCCTGCGGCTATATCACTTTTATTAGTTTACTTGAAGCGGGCGCGCTTTTTAGAAGAGACAGGGGTTTAATCCCTTTGCCCCCCATATTTGTTCCAAGTAATGCTCTAAGAGAGGAGTAAATTGGACTCAATAGGAGAAAATATTCTTGAGAAAGGATTGCTGCTCTTAGGAGTCGAGCTTGACCAAAGCCAAGTAAAGGTCTTACTAGCTTATCTTCGGTTATTGGAGAAATGGAATCAGCATTATAATCTTACAGCTATTAAAAATTCGAAGGAGATGATCTCGAAGCACGTGCTTGACAGCCTTAGTATCGAATCTTACTTGGAAGGGAGGCGCATCCTGGATGTGGGGAGCGGTGCCGGTTTACCTGGTATTCCTCTAGCGATAGCCCGCCCTGGCTGCGAGTTTGTACTATTGGATAGTAACGCTAAAAAAACGCGATTTCTATTTCAGGCATCCGTTGAATTAGGGTTGCCTAATATTTCAGTAGTCAGTGAGCGGGTTGAGGTTTATCGCCCTTCCCATTTGTTTGATACTATTATTGCCCGTGCTTTTGCCAAACTGGTTGATTTTGTAGCTCAGGCGGAACATCTGTGTAAACCAAGAGGGTGTTTGCTTGCGATGAAAGGAAGATTCCCCCAAGATGAGCTTGAAGCTTTGCCTGCATCCTTTGAAATTGTAAAAGCATGCTCCTTGTCAGTACCGGAGATTAATGCTCAGCGCCATTTAGTGAAATTAAGACCGCGCAGGGCAGGAGATCATTGAGATGGGCCATATAATTGCTATTACCAATCAAAAGGGGGGGGTGGGAAAAACGACCACCAGTGTCAATCTAGCAGCCTCTCTTGCTGCCCATAAACGTAATGTGCTGTTGATTGATATGGATCCCCAAGGGAATGCGACAACGGGTAGTGGTATCGATAAATCCTCCTTGTTAGCAACCACCTATGACGTATTGTTAGAAGATCTTGCCCCAGGCAGCGCATTGATTAAGCTAGGGGAGCCGAATTATACTGTCCTACCTGCAAACGCTGATTTGACGGCTGCTGAGGTAGAGTTGCTTTCAGCAGCAAAACGAGAACATCGGCTGCGGATAGCCCTACAGAAAATTCGTTACGACTATGACGAAATCCTTATTGATTGTCCTCCCGCCCTCAATATGTTGACAATTAATGCCTTAACCGCAGCCGATGGAGTTGTTATTCCCATCCAATGTGAATATTATGCTCTCGAAGGTTTGTCAGCTTTGCTTAATACTATTGAAGGTATCCGGCAGCGGCTCAATCCTCAGTTGCATATTGCTGGTCTGCTTCGGACAATGTTCGATCCCCGTAATAATCTTGCCAATGAGGTTTCTAGCCAGCTAATGAGTCATTTTGGGGAGCAAGTCTATAGCACCATTATTCCGCGCAATGTTCGCTTAGCTGAAGCACCCAGTTATGGTAAACCCGTTATGCTATATGATCGCTCCTCCCGCGGCTCTGTTGCTTATTTGGTATTGGCAAAAGAAGTGCTCATGCGTGAAGTAAGGGAAGAGTCCTTACAGGCGGAGGTGAGGTGATTCCACAATGGCAGTAAAGAAACGGGGATTAGGACGCGGTTTAGATGCTTTACTAGGTTTGAGTGCTGCTGAACTGCCCGTCGATATTGGTGAGGCTAAAGCTAAAGAAGAATTACGGCGCCTTCCCTTGGATCAAATCCGGCGCGGAAAATATCAACCGCGCATGGAAATATGTCCGACGGCGCTAGAAGAACTGGCGGATTCTATCCGTGCTCAAGGAATAGTTCAGCCTATTGTTGTTCGCCCTGGAGGCAACGGTACCTTTGAACTCATTGCGGGTGAACGCCGGTGGCGAGCCGCGCAGATGGTGGGCCTTGATGAGATACCAGCGGTAGTTCGCGATGTACCCGATCAAGCGGCTGTTGCAATAGCGTTGATTGAAAACATTCAGCGAGAGGATCTCAATCCTATCGAAGAAGCCAATGCTTTGCAGCGGCTAATCGATGAATTTGGAATAACTCACCAGGAAGCTTCCCAGGCGGTAGGCCGTTCCCGCGCTGCGGTATCTAACTTGTTACGCCTTTTAGCACTGGAAGATGAAGTTAAATGCTTAGTAGAAAATGGTGACCTCGAGATGGGGCACGCACGAGCTTTGCTAGCGCTTAGCGGAGAATCTCAGCGGAAAACGGCACGGATGGTTGCCCAGCAAGGGCTATCGGTGCGGGAAACAGAACGCCTCATGCGCCGCCTTCAGCAAACCCCACGCCCCAAGCATCCTAAAGAGGAATCACTTGATCCTGATATTCACCGTTTGCAAGAGGAATTAGCTGAGCGATTAGGCGCAGTAGTTCGCTTCCAACATACTGCTAGTGGCAGTGGTAAGCTTTTAATTCATTACCATAGCATTGATGAGTTGGATGGTATACTTGCTCATATAAAATAATCTTTTAAGTATATTTGTTTTGGGATTGTTTTAACGGGGAAAGATAAGGTAGGATAGCCCTCCTATAGTAAATTCTTAATCAGCTGGGTAAGGATAGGTTTGCAGTATTGACCGTGGAGTTTCCACTCACTTATACTGCACGGCCCGTAATGGTCGTCGAAAATAATAATAACCAACGCTAAAAATATCTTTGATGAGAAAGCTGACGTTTCAGTCTTGCTGGGGTTATAGAAGATATACCCTATGAGCTACGCAGCAAGGGTGCTGCGCGCAACCCTGCGCAGACTATTAGCTGTTCAGCTAATTTTAGTGCTTCCTGTGGTGTTTGCTTATGCCATCATTAAGGGAGGCGATAATGCGCTGGCAGCTGGATATGGCGGCGGTATTGCTTTAATTAATACTGCTGTTATGGCGTGGAGAGTAAGCCAGACTAGCGGTAAAAAAGCTTTAGTCGAACTTTACATCGGAGCAGGCATTCGCTTTGGGCTGACCCTGCTTTTGATGGCGGTTGGCATGGGAATGTTAAAGCTAGATCCGTTAGCATTATTGCTTGGTTTTGCCGTAGCCCAATTAGGCTATCTGTTTAACCGCGTACCTATTCAAGAACCTGATTAGTATTTTTAGGTATAGCTGAAAGAATATTCGTAATCACTTGTCATAACACCAACCAGTGGGAAGAGAAAGTTGAGCGCCGAAAGCAATCCCGTAGAATATATTAACCACCATCTCACGAATTTGTGCATTGGTCAGTGCGAGAGCATGGGGTTCTGGAGCTTAAAGCTCGACACCCTTTTTATCAGCCTTGGGTTGGCAGCACTGCTAGTCTATGCCAGTTATCGCGTAGGCCGTCATCTTCATTTATCGGAACCTGGCGGGATGCAGAATGTGCTAGAGGTCGTCGTTGAATTTGTGGATCAGCAAGTCAAGGATATTTTTCCTGGCCGTAACCCCCTTATTGGACCTCTTGCTATTACGGTTTTTCTATGGGTGTTTTTAATGAATGCCATGGATCTGATTCCCGTAGACCTGTTGCCTAAGCTTGCTGAAGTGATGGGCATTCATGGTTTCAAAGCCGTGCCGACTACCGAGATTGATACTACCTTTGCCTTAGCGCTAACCGTGTTTGCCCTTATTATTTACTACAACGTTAAAATAAAGGGCCCACTCGGTTACATCAAACAATTTCTTTTTCACCCATTTGGTAAGTATTTGGTCCCTATTAATATCATTATGACTACCATTGAGGAGGTTGCTAAGCCTGTTTCCCTAGGTCTGCGGCTATTTGGCAATATGTTTGCTGGTGAGCTTGTTTTTCTACTTATTGCCTTATTGTCGTTAGCAGGTTTTGGAGCAGCGTGGCTACCTCAGGTCATACTGGGTACTCTGTGGGCCATCTTTCATATTCTAGTGATTACTATTCAGGCGTTTATTTTTATGCTGCTCACCATTGTTTACCTTGCTATGGCTCATACTGAGGAAGAACATTAGTTAGCTCCAAAGTTCTTTAAATATTTTTTATTTTTCGTTACTACGAGGAGAAATTTTATGGATCCTGAACTGCTTGTGTCTATCTATGCCTCTACCGCTGTTAGTGTGGGGATCATTCTTGCCGCTGCTGGTCTTGGTTCTGCTCTGGGGTGGGGACTTATTTGTTCCAAATATCTTGAAGGTATTGCCCGGCAGCCTGAGATGCGTCCGCAATTAATGGGACAGATGCTGTTTACAGGCGGTTTGATGGAAGCATTTCCTATGATTGTTTTGGGCATGTCCATGTGGTTTATATTTGCTAATCCCTTTACTGGTGCTGCCCTGGCTGCAATCGGCAGCTAAGGTTAATTTAAAGATAACATCAGCTACAACCACAGAAGTAGAGGAGTGCTGCCGTGAATGTAACTGTTACACTCATCGGCCAGATGGTAGCCTTCGGGATTCTAGTCTGGTTCGTCAACCGCTTTCTTTGGGGGCCTTTGACTAACCTGATGGAGGAACGGAAGAAGCGGGTTGCTGACGGTTTAGCTGCGGCTGAACGTGGCAAGCATGAGCGGGAATTAGCAGAAAAACGTGCCAAGGAAACCCTGCATGAAGCCAAAGAAAAGGCTGCCGAGATTATTACCCAGGCTCAAAAACGTGCCGGTGAAATCATCGAAGAAGCTAAGGAGGCAGCCCAAGCTGAGGGGGAGCGGTTAAAGGTCTCAGCTAATGCTGAAATTCAGCAGGAGATGAATCGTGCCCGCGAGGATCTGCGGGGCCAAGTGGTATCGATTGCCGTCGCTGGCGCTAGCAAGATTCTCAAACGAGAGCTTGATGAAAAGGCAAACGAAGCCTTGGTAAAAGAATTAGTTGCTCAGATTTAGGAATCTTAAATTAAAAAAGTCAATGGCTGAGAAGATAACGATTGCTCGACCGTATGCCAATGCGGTATTTGAGCTAGCCCAGGCACAAAAGAACTATGATCAGTGGTCACGGGTACTAAATGTATTCGCAGACTTGGCTAGGGATTCGGAAATGCAAATTTTGATTGACGATCCGCGCTACACTTCCGAGCAGCTCATTGGGCTATTCGTTGAAATCGGAGGTGATACGGTAACCGAATCTGCTAAAAACTTTATTAAAATATTGGCTGATAATCGTCGCCTGTCCGTTCTTCCGGAGGTTGCTGCTTTGTTTGAGCAGCTACGAGCCGAGATCGAAGGAACATTAGAAGTTGAGATTATTTCGGCTAAGCCGCTAGCTGAGGAGCAATTAAATGAAATTGCGAGTGCTCTCAAACGTCGACTAGGGCGTGAGGTGACCTTTTCCCGTAAAACCGACGAATCCCTGTTGGGTGGCGTCATTATTCGCGCTGGCGATTTAGTTATTGATGGGTCTGCTATCGGGAAACTTAATCAGTTGGCCGCTTCATTACTGCATTAGAGCGGACCTAACAAGAGGATATATCCATGCAACTGCAACTCAACGCTGCAGAAATTAGCGAGCTTATTAGAAAACGAATTGAAGGATTTGAAGCTGATACGGAGGCCCGTACAGAAGGTACGGTAGTTAGCCTGACGGATGGTATCGTCCGTATTCATGGGCTGGCCGATGTAATGTTTGGGGAAATGATTGAATTTCCCGGAAACACTTACGGTCTAGCGATGAATCTGGAGCGAGATTCGGTTGGTGCGGTAATACTCGGACCCTATCAGCATATTTCTGAAGGAGATCGGGCCAAATGTACCGGCCGTATTTTGGAGGTTCCGGTTGGAGAAGCATTATTAGGCCGCGTTGTAGACGCTTTGGGTATTCCCATTGATGGGGGCGGACCTATCGAAGCGCAAGCAACCTCTCCAATTGAGAAAGTAGCGCCTGGCGTTATTACTCGCCAATCGGTTTCACAACCGGTGCAAACAGGCTTGAAATCTATTGACTCTATGGTGCCAGTTGGTCGGGGTCAGCGGGAGTTAATTATAGGAGACCGTCAAACCGGAAAAACGGCGGTAGCCATTGATGCTATCATCAATCAAAAAGGCACGGGAATTAAGTGTATTTATGTGGCAATAGGCCAAAAAGCCTCTTCTGTCGCAGGTGTAGTACGAAAACTAGAAGAGCACGGAGCCCTTGAGCATACGATTGTCGTGGCCGCCAGCGCATCTGAGTCGGCGGCGCTGCAATTTATTGCTCCCTATGCCGGTTGCGCAATGGGAGAATATTTCCGTGATCGAGGTGAGGATGCGCTGATCATTTACGATGATCTTACTAAGCAGGCCTGGGCTTACCGCCAGGTTTCTCTGTTGCTTCGACGCCCGCCGGGACGAGAGGCATTCCCAGGTGACGTATTCTACCTTCATTCTCGACTGCTAGAGCGATCAGCTCGGGTTAATGCGGAGCACGTAGAAAAATTGACCGAAGGGAAGGTAAAAGGTAAGACGGGTTCTTTGACGGCCTTACCTATTATTGAGACTCAGGCTGGGGATGTTTCTGCTTTTATTCCTACTAACGTCATATCTATTACCGACGGCCAGATTTTTTTAGAGACAGATTTATTTAACGCAGGTATTCGCCCAGCGATTAATGCGGGCCTTTCAGTTTCACGGGTGGGAGGAGCAGCTCAGACCAAGATCATCAAGAAATTAGGAGGGGGGGTTCGCTTAGATCTCGCGCAGTATCGTGAGCTTGCGGCTTTCGCCCAGTTTGCTTCTGATCTCGACGAAGCAACGAGAAAGCAACTTGAGCGAGGCCAACGGGTGACGGAGCTTATGAAGCAGCTCCAATACTCGCCAATGAGCGTGGGTCAAATGGCCGTATCCTTATTTGCTGCTAATGAAGGCTTCTTGGATGACGTAGAAGTGGATAAAATTCAAGATTTCGAATCCGCTTTACAAGGTTATATGAGGTCTAGCCACGGGGAACTTTTGGACAAGATTACCAAAACTGGCGATTATAGCGATGAGATTGCGGCAGAGCTTAGGGCCGCTATTGAGAACTTCAAAACCACTAATACGTGGTAAGTAGGAGCATCCTTCATGGCGAGTGGCAAAGAGATACGTAGTAAGATCGCCAGTGTTAAAAATACGCAAAAAATTACCCGCGCCATGGAAATGGTGGCGGCCAGTAAGATGCGCAAGGCCCAGGATCGGATGCGGGCTTCCCGCCCCTATGCGGATAAAATCCGTAACGTAATCCGCCATTTGGCCCAAGCCCATCAGGAGTATCAGCATCCCTATTTGACCAGTCGTGAGGCCAAGAAGGTGGGTTTCATTATTGTCTCTAGTGATAGGGGGTTGTGCGGCGGTCTCAATACCAATTTATTTAGAACCCTTTTACGGACCATGCGGGAATGGGATGAAAAAGGTGTGCCTGTTGAGCTTTGCATTATTGGCCAAAAGGCTAATGCTTTTTTTCGCCGGTTTGGCGGTAGCATCGCGGCCCAAGCGACCCATCTGGGCGATAGTCCTCACGTAGAGGATCTGATTGGGACAGTTAAGGTAATGCTCGATAATTATCAAGAAGGAAATGTTGATCGCCTCTATTTGGCATTCAATGAGTTCGTTAATACTATGACTCAGCGTCCAGAAATCGAGCAGTTATTACCTATTGATGCGAATGTGGGAAAAACGGATGAAAAATTGGAGCATCGGTGGGACTATCTTTATGAGCCAGAAGCGAAAGAAGTCCTAGACCAAGTGCTGATTCGCTATATCGAGTCCCTGGTCTATCAAGGTGTGGTAGAGAATATTGCTTGCGAACAGGCTGCCCGAATGGTTGCTATGAAAGCTGCTTCAGATAATGCAGGGGGTTTTATTGATGATCTCCAACTGGCCTATAACAAGGCTCGGCAAGCGGCGATTACTCAGGAACTTTCAGAGATCGTGGGCGGCGCCGCTGCTCTCTAATTTTGTTACCAATTATTCTAAACCTGAAGGCAAGGGCAGGTAACAGAGACACACAATATATCGCTAAGGGGAATAGATTATGAGCACCGGAAAGACTGTGCAGATTATTGGCGCAGTAGTTGATGTGGAATTTCCACGTGAATCCATTCCAAAGGTGTACCATGCCTTGAGAATTGATGACGTTGGTTTGACTCTGGAAGTACAGCAGCAGCTTGGGGATGGGGTCGTGCGTACAATTGCAATGGGAGGTTCCGATGGTTTACGCCGGGGCATGGCGGTAACCAATACCGGGGCTCCTATTTCAGTGCCAGTAGGTACTAAAACGTTAGGGCGAATCATGGATGTCCTAGGGGAGCCCGTGGACGAAGCGGGGCCGGTTGGTGAAGAAGAGCGCTGGTCTATTCATCGTAAAGCGCCTGCCTATGAGGAATTGTCCCCCGCTACGGAGTTGCTGGAAACCGGTATTAAGGTCATTGACTTAATATGCCCCTTTGCCAAAGGGGGTAAGGTTGGCCTATTTGGGGGCGCTGGTGTGGGTAAGACCGTTAATATGATGGAGCTTATCCGTAACATTGCAACCGAGCATTCCGGCTACTCAGTGTTTGCGGGTGTTGGGGAACGGACTCGCGAAGGCAATGATTTTTATCATGAGATGAAAGATTCCCAGGTTTTGGATAAGGTTTCTCTGGTTTATGGGCAGATGAACGAACCTCCTGGAAATCGCCTGCGGGTAGCTTTAACGGGACTGACCATGGCTGAATTCTTTCGTGAAGAAGGTCGTGACGTATTGCTGTTTGTGGATAATATCTACCGCTATACGTTGGCAGGTACAGAGGTTTCGGCGCTGCTTGGCCGGATGCCCTCCGCGGTAGGCTATCAGCCTACTTTGGCGGAGGAGATGGGTGTTTTACAGGAACGTATTACTTCCACTAAGACGGGTTCTATTACCTCGATTCAAGCAGTATACGTCCCTGCGGATGACCTTACTGATCCCTCTCCAGCTACGACTTTTGCCCATTTGGACGCTACAGTAGTGTTATCCCGCCAGATCGCAGAGCTTGGGATTTACCCTGCTGTGGATCCTCTTGATTCAACCAGTCGACAGCTTGATCCTCTCATTGTGGGGCAGGAACATTACCAAGTAGCACGGGCGGTGCAAGGTAATTTGCAACGGTACAAGGAGCTTAAGGATATCATTGCTATCCTTGGTATGGATGAGTTGTCTGAGGAAGATAAACTTACCGTGTCACGGGCGCGGAAAATTCAGCGTTTTCTCTCTCAGCCTTTTTTTGTGGCTGAAGTCTTTACAGGTAGTCCTGGCAAATATGTGCCTCTTAAAGAAACCATTCAAAGCTTCAAAGGTATTGTTGAAGGTGAATATGATCATCTACCAGAGCAGGCCTTTTACATGGTTGGCACTATTGATGAAGCAGTAGAAAAGGCTAAGAAGCTTTAAATCTAGGATTACGAGGAGAAGGGAATGGCCATGACCATGCATGTGGACATCGTAAGCGCTGAGCGGGAGATCTTCTCTGGAACGGTTAATATGCTATTTGCGCCGGCAGAGATGGGGGAAGTAGGCATTATGCCTCGCCATACGCCTTTGATTACCCGTCTTAAGCCAGGAGAAGTTCGACTTCAGCGCCCGGAGGGCCAGGAGGACTTTTTTTATGTCTCTGGTGGTTTGCTTGAGGTTCAACCCCATGTTGTTACAGTGCTGGCTGATACTGCTCAGCGGGCTGCGGATATTGATGAAGCCGCTGCCCTGGCAGCTAAACAACGGGCGGAGGAGGCGCTTCAAGATCGAGAGGGTAAGCTGGACTATGCCCGGGCTCAAGCTGAGCTTGCCGAGGCAATTGCTCAACTTAAGGCTATTCAGAGGATACGTAAAAAGCTAGGTTAAAGAAAATAGTTGGTATTTTGCTAAGAGAAATAAAAAAGGCCGTCCATGGACGGCCTTTTTTATTTCTAGAGGACATCCTAATATAGCCGATAAATAAAGTGTGAAAACCTTAAGTTATTAATTTTCTATTTCCCACAAATTTATATAGAGGGGGTATAGTGGCTGTTAGCGTCATTATCCTAGCTGCGGGGCAAGGAACCCGCATGCATTCAACTTTACCCAAGGTGCTTCACCAACTTGCAGGCCGGCCGCTGCTGAGCCATGTGATCGCAACAGCGCGCCAGCTAAATCCAGCGCAAATAATTGTGGTTTATGGCCATGGTGGGGAAACGGTGCCTGAGGCTTTTAGAGCGGCTGATATTACTTGGGTGCGGCAAGAACTACAGTTAGGCACGGGTCATGCGGCGCTCCAGACTTTGCCTTATATAAAGCCGGACACAATGCTCTTGATTCTTTCTGGCGATGTCCCTCTGGTTAAAATTGAGACTCTAAAAAGGCTGCTAGCTATGGTAGATCAGGGAGGGGTAGGTCTGCTTACTGTTGAGCTGGCTAATCCTAATGGTTATGGCCGGATTATTCGAGATAGGGTTGGCGGGGTATCTAAAATTATTGAAGAAGCTGATGCTAGCCCAGAGCAACGCCGGATCAGAGAAGTTAATACAGGCATTACGGCTATTGAGGCTCGTTACTTGAAGCAGATTGCCCCTAAGCTTAGCAATAATAATGCCCAGGGGGAGTATTATCTTACCGATATTATTGAGCACGCTGTCGCCAGCGGAGAGAAAGTAGTAGCAGTTTCAGCGGCAGATTCTATAGAGGTGATGGGTGTCAATGATCGCCAGCAGCTTGCCTATTTAGAGCGTTTTTATCAGAAACGGGAGGCCGCGCGTTTAATGGGGGAAGGAGTTAGCCTCAGCGATCCCGATCGCTTTGACTTGCGGGGTGAATTGCTGGTGGGGAAGGATGTTTATATTGATATTAATGTGATTCTTGAAGGGAGGGTGATTCTAGGTGATGGAGTAAAAATAGGCCCTCACTGCTATCTTCGCAACGCGGTGCTTGGGGAAGGCGTTGAGGTATTGGCTAATTGCGTTATTGAAGAAGCCGCGATTGATGCTTGTGCCCGAGTTGGCCCCTTTACTCGCATCCGTCCTGAAACGAGGTTAGGTGAAGGAGTACATATTGGTAATTTTGTGGAAATCAAAAAATCGACTATCAATAAAAATTCCAAAGTTAACCATTTGAGCTATATTGGTGATGCCACTATCGGCAAGAAAGTTAACATTGGAGCTGGTACGATTACCTGTAATTATGATGGGGCAAATAAACATCATACGCTCATTGAAGATAATGTTTTTATTGGCTCAGATACTCAATTGATAGCCCCCGTGAAAATTGGTGCGGGCGCAACTATTGGCGCGGGGGCTACCATTACCCACGATGTGCCGCCGGGAGAATTGACCCTAAGCAGGACGCCACAAAAATCATGGCCTGGATGGAAGCGGCCTAGTAAAAAGTGAAGATTACTAGATTACCCCTGGGTTTTACTATCAGTGCGGAAAATAAGCCGGCTTAAAAGCAAGAGGAAAAATAGAGCATGTGTGGTATCGTCGGGGCAGTTGCGCAACGGGATGTAGTTCCCATCTTATTGGAAGGTTTACGCCGCTTGGAATACCGCGGCTACGATTCAGCTGGAATAGTGGTGATCGATGGAGAAGGAAAATCCCTGCAACGAGTGCGGCGGCGTGGCAAAATTACAGAACTTGAGCGGGGTCTTTCTGGTACCGTTTTGAGGGGCCGTACAGGTATTGCCCATACTCGCTGGGCCACTCATGGCGAACCCAGCGAAACCAATGCGCATCCTCACATTTGTCGGCAGGCCATTGCGCTGGTCCATAATGGTATTATTGAGAACCATGAGAAACTGCGCACTCAGCAGCGGGCCAATGGTTTCGAGTTTACCTCGGATACGGATACTGAGGTCATTGTGCATCAAATTTATCGCTACTTTGAGCGGTATGATGATCTCTTGGTGGCAGTTCAGAATGCGCTTAAAGATCTTAAAGGGGCTTATGCTTTAGGGGTGATCTCAACTAAGGATCCTAGTTATCTAGTGGCTGCTCGCCGGGGCAGCCCGCTCGTCATTGGAATAGGTATTGGGGAGCATTTTATTGCTTCCGATGTGGCGGCTTTGCTGCCGGTTACTCAGCGTTTTATCTTTCTGGAGGAAGGAGATATTGCTGAACTGACTCGGGAGCGGGTTACCATTTATAATGTTGAGGGCGAACAGGTAGAACGTCCTATCCGGGAAAGTGAACTTCATGCAGATGCTGTGGAACGTGGAGATTTCCGCCATTATATGCTCAAAGAAATTTTTGAGCAGTCTAGGGCGATCACGGAAACCCTAGAAGGCAGAATTAGTGGTCACCGAGTTTTGGATGAAGTTTTTGGGCCTAAGGCGGGAGAAGTTCTGGATGAAATTCAGTCAGTGCTGATACTGGCCTGCGGGACTAGCTACCATGCGGGGATGGTGGGCCATTACTGGCTGGAATCTATTGCTAATGTGTCTTGCCGGGTAGAGATTGCCAGTGAGTTTCGTTATCGTTGCCCGGTGGTTACCCCCCATACCTTGGTTGTGACTTTATCTCAATCAGGTGAAACCGCTGATACAATTGCTGCCCTTAAGGAGGCTAAACGGGCAGGTTTTGGTCCTAGCTTGAGTATCTGCAACGTTCCAGAAAGTTCTCTGGTACGAGAAGCAGACTTAGTTTTGATGACCCGAGCTGGTCCTGAAATTGGCGTAGCTTCTACCAAGGCATTTACTACCCAGTTAACAGCCTTGTTACTTCTTGTTATCGTGTTGGGACGGCGTCACAAACTGACAGCGGGGGAGGAAGCTCGCCTCGTCTCGCAGTTGCTGCTTCTTCCAAGCCGGGTGGAGCAGGCGTTACAGCTAAGTCCAGCTATCGAGGAACTCTCCGAGCAATTTGCCGAGATTCGAAATGCCTTATTCTTGGGACGTGGAGCTCATTACCCCATTGCCATGGAGGGGGCGCTAAAGCTCAAAGAGATCTCTTATATTCATGCTGAAGCCTATCCTGCTGGGGAGTTAAAGCATGGCCCTTTGGCCCTGGTCGATGCCGACATGCCTGTGATCGCGGTGGCGCCTAATGATCAGATATTAGAGAAACTGAAGTCTAATCTGCAAGAAGTTCGGGCCCGGGGCGGACGGCTTTATGTGTTTGCCGATCATGCGGCAGAGGTTAAATCCGGTCCTGGGATAACGGTTATAGAAATACCGTCAGTAGAGGATGAAACCGCCCCCATCATTTATACTATCCCCTTGCAATTGCTAGCTTATCATGCAGCCGTTATTAAGGGGACCGATGTGGATCAGCCTCGCAACCTGGCTAAATCGGTTACTGTCGAGTAGGCTAAAAGTTTTTTGTCTGGAGCCTGGAGTAGTAAACAATTCAAATAAGATAACAGATGATGCAGCAGCAAGCATTTCCGCGCCCCGTTGTTTTTGGAGAAGTTCTTTTTGATTGTTTTCCTGATGGAACCCAGGTTTTGGGGGGGGCGCCCTTTAATGTGGCTTGGCACCTGCAAGGTTTTGGTTTAGCGCCATTGTTTATTAGCCGGGTAGGCGTTGAGGAACAAGGCCAGAAGGTTCTAGCAGCCATGAAAAAATGGGGCATGGATTGCCGTGGAATTCAGCAAGATCCGCTCCATCCCACAGGTAGAGTAGAAATCACCCTTCAGGACGGTCAGCCTAGCTTTAATATCCTACCGGAGCAGGCCTATGATTTTATTGATCCTGATCTCTTCTTGAAGCAATTATCCAATCAGTCTTCTCCTTTGCTTTATCGAGGCACATTGGCTATTCGTTCCGCCGTTTCTAAAAGAGCACTGGAGGTCTTGTCCAATGCTTACGAACCACTTATTTTTCTTGATCTCAATCTTCGCTCTCCTTGGTGGCAGCACGCTTCAGTGGAACAAGCCTTGCGTGCCGCCCGTTGGGTTAAATTGAACGATGCAGAGTTGCTTACACTCCTTGAGCATAAGGCTGAAACTCAGGAAGAACTGGTGCAGGGAGCTCAGTTTGTTTGCCAGCGCTTTCAGTTGGCCTGGGTATTAGTCACTTTGGGCGCCAAGGGGGCTTTTTTGGTAACAGCAGACAATAAGTCCCATTGGGTTGAGCCACAACCCGTTAAGGTGATAGATACGGTGGGCGCAGGCGATGCTTTTAGTGCCGTGATGATACAAGGACTCCTGCAGGACTGGCCACTTAAACAGGCAATAGAGCGGGGAGCTGCTTTTGCCGCTGCTATCTGTGCGATGCGGGGCGCCGTAACCCAGGATCCCAAATTCTATACTAAATTTATAGCGGATTGGCGGGAGACCTAAATGAATCAGCCCGATGATGGCCTATATATTGTGCTTATCAGCCTCCATGGTCTTATTCGTGGCCATGAGCTGGAATTAGGCCGAGATGCTGATACTGGTGGCCAGACAAAATACGCCATTGAGCTGGCCCGAGCCCTTGCAGAAAATCCTCAAGTTGGCCGGGTTGATTTATTAACGCGAAAGGTTATCGATCCTAAAGTAGGGCAAGACTATAGCGAACCGCTAGAATATCTTGCCCCTCGAGCTCAGATTGTACGCTTATCTTGTGGTCCGCGCCGCTACCTGCGTAAAGAAGTATTATGGCCTTATCTAGGTAGTTTCGCCGATTATGCGCTACAGCATATTCGCCGCATCGGTCGCCTCCCCGATATCATTCACTCCCATTATGCGGATGCTGCTTATGTAGGGGTAAGGCTGGCAGGTTTACTAGGCGTACCGCTAGTGCATACGGGCCATTCCTTAGGCCGGGTAAAACGGCACCGGCTCCTTGAAGGGGGAACCAAAGAGGAGAGTATTGAAACTCGGTACAATATGCGGCAACGGATTGAGGCTGAAGAACAAGTCCTTAGCACAGCAGCTCTGGTGGTTGCAAGTACCCAGCAGGAAGTGGATGAACAGTATGCCCTCTATGATAACTATCACCCAAAACGGATGGTAGTGATTCCTCCCGGCACCGATCTGGAGCGTTTTCACCCGCCCTCCCGTTTTTGGCGTAATGCACCGATTGAGCAGGAAATAAATCGTTTTCTATCCTACCCCCGTAAACCTCTTATCCTGGCTTTATCCCGGCCAGATGCGCGGAAAAATATTTCTACTTTGATCCGTGCCTATGGAGAAAACCCGGCGCTACGCCAAAAGGTTAATTTAGTATTAATAGTGGGTAACCGGGATGATATCGGTACCATGGAGAAAGGACCAAGGACGGTACTAAAAGAGATATTATTATTAATTGACCGCTATGATCTTTATGGCAGTATTGCCTATCCCAAGCATCATGAAGTTGATGATGTGCCAGATTTATACCGTTTAGCGGCGCGGTCGAAAGGCGTTTTTATTAATCCCGCACTTACTGAACCCTTTGGCCTCACATTAATTGAGGCGGCAGCAAGTGGTTTACCTGTTATTGCTACCCACGATGGGGGCCCCCGGGAAATATTAGAGCACTGCAAGAACGGATGCCTCATTGATCCCCTGGATGCGGATCGGATGGGCAAGGTACTGCTTGAGTCTCTTTCTGATCGCAACCGCTGGCACCGATGGGCTAAAAACGGCCTTAAGGGTGCCCAGCAGTATTACTCCTGGCCAGGACATGTCACTCAATATTTGCGCGAGGTGAGTAAAGTCATCCGGAAGGCGAAAAAACCCAGGCTCCAAGCGAAAAAAAAGAGCCGCTTACCCATTTCCGAAAAGGTTTTGGTCTGTGATATTGACAATACCTTAACCGGAGATGGAGAGGGCCTTCGCAGCTTGTTTGAAAGCCTCAAGGAGGCAGGCGCTAAAATTGGTTTTGGTATTGCTACCGGGCGGAATTTTGCTAGTACTCTCAAAGTGCTTAAGAAATGGGATATTCCTCTGCCTGATCTTCTGATTACGGGGGTAGGGTCTCAAATTTTCTACGGGCCAAATTTGGTGGAAGATCAAAGCTGGCAGCAACATATCCGTTACCGTTGGAAGCGGGAATCTATCCTCAAGGCGATGGCTGATATTCCTAATTTGCGTCTTCAGCCTTCCAGTGAACAGTTACCTTGTAAGATCAGCTATGATGTAGATGTTAAAAAAGGGCTTGATATCCCAGCCATTGCCCGCCACCTGCGGCAGTTGGACTTGAGCGCCAATATTATCTATTCCTATCAGGCTTATCTGGATTTATTGCCGGTGCGGGCTTCTAAGGGAAGCGCGGTTCGTTTTTTCTGCGACAAATGGGGTATTCCCCTAGAGCACCTCCTTGTGGTGGGCGACTCCGGCAGTGATAAAGAAATGCTATCTGGGAATACTTTAGGGGCGGTTGTGGGTAACTATAGCCCTGAACTTGAGTATCTGCGTGAAGATTCCAGTATTTATTTTGCTCAAGGCCATCATGCCTGGGGGATTTTAGAGGCATTAGCACATTATGGCTTTCTTGAGCAGGAGAAAGCGGTAGTGGCCAAGGAAGAGGCACTATGAAGGAATTAGCCAATTTTGTAGGCCAGCACAAAGAGATCGTTTATCTATTGCTGCGCCGCTATTTGGCGCTTCAAAGACCTTTTTTGCTTAGATCTGATCTCGTCGATGAATTTGATCTTTTCTGTAAAGAGAATGATGAGGGGGCATTGCTCCAAGATTCTCCCTTAGCAACAATAATTCAAGCCGCCCAGGAGGCGGCGGTTGATCCGGAGTGGATTTATTTATCAGTGCGTCCCCGAATTGCAAACTGGGAATATTATCGGATTCATACCGAGGTAATGCAGATTGAAACGGTGCCTGTCTCCCAATTCCTAGAATTCAAGGAACGTCTTGTGCTTGGTCCCACCCAGCCTCAATCGTGGCCGCTGAAAATTGATATGGGACCCTTCAACCGGGAGTTTCCCCGGCTTAGAGAAACCCGCTCCATTGGGCGCGGAATGGATTTTCTCAATCGGCATCTTTCTAACCAGCTCTTTAATGAGTTAGAGACCGGAGGACAATATCTGCTCAGTTTCTTAAGTGTCCACCACTGTCGGGGACAACCTTTAATGCTGAATGATCGTATCCAGGATGTACAGGGGTTGCGCTGTGCTTTGCGTCTGGCAATGGATTTTCTTGGTGGTTTTCAGGAAGCTGCTGAATGGGATGCCGTGGGGCATAAGTTACAGGAATTTGGATTTGAGCGGGGCTGGGGTAGAACTGCGGCCCGAATACAGGATTCCTTTAGTCTTTTAATGGATATTCTTGAAGCGCCTGAGCCTGGTAACTTGGAGCATTTCTTGGCGCGCATTCCCATGATCTTTAATATCGTGATTCTTAGTCCCCATGGGTATTTTGGCCAAGGTAATATTCTCGGATTGCCGGATACTGGGGGCCAAGTAGTGTATATCCTGGATCAGGTTCGGGCGCTAGAGAAGGAAATGCACCGACAGTTAAAAGAGCAGGGACTTGATGTTGCACCTCAGATTTTGGTCGTTACTCGCTTGATTCCAGAGGCTCAGGGCACTCGATGCGATCAGCGCTTAGAATCCATCGTAGGGACAGAAAATGCCGCTATCTTAAGAGTCCCTTTTCGCAATGCTGGGGGCGAAGTACTGCCCTATTGGCTCTCCCGCTTTGAAGTTTGGCCTTACCTTGAGCGCTATGCCATGGATGCGGAAAGGGAAATGCTTGCCGAACTTGAAGGGAGTCCAGATCTCATCATCGGTAACTACTCGGACGGAAGCTTAGTGGCGACCCTTCTCTCTCAGCGTTTACGGGTGACTCAATGCAATATTGCCCATGCCTTGGAAAAGGCTAAATATCTTTATTCCGATTTATACTGGCGGGAGAATGATGCCCAATATCATTTTGCCTGCCAATTCACTGGCGATCTCATCGCTATGAATAGCGCCGATTTTATTGTCACCAGCACTTATCAGGAAATTGCCGGGAATAAAAACAGCGTGGGCCAGTATGAGAGTTATAGCGCCTATACTTTGCCGGGGTTGTATCAGGTGATTCATGGCATTGACGTTTTCGATCCTAAATTCAATATTGTCTCGCCTGGTGCGGATGGGGAAGTTTACTTTCCCTATACGGATACAAAACGGCGTTTAAGCGGATTGCGCCAGGAAATCGAAGCGTTGATATGGGGTGATGAACGCCCCGACGCCCGTGGCAAACTTCAGGATCACACCAAACCTTTATTGTTTACTATAGCGCGCCTAGACCGAATTAAAAATATCACGGGTTTAGTAGAGTGGTACGGGCGCTGTGAGCGGCTGCGAAAATTAGCCAATTTAGTGGTCGTGGGCGGGTATATAGATAAGAGTCAGTCAGCGGATAGCGAAGAACAGGTACAAATTGCCCGGATGCATCAGCTGATAGAAGAATATAAATTGGATAGCCAAGTCCGCTGGTTGGGAGTTATGCTGCAAAAAAACTTGGCAGGAGAGCTTTATCGCTTCATTGCGGACTCCCGTGGCGCCTTTGTTCAGCCAGCTCTTTTTGAAGCCTTTGGTTTGACTGTGATAGAGGCTATGAGTAGCGGGTTGCCCACCTTTGCTACTTGTTATGGTGGGCCTTTAGAGATTATCCAAGAGGGAGTGTCAGGTTTTCATATTGATCCTAACCATGGCGAAAAAGCCGCTGACCGTATCGCTGATTTTTTTGAACATTGTCAGACTGAAGCGGGATATTGGGACAAATTCTCCCAAGGTGCTTTGCGCCGGATTAAAAACCATTATACTTGGGAACTCTACGCCGAGCGGATGATGACATTGTCCCGCATCTATGGTTTTTGGAAATACGTGACTAATCTGGAGCGGGCGGAGCGCCGACGTTACCTGGAGATGTTTTATAATCTGCAATTTCGCCCCCTCGCTCAGCAGATAGAGCATTAGCTTAAAAAAGTTGTTCTTCCTTCCCCATGAATAGCTTAGAATAATAAAGCTGGTGGTTAGCAGCACTCCTGCAACTATGAAAGATAGGAATTTATTTTCCCATGGGGCTACTGAGCAGGAAGCGGGGGCGGAAAGGAGGAATAAATATTTTTACTCGGATCGCTTGCTAGAGGTTCTGCTCACTTTTTTCGGCTTTTTCGCTTCGGCAGCCGAGTGTTTTTTGGCCACGGGTTTTTCTGATACTGCTAGTATCTGATCCATTTGTTTAAATAGTTCATCTTTCATCTTTCTGAGGCGTTGCTTAGCCATAAGTTTGAATTTTTCGGATTCAATCGCCTGGCTAAACGTCATCCGATTTTCGAGCATTTGCTGCATATCTTCTCCAAAGGTAGCTTGATTATGGCGATCAATCCTCACAACCCCCTTTACGCGCCCTTTGTGATCCTGATAAACCTTCATTTCCTCGAAGGTTTTGCCCTCTTTTTCAATTGGGCCAAAGTAGTAATTTAGCCATACTACCATGTCTGCCGACGCTGGGAATTGGCTGGCTAAGGCATCAAAACCTGAGAGAGTATCGAGCAGCGACTGACCACCCGTCACTACCGGATGAATAATAATTGAATGCCCCAAGGAATGAAGCATATCTATTGCTTCATTCTCCACCAAATAGGAGGATAAAGGAATAAAACTAGATGCCCCATTATCAATTACTATTTCCGTATCCCGGTTGTCTACGATAAGCTCCATAAGCCGGTCAAATTCCCGCTCATCGATAGTATTCTCCTTTAATAATTCTATTCGCTTGACTGGAAAAGCTGTATAACCGGAAAAGGTGGCATTCACCGGATCGGTGTCCACACAGATCAAGGGAATGTTATTTTCTTGGCGATGCTGGGCGATCAGAGCGGAGACCAAGCTTTTGCCTACACCGCCTTTCCCTTGCAGAGTAAAATGCGCTCTTGCCATCGGGCATATTCTCCTAAATGAGTTCTTCTTTGGTTTTGCCTTTGGCATCAAACTGAAAGCGTTTGGCCAAGGGAGGCTGGCTAGATTGGGTTACCGACTTAGATTTATTTAGTGGGGGCAAAGATGATATTTCAGCTGGTTGAGGTTGCGGCTGTCCG
The DNA here is from genome assembly GCF_000012805.1 of Nitrosococcus oceani ATCC 19707. Lineage (GTDB taxonomy): Bacteria > Pseudomonadota > Gammaproteobacteria > Nitrosococcales > Nitrosococcaceae > Nitrosococcus > Nitrosococcus oceani. The sequence goes on along the minus strand of NC_007484.1, from coordinate 3,456,283 downwards.
TTATCCTTGAGGTAGCGGTTTACATATTCCATAAAAGTCCGGTACTGGACTGGCATAGTTCCTTTTTCATGGAGTAAGCTCCACACAGTTTTGGCCGGATAGCCAGCCTTCAACGCCCGCGCGATTTCGCGGCGCTGGGCTAAGAATGCTTGCTGTCCTTGACCACGGGTCTGAGTACATTTTTTTAGCTTATCAGATAGGGTCATGCTTCTTCTCTTATTGCATTTATCCGCACTTTTACTACATATATTCTGCGTCACTTTACCACACTTTAACCGCACTTCAAGCGTCTTTTGGGTCATTAATAGTTTTTTCTTCAATCAATGTATTAAGGGAAAAATCTGTGGAAAAGCGCTGTGGTAAATTGTAACGATCTTAATTATTTTTTTAGTTCATTTCTAGAAAAATGAAAGGAGTTTTGTCAGCCCCTTAAGCTAGAAGGGTTTTTCAATCATTTATGATCTCTGCTGACAGGAAGGCATCTATTGGGCAAACTTCACCGAGCCATCCATTCAAAAATATAAAAGATTTGTCTCCAACCTCATTTGGTAGGTTAATGGCAACGGGTATTGTCTCTCTTGCTGCTCATCTGTTGGCGATGCCAGTAATCGCAGATGCTTTATGTCGACTGAATATCGTCATCTACGGGATGCCATGGCTACTCACCATGGCACGCTTGGCTTATTATCCACGTTGCTTTTTAGTGACTTATTCAAGCTTGGAAGGCAGCGCTCAATCAATTCTTCACCCTTTTCGCTGAGACGATGCCTGATTGAGCCTTGGTTACATAGAAAACCTGACACCCTTTAATGCTTACCTTTTCCTAATTGTTCCAGTACATGCAGCGCCATGCTTGTAGCCAGCTCGTTCTCGCCAAGGAAGATTTTCCCCGCACCTTCTTGCTCCAGCAGTATAGTTTCTTCTTCGCTGTAGGCACGAATGACCGTTTCAATCTTTGGGTTGAGAGTACGAGCCGTCTTGATCATCTGCCGTGCATTAAAGGTGTCTGGTATGGTGATCATTAGTATCTTAGCTCGAGCAATGTGAGCTTGGATAAGCACGGCCGAGTCCGAGGCGTCCCCTGATACGGCGGGTATGCCTTGTTTCCGCAGCGCTTCGACCAGCTCCCGATTTTGTTCTGCAACCACATAGGGAATCCGCCGCTCAGTCAGTATTTTTCCAATCCGTCGGCCTATTCGCCCATACCCTACCAAAACTACTTGCTTAGAAAGGTACTTTTGTTCAGTGGACATGGGTAATTCTGCTAAGGGATCACTGGGTTTTTCAAGTACGCGAGCCAAGACTGAGCGGGATCGCAGCCATCTTTGCAAGGGTTTAATCGCTTTGAATACCATGGGGTTGAGAGCAATGGAGGTTATGGCGCCGGCTAGAATTAGGCTCTGGCCTTCCATAGTAAGCAATCCCAGGCTGACACCAAGCCCAGCCAGAATGAAGGAGAATTCGCCGATCTGAGCTAGGCCAGCAGAGATCGTGAAGGCCGTATTCAAAGGGTACCGGAAAGCGAGTATCAGAGTTGCTGCTGCTAGAGGCTTTCCTATTATGATAATAGCCACTACGGTAAGTACCTTTAATGGTTGTTCAATGAGAATGATGGGGTCAAATAGCACCCCTACTGATACAAAGAACAAGACTGCAAAGGCATCCCGTAGGGGCAGAGATTCTGCGGCGGCGCGATGGCTGAGTTCAGATTCTCTCAACACCATACCGGCAAAAAAGGCGCCTAAGGCGAAAGATACTCCAAATAGAGTCGTCGCCCCATAAGCAATACTCACGGCGGCGGCTACTACGCATAGTGTGAAGAGTTCGCGTGAGCCTGTATCTGCAACTTGCCATAGTAACCATGGGAAGAAGCGGCGCCCCACAATAAGCATCAGAGCAGCAAATACAGTTACTTTTGTTAAGGTAATGCCTAGGGTCCATCCTAGCTCCAAACCTTGATTGTTAGTTCCATCTCCATCCAGCCATCCCGCCAGCGGCGGAAGAAACACAAGCACTAGCACCATAGTGATGTCTTCTACCACTATCCAGCCCACAGCAATCCGCCCATTTACAGAATCCAGAATACTACGGGTCTCAAGCGCTTTCAGCAGTACTACGGTGCTGGCAACTGATAGTGTCAAGCCGAAAACCATAGCATTTCCCAATTCCCAGCCCCAAGCAATAGCGATGCTCGTACTTAAACTGGTGGTAATAGCTATTTGCAGTACTGCTCCAGGCAAGGCAATTTTGCGAACTGCCAGTAGTTCTTCTAAAGACAAATGGAGACCTACGCCGAACATCAGCAACATAATGCCAATCTCGGCTAATTGCCTTGCAATTTCTATGTCAGCGACAAAACCCGGGGTAGATGGGCTGATGAGGATACCGGCTAATAGGTATCCTACCAGCGCCGGGAGCTTGATCCGCTCGGCGAGGAAGCCAAGCGCGAGAGCGAGTCCAAGCGCCACAGCAAGAGTCGTAATCAGGGGGGAGCTGTGGAGCACCAGCTTTTCTCCTTAGTTCTAAGGGAAGAAATATAGGAATGGGGGGAGTTTAAGGTGCATATCCGAATTGAGTATTTATATACTAGCCATACTTACAAACCTTATTCGCCCTCGTTGATAATAAAAATACGGAAGAAGATTTCTTTTAACAAACTAAATAAAGAAGGATAGGATAGGCGAGAGGTGCCCAATTTGGGCGGGAGGAGAAACTCGTGCTTAGTGGGTGGTGTAAGCAATAAACACGTTTAATCAGTATAGGTAATTTAAAAGGAAAACAACGCAAGTCCTTACTCAAGCGGCGCATGGGCTGGTTTGCTTTCCTCCGGGGCAGAGAGTTTACTGTGGCGGTAGGAGTAAGTAAAGTAAATGACTAGCCCTGCTGCCAGCCATACTGAAAACCGAGTCCAAGTATCTGCGCTCAACTGGGTCATCAAATACACGCAGAAGGCTATTCCTAGCAGCGGGACGGCAGGACTAAATGGAATTCGGAACGGTCGGTGTAACTCCGGTCTAGTGTAGCGTAATACAGCGACTCCAGCACAAACTACTGTGAAGGCACCGAGTGTGCCAATATTGGTAAGCTCGACAATATCATTTAGGGGAGCGAAGCCTGCAATGCTTGCCATTGCTAAACCAGATAGCAGAATCACACGTACGGGGCTACCGGTCCTATTGTTTATATGAGAAAAAAAGGGCGGCAATAAGCCGTCCCGTGAAATAGCAAATAGAATCCGGGTCAGCCCAAAATACAGGACCAACATGACGGTAGTAAGGCCGGCAATAGCGCCGATAGCAATCATCCCGGAGGCCCACTTCGCACCTACCTGGAGGAGGGCTTCAGAAACCGGGGAGGGAACATCTAGGGAGGAGTAAGGTACAATGCCGGTTAATAACGCAGCCACTAGCATATAAAGCAACGTGCAAATAGCGAGAGATCCTAGGATTCCAATGGGCAGATCCTTTTGTGGATTCCGGGTCTCCTCAGCTGCCGTGGAGACAGCATCAAAGCCGATATAAGCAAAAAAAATACTGGCTGCGCCGGTCATGACTCCCTGCCAACCAAAGGGCATAAAGGGAGTCCAGTGATTAGTATCTACATGGAAGAAGGCAACACCAATGAATAGCAGTATGGCGGCAACTTTAACAAATACCATGATAGCGTTGAAGTGGGCGCTTACCTTAGCACCAGTAGCAAGAAGAATTCCGAGGATAAGAATGATGAGCATTGCTGGCAGATTGACCCAGCCACCCTGAGAAGGCGTTTGTGTCAGCACGTCGGGCAGATGCATTTGCATTGCTGCCAATGCATTGCCAACATAACCTGACCAGCCCACTGATACCGCAGATATTGCAACGGTATATTCCAGAATCAGCATCCAGCCAATGACCCAAGCCACAAATTCACCTAAACCGGCATAGCCATATCCATAGGCGCTGCCAGCACCGCCGATAAAGGCAGCTAGTTCTGCGTAGGAAAGGGCAGCCAAAGTAACTGCCATTCCCGCTACCACAAAAGATAAGACCACGGCAGGTCCAGCATAATTCGCTGCGGCAATACCCGTCAGCACAAAAATACCAGCGCCGATAATGGCGCCAATGCCAAGTAAGACCAGATCAAACGCTCCCAGCACTTTTCTAAGGCCGGTATCCTTAGCTAGATCCGTTTCGATGGGCTTAGTTCGAAACAGTTTCATGAATTCTTGGCTTATTCTATTAAGAAATTTTTTGAGGCAAGTTTTGTTATAGTGCTAGCTATCTCGGTACGCTAGTGTATTTAAAAAACCATTTTGGCACAAACTTTGACAAAAGCGTAGCTTAGCTTTTAAAAATTAGCCACCTACAATAAAGATAGCGACAGGTAAGCAGTGAAAGAATCGATATAATTTGATGCGAACTAGCGAAGCTAGAAGGGTAAAATGATAGCAATGGTTGCGTCGTTATTCCCACAGTATGGCGCCAGCACGGTTTTTTTCATTTAGTCCAAGTTTAAAGCCAGTGAATGAATAAAAAAGGGCTACGCAAAACACATAACCCTTTTAGTCTTTGAAGAAGCTGCTTTCTGGACTACATTTTTTTCTTATAATCCGGGTCAATCCAGCATTGAGGCAACATTTCTCCAGAGGGGAAAATAAGCTCTCTTTTCTGGAAAGAAGCGGGTTCTTGCATTTCTTCTCCTACGTGCGAACGGCCAGTGATGCTTCCTCTAGAGGGATCGATTAATTCTTTGATATTAAGAATTTCTATCAGATCAGAAGAAGTCGTATGCTTTAGATACATTTTAGTCTCCTAGATTAGGCTCACCCGCTTTTTCAGTATGGCAAGCTATTGAATGCTGTGTGTTATATTTAAGCATAGCTTTACTTAAGCATTCGGTAAATGTTAGCCGTATTCAGATTGATAAATTGCTGCCTTAGATTAGTTACCAGGCCAATAATCCATGATGGCTTGCTAAGAGTTGCTTTTCTGCAAAGCGGGATATCATCAAGCTGGGTTTGTTATTAAAGAGTTGTAAAATGCGAGAGGCTAAGGCGATGACTGAACCCCAAATTAAATCTGATCTCTTATATTTATTACTGAGAAATGGTGAAATTGAGGAATTCAACTGCCGGGTAGCAAGTGGAGAAAGCTGTGACCTGACCTATTGTGATTTTCTCAAAGCCGATCTGCGAGGATTAAAAGCGGAAGGCTTAGATTTCAGCGGCAGCTATTTCCGCCAGGCGGATTTAAGGGGTATTGATTTTTCAGCGAGTCGGCTTGAAGGGGCAAGTATTCACGGCGCGCACATTGCAGGAGTTTATTTTCCCTTGGAACTGAAACCGGAGGAGATAAGCTTATCTTTATGCTATGGAACTAGAATGCGTTATCTAAAGGTGGATTAATTTTCTTCTAGGGGGCTTTTCGGCGTAAACAGCCGGGAGAACCATAATCCCGTTTCGAACAAAAGCCACATGGGGAGAGCCAGTAAGGTTTGCGAGATAATATCTGGGGGTGTCAGTAGCATACCAAAGACAAAGGCAGCAACAATGATATAAGGGCGTTTTTCTTGGAGGCGCTCTACGTTAGTAATTCCGGTCCATACGAGTAATACAGTGGCTACGGGCACTTCAAAGGCAAGTCCAAAGGCAAAAAACATTGTTAATACAAAATCTAAATATTTGCTGATATCCGTCATGACGGCAACATCCTCGGGTGTTGCCTGAGTGAAGAAGCCGAACATCAACGGGAAAACCACAAAGTAAGCAAACGCTATCCCCAGAAAGAATAAGAGGGTGCTGGAAGCTAATAGGGGCAAAATAAGACGGCGTTCATTTTGGTAAAGGCCCGGTGCAATAAAAGCCCAGAGCTGGTATAGAAGCACCGGAACAGAGAGGATAATTGCAGTTACTAAGGTTAATTTGAAGGGCGTAAGGAAAGGGGCCGCCACTTCGGTGGCAATCATTGAGTTTGTCTCGGGCAAGTGAGCCATGAGGGGGCGGGCGAGCAAGTGGTACAGATCATTAGCAAAGGGCATGAGCACGACTGCTATGACCAGTATGACGATAATGCTGCGAAGCAAACGATTCCGCAGCTCCATGAGATGGGAAACCAGCGGCTGTTCTTCAGTGCCGGAGGATTCAGGTACCGTCATCGGGTGTTTTAGAATAGGAGGGCTTCGGTTTGGGGGTAGGTTTTTCGCTAATGGTCTCGTCTAGATCGAATAAGTTTTTATTTTTTTCAAGCGACTGGCGGAGTTCTTCAGCCCTTAGTTCTTCTTCTACTTCTTGCTTGACTTGGGAGACGAAGCGGCGTGCTTTCCTTATCCATAGCGCCGTAGTACGGGCGACTGCTGGTAACCGCTCTGGACCCACCACGATTAGCAGTATGACTAAAATGACTAAAATTTCCCAGAAACCGATATCAAACATAGAATAGCAGCGTAAGAATTACTTGTGCTCGTCGTTGCCGGATTTTATCTTGAAATCGGCATCGGCTTGTTGCCTCTGGGAGGGATTTTCAGCTTTATGCGCTTGCTTATGCTCTATGGTTGCTGCCTCCTCAGCATCACGGCGCTCTTCATCGCGTAAAGAATTACGAAAGCCCTTTATGGCGCTGCCTAGATCTGTGCCAATAGAGCGCAGCTTTTTGGTACCAAATAGCAGCAATATAATCACTAAGACAATAAGAAGCTGCCAAATACTAATTCCACCCACTCCCATAGTCTTGCTTCATGCTCTAAGTTGTTTAAATTCTATGTGTCAGCCTAAAAACCTGGTAGCTGGCTGCCACCCAACAAATGGATATGGAGATGATCCACTTCTTGACCGCCTCCCCGTCCAGTATTGATTATAGTCCGGAAACCGTCCTGGAGGCCCTGTCGGCGAGCCAGATCGGGTAGTAGTAGCAATAGATGACTAATCAGCGCCTCATGTTTGACTTCTAGTTGTTCTAGGCTGGAAATATGACTGCGGGGCACTAGCAGCAAATGAATCTTTGCCTTAGGGTGAATGTCTTCAAAAGCAATCACCTGGTCATCTTCATAAACCACCTTTGCTGGCAGCTCGCCCTCTATAATTTTGCAAAAGATGCAATCTGTTTGATCTATCGCCATTGTTTTTACCCCCGATTTGCTTTCTCCTCCAGCCCTGATAAGCCAAAACGCCGCTCTAATTCGCTGAGCACTTGCTCCGGCCGGAGCCCGCTCTCGGCCAGCATGACTAAACTATGGAACCATAAATCGGCGGTTTCATAGATGATAGCATCTGATTCTCTGCTTTTGGCAGCCAAAATCGTTTCAATTGCTTCTTCGCCTAGTTTCTTGAGGATTTTATCTTGCCCGGCCTGGTAAAGGTGCGCCACGTAGGAGTGTTGCGGGTCCGCATTTTTGCGTTCCTCTAATAGTGTAGCAAGGCGTTCAAGAGTATTATTCATCTGAGTTATTGTAGATGCTATCTGGAGATTTCAATACGGGTTCAACACTTGCCCAATTTCCTTTCTCTAAGCGTTTGAAAAAGCACCGATGACGACCAGTATGACAAGCCATTCCCCCCTTTTGTTCGACCAATAAAAGCACCGCGTCGCTATCGCAGTCCAGATGAATAGCTTTAATGATCTGCTCGTGCCCGGATTGCTCGCCCTTACGCCATAAACGCTTTCTGGATCGAGACCAATAAACCGCGTAGCCTGATTGTACGGTGGTTTCTAAGGCTTCTCGGTTCATCCAGGCGAGCATCAGTACTTGGCCGGTGCGATCTTCCTGGGCAATCGCAGGGATAAGTCCTTCCTTGTTCCAAGCCACGTCTTCTAACCAACCGAGAGACATCGTTATTGCCTCATTTCAATGCCATGAGCGGATAAATGCTCCTTGGCTTCCGCAATAGTATATTCTCCGAAGTGAAAGATGCTAGCAGCTAGAACTGCGTCTGCTTTCCCTTCTAAAATCCCTGCCACGAGATGCTCCAGGGTACCTACCCCGCCCGAGGCGATCACCGGTACTGGGATGGCTTCGCTGATGGTACGGGTGAGTGGAAGGTCAAAGCCTTCTCGGGTCCCGTCCCGGTCCATGCTAGTCAGTAGAATCTCTCCAGCTCCAAACTCAACCATCTGACGAGCCCAGGCTACCGCATCCAGTCCCGTTTCTTTACGGCCGCCATGAGTAAAGACTTCCCATTGCGGCGGCTCATCAGCAGAAGAAACCTGTTTAGCATCAATGGCAACCACAATACACTGGGAGCCAAAGCGTTCCGCTGCCTCGCGGACTAATTCGGGTCGTTGGACGGCAGCTGTATTTATGCCCACTTTATCGGCACCAGCGATTAGTAGGCGCCGGATATCTTCAAGATACCGGATACCCCCGCCTACAGTAAGCGGGATAAATACTTGGGCAGCAACCTCCTCAACCACATGCACCATCGTGTCCCGGTTATCGCTGCTGGCGGTAATATCTAGAAAAGTAATTTCATCCGCGCCCTGCTCATCATAACGGCGGGCGATCTCTACCGGATCGCCCGCATCACGGATATTGACGAAACGAACTCCCTTCACTACCCGGCCATTGGCCACGTCAAGGCAAGGAATGATGCGTTTGGCTAGACTCATGTTACGCTGTTGACTCCCCAGAGAGGCGTTTGGCTATGGCGAGGGCTTCAGCAAGCTGGATTTTCTCCTCATAGAGAGCCCGGCCAATGATCGCTCCTCCAATGCCATCTTGTTCATGTTGGCATAGAGCTTCTATCTCTGTTAGCGAGGAAACACCGCCCGAAGCAATGACAGGAATATTAATCGCTTTGGCCAGCTCGCTAGTGGCCTCAATGTTGACTCCCTTCATCATGCCATCGCGCTGAATATCAGTGTAAATAATGGCCTCAACTCCATCTTTTTCAAAGCGTTGAGCAATATCGATTAAATTATGCCGGGAGAGTTTGGACCACCCGTTAATCGCAATTTTGCCCTCTCGTGCATCCAGGCCAAGGAGAATATGGCCTGGAAACTCCAAACAAGCATCAGCGACGAAATGGGGCGCATTGATGGCCTTGGTGCCGATGATGGCATAGCGAACTCCCGCATCCAAGTAGGTCTGGATAGTATCGCTATCGCGAATGCCTCCTCCTACCTGAATATCCATATCAGGTAATGCTTGGGCAATATGATAAATGATATCAGCATTAACCGGTTGTCCCGCGAACGCTCCGTCTAGGTCAACTAAGTGAAGCCGTTTTGCACCGGCTTCTGCCCAATGTAAGGCCACGGCGACTGGATCATCAGAAAATACGGTATCGTCTTCCATGCGCCCTTGACGCAGGCGAACGCATTTTCCCCCCTTGAGATCAATGGCAGGTATTAATAGCATGGTGATTTCCTTCCAGTTTACAAGCCATAGGGTGCGAATTGCAGTTAGTAGCGCTTTAACTCACTCCATTCCAGGTGAGGAAGTTGGCGAGTAATTGTAGTCCAAATGTGTGGCTCTTTTCGGGGTGGAATTGGACTGCAAAAATATTGTCTCGTGCTAACGCCGAGGCAAAAGAAGTGGAATAATCCGTGCGACTAGCAACTAGGGATGTTTCATCGGGTACTGTATAGTAGCTATGGACGAAATAGAAACGACAGTTCTGGGGAATGGCGTTCCATAGGGGGTGCGCGCGGACTTGGTGGGCTTGGTTCCATCCCATGTGGGGTACCTTCAAGTCTGCTTTGACGGCATCAAAGCGCTGTACCCGGCCTGGCAGTATACCAAGGCAGGGAACGCCGTGATTTTCTTCGCTAAGTTCAAGCAAGGCTTGCAGACCCAGGCAAATACCTAAAAAGGGCCGATCAGCAGCGCATTGGGCCACTACGATATCCAGATTTAGGCGCCGTAGTTCATGCATACAATCACGAATAGCGCCTACGCCGGGAAAAACTACCCGGTCAGCTGCGCGAATCCGCTGGGGATTACTGGTGACATCTATTCGAACTTTACCCGCCACTTGTTCTAATGCTTTAGATACTGAGCGGAGGTTGCCCATCCCGTAATCAATCACCGCTACGCTGGACATGAGTTTAAGTCCTAAAGTTATAACATTCCCTTGGTAGAAGCTAGTTGCCCTTTTCGGCGTGGATCGTACTCCACGGCAACCCGTAAGGCGCGGCCAAAAGCTTTGAATATGGTCTCGGCGATATGATGGGCATTACGCCCATGCAGGTTATCAATATGCAAAGTCATGGCGGCGTGGTTGACCAGGCCTTGAAAAAACTCTTGGAAAAGATCGACATCAAAATCACCAATACGGGCCCGGGGATAGTTCACCCGATAGTGCAGGCTAGGTCTTCCGGAAAGATCTAGCACCACTCTGGAAAGCGCTTCATCCAAGGGGACATAGGCATAACCATAGCGTTGAAGCCCCGTTTTATCGCCCAAGGCTTGTTGTAAGGCTTGCCCCAGGGTAATGCCAATATCTTCAACGGTATGGTGAGCATCGATATGCAAATCGCCGGATGCTTTTACCGTGAGATCGAGTAATCCATGCCGGGCTACTTGAGCAAGCATGTGCTCAAGAAAAGGTAAGCCTGTTTCGGCGGTAAAATGCCCTTCTCCGCTTAGATTGAGATCAACTTCGACGCGGGTTTCTAACGTTTCGCGGTAGACGGTAGCGGTATAATTCGACATAACTTTTTGCGATCTAAATGTCTGCAAGGCTGTTGAGTGCTTCTTTAAGGCAGAATGGCAGATATTACCTGAATTTATTCCTCTCTGCCTGTCTGCAAGGCATTAATCGTGGCCACTAGCGTTCTAAAATAGAGTCCTAAGCGCCGGTTAAGCGCAGAATTAATTGGACTAGCCCTACTAAAGCCAAGATAATAAAGGCAAGCACTACGATACTGGTAAAAATATAGAGGGTTGGCTGGCCCTGAGTAACGTTACGTTCATGCATGCGGCTGCTCTGGAGCCCAATGAGTGCGGTAAAGATGCTCTTAAATATACCGAGAAAGCTTGAGCGGGTATTTTTGTCTTGCATTATTTACGTTATTGCCTGTTAAGTAGGTTGCGTGTATGGTTATATCCCAACTTAATATACCGTGCTGTCCAGTCTGGCACCAAAAAATTCTACTCTATTGATCAAAATTAATCTGTACTCTTGCGTTGTAGCTATTAAGAGATATATAAAATATAGGTTAACCAGATGAGCTATTCTGATTGCTAATCACATAATAACGGTTTGTCAGCGCTAGTTCCCTGGCAATTGACGGAGGATATTTGAGCACTAGGGGATAAATACTAAGAGAGTCGATAAATTAGTACTTACCATTTCCACTTAGGGAGTAATCGGGAGTAATCATAAAAAATGGGTAAGAAAAATTTTTTTATTTCTATGGGCGCCAGCGTGTTTTTGCTGGCTAGTTTAACCGTGCATGCGGAAGGTGACCCCGAAGCGGGTCGGAAGAAAGCGGAACTCTGCGCGGGTTGCCATGGTATTTCTGGTTGGCGCAATGCCTATCCGGCCTATCCGGTGCCAAAATTAGGCGGACAACATGCAGCGTATCTTGTTTCTGCCCTCAAAGCCTATAAATCCGGTGCCAGGAACCATCCCCCCATGCAAAATTCCGCAGATAGCTTGAGCGAGCAGGATATGGCTGATATAGCCGCTTTTCTTTCCGCTCAATAAAAATAGTGAATTAAGCTAATAAATTATGATCGAGGAGGATTTTCGATGCTGAGATGGTGGTTATTTTTACTTGCTCCGGTATTTGCGGTTCTCGTTTCTGGTTCCGTTCTAGCAGCAGGTGATCCAGCAGCGGGAAAGCAAAAATCTCAAGCTTGTGCTGCTTGCCATGGACCGGACGGCAATAGTCCCGCGCCACAATTTCCTAAGTTGGCAGGGCAATATGCTGGTTATCTGGTCCACGCCTTGACTGCTTATCAGGTTGGCGATAGAACGGATCCTGTTATGCAGCCGATGGCCGCCTCGCTTTCCGAACAAGATAAAGAGGATTTGGCTGCCTATTATGCTAGCCAAACAGGTCTTACCTTACCTTGGAAGACAGGAAGATAGAACTAGAGAGCCATCATGCTCTTGAAAGATCTAATTTAGAGAGGGGGGATTAATCTTTCCTACAAAGCGGCTGCTTTACCCATAATTCTTAAATACCTTTAAAAATTTTAGAGTTTAATAAAGAAATTAGGGCTCGCTCTTGGGCTTTTAAGACGCTCTAAGGGTTCGGTTCGGCGTCGTTTTTACACGCGTAGCCTACAGAATTTAGTGGATTTAAAAGGTGCAGCATGGTTTGCAAGCGGTATGGACCTTCGGAAGATACGCTTCGGTTTATCCTTCGACCCAATAGCTCTTTGAGCTGGAGAGGAATGAAGGCAGTTTTTTTTGCTATGACACTAGTTCTCGTCATAATAGCCGGAGGGTTTAGTCTTTTAGGTCTATGGTTGATTTTTCCGTTTGCTGGGCTAGAACTGCTCATTTTGGGAATCGCATTTTATCTGTCTGCGCGCCGTGCTCAACACTGTGAAATCATTACCATCGGTCAGGAGGAGATTGAAATTTTTCGTGGCCGCGAAACGACGGGTGAAACATGGAAGTTTCATCGCTATTGGGCTCGGGTTAGAATTGAGCTTCCACCCTATGCGTGGCATATGAGCCGCTTAATAATAGGTTCTCACGGGCACGAAGTAGAAATTGGCGTTTTCCTGAGCGAGGAGGAGCGTCTCCGTTTAGCCAAGGAGTTGCAGGCGGTTTGTGGCGCCTAAATGATGATGAATATAAATCAATTGCCATGCTGGCACATAGAAAAGATGTATGTTATATATACTTTATTACGCCGTCGTTTAATACAATGACATTAATTTGATAGCCGGAGGGGAGATGGATGGGCGTATTTAATAGACAAAGCTTATTCGCAACAATTATAGGAGGTACTGGTTTATTCCTAGTGAGTGGGAATGCCTGTGCCGAGCTAGGTTTGAATTTGACGAGGGGAGTTACCCCTACCTCAGAGGAGATATACGATCTTCACATGCTTATTTTCTGGATTTGCGTGGGTGTCGGTATTTTGGTGTACGGCATCATGGCGTGGTCTATTTACCATCACCGTAAATCCAAGGGCGCGGTAGCCAGTCAGTTCCACGAGAACCTTACTCTCGAAGTAACATGGACGGTTATTCCACTTTTAATCCTCATTGCTGTCGCGGTACCTGCTACTTCCGCCATGGTTCGCATCTACGATAGCTCTGCTTCTGACCTCACAATAAAGGTGACGGGTTATCAATGGCGGTGGCACTATGAGTATGTGGACCATGACTTTGGTTTCACGAGCAGCCTGTCTACTCCTTTTGATCAGATAGTAAATAAAGCCCCCAAAGGTGAGCATTATTTGCTTGAGGTGGATAATCCATTGGTGCTCCCAACCGATAAGAAAGTGCGTTTCGTTATTACCGCCGATGATGTCAATCATGCTTTCTGGGTGCCTGCCTTTGGTTTCAAGCAAGATGCGATTCCAGGCTTTATTAACGAGGCATGGGCGGTTATACAAGAACCCGGTATTTACCGGGGACAATGTGCAGAGCTTTGCGGCCGGGGGCATGGCTATATGCCTATCGTTGTGGAAGCCAAAACTCCGGAAGAATTTGATAAATGGATGGCTGAAAGCAAAGCCGCACAGTCCGGGGAGGGGGCGAATGCCGTCATTCAATCGGCTCAAGCAGAGGCACACTAGCCAAAAGCACTTTTATGTTCTAAAGGGAGGCTCCAAGCTAGTTTTCTCATCCTATTGATGGTGTCTATCTGGAGAAGGAAGTCGGCGAGGAGAAATCAAGTGCTAGAGAGTTGTTTTTAAATCATAGGTTAATTTCGTAGGAGAAATCCATGAGCACAGTAGCAGCACACGGTGATCACGCGCATCACCCTACCGGCATCATGCGCTGGTTGACAACCACCAACCATAAGGATATTGGTACCTTATACCTGTTTTTTAGCCTTACTATGTTTTTTGTTGGCGGCGCGATGGCGCTGACATTCCGTACCGAACTTTTTGCGCCTGGATTACAAATTCTAGATCCCCAAAGATTTAATGAGTTGGTGACCCTGCATGGGTTAGTCATGATCTTTGGCGCGATGATGCCCGTTCTAGCGGGTTTAGCTAACTGGCAAATACCGCTTATGATTGGCGCGCCTGATATGGCTTTGCCGCGGTTAAATAACTGGAGCTTCTGGCTCTTACCCTTTGCCATGCTTTTGCTTCTTAGCAGTTTGCTGGTGCCGGGCGGAGCAGCGGCTGGGGGATGGACCATGTACCCACCCTTGTTTATCCAGGGCGGGGTTGGCATTGATATGACCATCTTTTCTGTCCATCTTCTGGGACTTTCTTCCATATTGGCGTCGATCAATATTATTGTTACCGTCCTAAACATGCGAGCACCTGGCATGGGTCTGATGAAAATGCCTATGTTCGTCTGGGGATGGTTGATCACTGCCTTTTTGCTGGTTGCGGTGGCTCCGGTACTTGCGGGCGCCGTGACCATGGAGCTTACCGACCGTCATTTTGGCACCAGTTTCTTTAATGCGGCTGGCGGCGGTGACCCGGTGATGTACCAGCACATTTTCTGGTTTTTTGGCCATCCCGAAGTCTATATTATGGTTTTACCTATTTTCGGGGTGATATCGGATATTATTCCGACTTTTGCCCGTAAGCCAATATTTGGCTATCACTCCATGGTCTACGCTTTAGCTTCGATTGCCTTCCTCTCCTTCATCGTGTGGGCGCATCACATGTTTACCGTCGGCATGCCGCTTTCAGGAGAGTTGTACTTTATGTATGCAACCGTCCTGATTTCCGTTCCCACTGGGATCAAAATTTTTAATTGGCTTACCACCATGTGGCGGGGTTCCATGACTTTTGAGTTGCCCATGCTGTGGTCTATGGCCTTCATCGCTTTATTTACTATTGGCGGCCTGACTGGCCTTATGATGGGCGTAGCCGCGGCGGATTTTCAGTACCATGATACCTATTTTATTGTTTCCCACTTCCACTATGTATTTCTGCCGGTGACGCTATTTGGTACCTATGCTGCTGTTTACTACTGGCTACCTAAATGGACTGGTAATTGGTATGACGCGCGTCTAGGGAAATGGCATTTCTGGCTGTCCGTAATTTCAATGAATATCGTTTTCTTTCCGCAGAATTTCCTTGGCTTGGCGGGCATGCCGCGGCGAATTCCTGACTACGCCATTCAGTTCGCTGAATTCAATGCGATTTCCACCATAGGTGCTTTCATTTTCGGTTTCTCTCAGTTGATCTTTGTATATGTGATTATTAAGGCTATTCGTGGTGGCGCAGGTGTGGAAAAAGCTACCGACCAGGTATGGGAAGGCGCAAAGGGTTTAGAGTGGACACTTAGCTCTCCGCCCCCTTACCATAGTTTCACAACTCCACCCCAAGTCACGGCGGAGAATAATCCCCATTAATTATTATAAGAGGCGGTGGTGCTTCAAGGACTTTTTTAAGCTATGACTGATCGACTTGGATCTAACCCCTCTGATAACGACCGTCGCCGGGCGAAAGCCCGGCGTATGGCATGGTTGATTGCGGGTATAGCATTGGCTATTTATATATTATTCATATATCTGAATGCGATAAGATGAATACGACTGAAAGAGAGGCTACTAATCACAGGTTAGTAGCAAAATTGGCCCTAATGGTGGTAGCGATGTTCGGGTTTGGTTATGCCATGGTGCCTCTCTACGATGTAATTTGCGAAATTGCGGGCCTAAATGGCAAGCCAGAAAACGTAGCAGTGTCGGTTTCAGAAGCAGGAGCTATAGATACCAGCCGAACAATTACTGTTCAATTTCTGGCAAGCGTGAATAGTCAGCTTTCCTGGGAGTTTAAACCGGAAGTGCAGGAAATTCGCGTTCATCCCGGCGAGGTAGCCAAGGTTACCTATTATGCAAGTAATCTGAATGATCATTCCGTTATTGGTCAGGCGATACCCAGCGTGAGTCCGGGGCTGGCGGCCAAGCATTTACACAAGACCGAATGTTTCTGTTTCACTGAACAAACGCTTCAGGCAGGTGAGACGCGGGAAATGCCGGTAGTCTTTTTTGTCGATCCTAAGTTGCCACAAAACTATTCTGAGATGACCTTGTCCTACACGTTCTTTGATGTGAGCGATAGGGCGAGCACCCAGATAGCAACACCTTCTGGGTAGCGAATTAAATATTATTAGTTTAAACGACGACAACAACAGTATTACTACGATTAAAATAATGCGGGAGGATGTATCTTATGGCTCATGCACATGGGGAGTATTACCAACCTCAACCTAGTTACTGGCCGCTAATTGCTTCATTCGCGCTTTTTAGCATGGCGGCAAGTTTCACTGCCTATCTTAATGGAGTTGAAATAGGTAAATATCTCCTGATCGCTGCTATAGGGGTTTTGTTTTTCATGATGTACGGCTGGTTCAGGGAGGTTATCCGCGAGAGCGAAGCCGGTCTTTATAACGAGCAGGTCGATCGCTCCTTCCGTTGGGGCATGATCTGGTTTATTATCTCGGAGATATTTTTCTTTGCTGCTTTCTTTGGTGCGCTTTATTACACTCGTGATTTAACGCTACCCTGGCTTTTAGGGGAAGGGGCTAAAGGTGTTGCTCATACTTTCCTATGGCCAGAGTTTACCGAAGTTTGGCCGACCAATGGGCCCCAAAGCGTTGGCGGCGAATTCGAGACCATGGCGGCCTGGGGCATTCCAGCGATTAATACCCTGATTCTGCTTACCAGTGGCGTCACAGTTACTTGGGCCCATTGGGGGCTTAAGAAAGATAATCGGCAGCAACTAATCATTGGATTATTTCTTACCGTTGCTTTGGGCTTCACCTTCGTTGGACTGCAGATTTATGAATACGGTCATGCGATGGATGAGCTGAATTTGAGGTTTAGTTCTGGAATTTATGGTTCATTATTTTACATGCTAACTGGTTTTCATGGTTTCCATGTGACCGTTGGCTCTATCATGCTGCTTGTTGTTCTTTTCCGCAGTTTAGCGGGTCATTTTACACCTAAACATCATTTTGCTTTTGAAGGCGTTGCTTGGTACTGGCATTTTGTTGATGTGGTATGGCTTGGCCTTTTCATATTTGTTTACTGGTTGTAGGAGTTGCTTGCTCGGTAAATGTGAGCTTGTTCTGATTTGTTTATTACCTAGCTAGGCTTTCTAGCTAGGTAATAAACCATGTCCTATTCACCGTTGAGGAGGCGTCTGTATTTCTGTTTTAGCGGGAGGAGGCGCCGCTGTATTCGGAGTAATAATTCCTGTCGCATAGCCAAGCATCAGGAGGACAAATAATCCTAATGAAAGAGCAACACGGTAGGTGAGTGCCTTGACCATTCGCACATCCGAATGGCCGCTGCTTCGCGCTAGGGCAAAGAGTGCGGTTCCTAGGGTATAGAGGACAAAAATAAAAAAAGCGATGATGAGCAATTTAAATATCATGGTGCACTCCATTAGATTAAAAAATCCTGGAATTAGACCCATTCCAGCGGGGGATTATGGCTTTTCCCGGTGCCGAAAGGCAGATTTTTTTTTAAGAGATCGGTATAGCCGATATTTGCTTACCCGCTGTTAGAAATTTAGATTTTGGGTCTAAATTTCTAACAGCGTCGTAATAAATCATAGTTTAACCTTCATTAATTAACGACCCAAACGTGCTATTTCAGTTTAATAATAAAGTCTCCTGGCCCAAACTACGTTTTACGGTAGCTTTTCTACTCTTGATTATTATTTTGGCCTCATTAGGTCTATGGCAATTGCAGCGAGCAAGCGAAAAACACACTATAGAGACCGTTCTTAAAGAGCGGAGTATTAGTGATTCTCTTCGGGTGGGAGAGGAAAGATTACAATTGCCGGATAGTGAATATCGCCGGGGAATTGCACAAGGCTGGTTTGATAATGAGCATATTATATTTTTAGATAATCAAATCCATAAGGGTCGGGCAGGTTATCACGTGCTGATACCACTACGGTTTAACGATGGAGATGGAAGCGGGATACTTGTTAACTTTGGTTGGCTTCCGATGGAGCTAGATCGGCAGGAGCTTCCACGGATAGAGTCCCCTGATCTACGGGTTAGCGCCCATGGTGTTTTGCGGCAACCCTATCAGGCGCCTTTTTTCCTGGGGGGGGAGGAAAGTAGAGAATCGAGCGGTTGGCCTAAGCTAGTTCAATATGTGAGCATAGAGCAACTGCAATCCCAATTAGGTTATTTTTTGCAGCCGCTTATTCTCCAACTGGCTCCCGAAGAGTCCTATGGATTTGTTCGTCAATGGCCCGAACCTCCAACCAGCGTGCAGCAGCATATTGCTTATGCGGTTCAGTGGTTTGCTCTGGCGCTGATTGGTCTAATTATATCTGTTATTTTATATCGGCGTAATTTCTAATTTTAATGACAGTGAACGGTATAGTAGAGGTTTAGAGGATAGAATAAAGCGGTGGGTAATAGAAATTTAGAAGCAGCTAACAAAGGGATTATCCTGGCTATTTTTGTTATATGCGCTCTCCCCATAATAGGAGCCTGGTGGCTGTTGCAAGGATCAGAGAAGGGAGAGACGTTTGCAACTCGTAATTACGGCGAACTTATTATCCCAGCAAGGCCCCTTGGTGAGGCAACTCTTGAGACCTTAGAAAGCAAGAAACTTGCTATTGAAGAACTTAGGGAGAAATGGACGCTAGTGGTTCTTGGGCCGGCGGAGTGCAATGAGATTTGTCGCCAGAATCTTTATGAAACACGCCAGATTCGTTTGGCTACAGGCAAGGATATGCACCGGATTCAACGTCTGTGGGTTACCAATGATCTGAGTTTTCTTGATGAATCAGGCTGGCTCCAGGAACAACACCCTGATCTCATTGTGGCTTCTGAAGAAAAAGGCGAGGAAGGATTCGTAAACCAGTTTGTATTACCGGATGTTCCCGATCCCTTAATGGCGCAGCGGGTATACATCATCGACCCTATCGGTAATTTAGTGATTAGCTATCCACCTGAAGAAACTCCCGAGCATATGCTTAAGGATCTTAAACGGCTATTGTTTGTTTCTCAAATAGGGTGATATATAAATTATGAGTCGCCGGTTTTATGTTTTTGCTTTAGCAGCTAGCCTATTAGCCCTGGTCGTTGTGGTGGTAGGCGCTTATGTGCGCCTTTCTGATGCTGGATTAAGCTGCCCGGATTGGCCAGGTTGTTACCAAAAGCTATTAGCACCTACCACTGAGCAGCAGGTTGATCATGCTAATCGCCTCTATCCGGATCGCCCGGTGGAGACAGCTAAAGCCTGGAAAGAAATGATCCATCGCTACCTCGCGGGTATCTTGGGATTATTGATTTTAGGGCTTGCTATTGCCGCCTGGCGTAACCGTTCTGATCCCACTCAGAAAGTGGCTCTGCCCTTATTTTTACTTGGATTAGTGGGGTTGCAAGCTGCGTTGGGGATGTGGACCGTTACTCTCTTGGTGCAGCCGGCTATTGTGACGTTACATCTTCTAGGAGGAATGGCGGTTCTAGCCTTGGTTTGGTGGCTAGCATTGCGGCAGCGACAGGCACGACGCCCTATGGAGAAAATCTGGTATTCACCAGCTTTTAAGCTTTTGGCATTAATAGGCTTATTTCTGCTAGTACTGCAAATCATCCTTGGAGGTTGGACAAGCACCAATTATGCGGGCTTCTATTGTTCGGATTTTCCCACCTGCCAAGGGCAGTGGTGGCCAACCATGGATTTTCGTGAGGCTTTCACATTTTGGCAGCCGCTAGGGGAAAATTATGAAGGTGGACGGTTAGCGCCGGAGGCAGCAGTGGCTATTCATGTTATCCATCGGATTGGCGCCGTAGTGGTTTTGATAGTGCTAAGTGCTCTTGGTATACGGGCAGGGTTAGGCCGAGGCACTCCCGCGTTACGCAGCGTCGGGTGGATAGTTGTTATGTTAGTCCTTATCCAGGCAGCGCTAGGCATTGCCACCGCTATGGGAGGAATTCCATTAGCGCTGGCGGTAGCGCATAACGCTGTAGCTGCATTATTGTTACTTGCCGTCGTTACTTTGAATCATTTGCTCCATCCTACAGGGTATCCATTACAAGGAGCTACAAGACTATGACAACGATTACCTTAATTCGCGGGGCTTTAACAAATTGGCGGGAATATCTCGTGCTTTGCAAGCCCCGTATTGTTTCTCTCATTGTGTTTACCGCGATTGTCGGTATGTTCCTGTCCGTCCCTGATTTGGCGCCGTGGCGGGTATTTTTATTTGGCACCCTTGGGATTGGCCTAGGTGCTGCTTCTGCAGCGGCGATTAACCATTTAATTGATGAAAAAGCTGATGCCGTAATGAATCGGACTCAAGGGCGCCCCTTGCCAACTGGCAAACTTAGCCGGGAGCAGGCCCTTGCATTTGCCATTACGTTGGGCTTATCGTCAATGATAATCCTGTATTTCCTGGTTAACCCCTTGACGGCGTGGCTCACTTTGGCGTCTATGATTGGTTACGGCATTATTTACACAGCCTTCCTCAAGCCAGCTACACCGCAAAATATCGTGCTGGGAGGGGCTTCGGGAGCTATGCCACCGGTGCTAGGTTGGGCAGCCGTTACGGGAGAGCTGCATGTCCACGCCTTTCTCCTCTTCTTGATTATTTTCGTGTGGACACCGCCCCATTTTTGGGCTTTGGCCTTAGCGCGAAGAGAAGAGTATAGCCGGACAAAATATCCCATGTTGCCGGTAACCCATGGTGTTGATTTCACTAAACAGCAGATCGTACTCTATACTTTTTTATTATTTGCGGTCAGTTTGTTGCCTTTCGTTAGCCATATGAGTGGATTGCTGTATTTGGTAGGCGCGATAGGATTGGGGGGGCGCTTTGTGTACCTTACTATTGTCCTTTATCGCAATACCAGCAACGAGTTGGCGATGAAAACTTTTGGTTATTCTATAGTCTATCTAGCAGCGTTGTTTGCATTTTTATTAGTAGATCATTATTTACCAAAATTTTTATAAATACGGTAACAAAGCTTAATTCCACGGGCGTGATTTTTACCACTAAGTCACGCCCATTCGTTTTATTTTTTTGGCTTTCTAAAATGCCGGTAAGTAGTGTTTCCCCCATCAGGCGGACGTTAGCATTCGCGGACGAAGGCCCATGAGGAGTAAGCTGCCAAAATAAACAAGCACGGCAGTTCCTATTAGCAGCATAATGTGCGCGGTACGGACGGCTGCTTCCCAGTTTAGCCAATTGGTTAGCGATGGCATGAGCCAAAGCAGAGTGACGGCCATGAAACTACCAGCAATAAGTATCCGTAAGCCAAACCACAACCAGCCTGGTTGAGGTTGATAGATTCCTTGCCGTTTTAAGGTGAAAAAGAGCAGGCTTGCGTTAAGCCAGGCGGAAAGGGAAGTAGCGAGAGCGAGCCCCGCATGAGCCAGGGGAAAGATAAGGACTCCGTTTAATACCATGTTAGCAATCATGGCGATGATAGCGATTCGCACCGGCGTTTTCGTATTCTGCCGGGCATAAAATCCAGGCGCCAGTATTTTAATCAAAATAAAAGGAAGTAGGCCAAAGCTATAGGCAATTAGACTACGGGAAGCCATGATAACATCGTGGCTCTCGAACTCGCCATATTGGAACAAGGTGGTAAGGATTGGTTCCGCAAGTATAGCTAGCCCTATTGCGGCTGGCGCACCAATAAGAAAAACCCAGCGCAAGGCCCAATCGAGCGTGCGGGCAAAGGACTCGCCTGATGCTCGAGCGTGTTTTTCAGAAAGGCTAGGAAGGATAACTGTGGCTAAGGCAATGCCGAAAACGCCTAGGGGAAACTCTACCAGCCGATCCGAATAATAAAGCCAGGACACACTGCCGGTGACTAAAAATGAGGCAAGCAGGGTATCGATAAGCAGATTAATTTGAGCTACTGAACTTCCAACGATGGCGGGTAACATAAGCTTAAAGATCCGCTGCACGCCAGGATCTTTCCAGCGGGGGCGGAATTTTGGCAGGAGATTTAAGCGGGCGAGAAAGGGAAATTGGAATAATAGCTGTATTAAACCGGCAAAAAAGACCCCCCATGCAAGAGCAGTCACTGGAATTTCCATCTGGGGAGCAAACCACAGGGCTGCGGCAATAAGAGCTAAATTGAGGAAAATAGGCGTAATGGCAGGTACGCCAAATTGTTTATAGGTATTGAGAATACCGGCAGCAAAAGCCGTCAAGGAAATGAATAATAAATAGGGGAAGGTTATTCGCAGTAGATGGACAGTGAGTGCGTATTTGTCTTGCTCTTCTATAAAACCTGGAGCAAAGACCATTACCAAGAAGGGGGCGCCTATAACCCCAGTGAGAGTGACCAGCAGTAGAACCAGTCCCAAGGTTCCCGCCACCCGATTGACGAGCTGCTGAATCTCGTTGAAATCACCACGTACTTGATAGGCTGAGAGTACCGGCACAAATGCTTGAGAAAAAGCCCCCTCCGCAAATAAACGCCGCAGGAAGTTGGGAATTTTAAAGGCTACAAAAAAAGAATCCGCAGCTGCTCCTGCCCCAAAAGTTTGGGCGATGACCACATCGCGGATAAAACCAAGCACTCTTGAGAGGAGAGTAGCGCTGCCGACTACAGCAGTCGATTTAAGTAAGGGGGTGCTGCGCATAAATAACTTTAGAGAATAGATTATTTTTCTAGAATAAAGGATGCCTATTTTAGTGAGGGATATTTACAATCACCATAAAAATTGGCATCATAAACGGTTTTTAATTATTAAATTTTAGGAGGTGGAGTTTTGGCCAATACATCACAAGCCCGCAAGCGTGCTCGCCAAGCGGGAGTACGCCGTGTCCGCAATGCAGGCCAGCGTTCTATGATGCGGACTTATGTGAAGAAAATTGTGAAAGCTATTGTATCCGGCGATAAGTCGCAGGCGGCTGCGGCTTATAAAGAGGCTGTTCCGATATTGGATCGTTTGGCGCGTAAAGGACTGGTTCATCCTAACAAAGCGGCTCGGCATAAAAGCCGGTTGAACGCTCAGATTCGCGCAATGTCATGATTGAAGATAGCTAGAGCAGCACCAAATTATCTCGGTGAATGAGCTCTTCTTCATCCACATATCCTAATATTTGCTCAATCTGATGGCTGGAGTGGCCGAGGATACGCCGCGTTTCCTCGGCATTGTAGTTAACTAAGCCGCAAGCAATCTCACGAGCATCCGAATCCAAGCAACTGACTACTTCGCCGCGAGCAAAGTTGCCTTCACAGGCGAGGACACCAATGGGCAGCAAACTTCGTCCCGCTTCACGGACTACTTTGACTGCCCCCGTGTCTAGCCATAAGCGTCCCTTGGTTTGTAATTGCCCGGCTAACCACTGCTTACGGGCAGCAAGGGGCTGCCTGTCAGGCCATAACAGGGTGCCAACAGTCTCGCCAGAGGCGATTCGTTGTAGAATTTTGGGCTCTTTACCCGATGCGATAACGGTGATAGCGCCGGAGCGCGCGGCCCGTCGCGCTGCTCTAATCTTGGTAATCATGCCGCCTCGCCCCAAGGCTCCAGCCCTCGAATTGGCCATGCCATCAAGCTCGGTTTTATTAGCCGCTGCTTCGGAGATAAAACTGGCATTGGGGTAGTGCCGCGGGTCGGCATCGAATAGACCTTCTTGATCGGTTAAGATTACCAAAAGCTCAGCCTCTACTAAGTTAGCCACGAGAGCTGATAGGGTATCGTTGTCTCCGAAGCGAATTTCTTCGGTAGCTACGGTATCATTTTCATTAACGATGGGTACGACCCCTAATCGTAAAAGGGTACGCAAGGTACTACGGGCGTTAAGATAACGGCTGCGGTTAGCTAAATCCTCATGAGTCAGGAGTATCTGTGCGGTGTGCTGGTTATGATGTTGAAATTCACTCTCATAGGCTTGAATAAGCCCCATCTGGCCTACCGCGGCGGCGGCTTGAAGCTCATATAAGGCGCGGGGACGCCGCCGCCAGCCTAGCCGTTCCATGCCGGCAGCTACTGAACCTGAGGATACCAGCACAATCGTATATCCTTTGTTTCTAAGCCGGGCTATGTGGCTAGCTAGCTCCTGAATACAGCCGGTATCTAGGCCACGGCCATTGGCGGTGAGTAAGGCGCTGCCAACCTTTACTACCCAGCGGCGGGTAGCCTTTAAATCGCTGCGATGGTTGCCCATGGGTCCTTACTGAGAATCCTCTTTCTCGTACGGGCTAACTTCTTCTAAGTATTGCATCACCGCATGGATAAGGCGCTGGCAGCCTTCTCCCGTTAGTGCTGAAATCTCATAGACAGGTTTTTGCCAGCAAATCTCGCGGATAATTTCTTGGCAACGGCTTGCTCTTTCTGAGCTAGAAATTAAATCAGTTTTGTTAAATACTAGCCACTGCTCTTGCGCGGCAAGTTCTGGACTAAATTGCTGCAGTTCCCTGTGGATGGCGCGTACACTATCCACGGGGCTCAAAGTGGGTTCAAGAGGGGCCACATCAACAAAATGGAGTAGTAAGCGGGTTCGGCTCAGGTGCTTGAGAAAGCGAACTCCCAGCCCAGCGCCTTGGGCAGCGCCCTCGATGAGACCAGGGATATCCGCCGCCACAAAGCTGCGGTTGGAATCAATTCTGACTACCCCGAGATGGGGATGGAGGGTAGTGAAAGGGTAGTCGGCTACTTTAGGTGTGGCAGCCGATACTTGGCGAATAAAAGTTGACTTTCCCGCATTAGGTAGACCGAGCAAACCCACATCGGCAAGTAATTTAAGCTCTAGGCGTAAAGTTCTCTCTTCTCCAGGTTTGCCCTGGGTGGTCTTGCGAGGTGCCCGATTAGTGCTGCTTTTAAAGCGGGCATTACCTAGGCCATGGGCGCCTCCCTTAGCAACCAGCAGGGTTTGTCCAGGGCGGGTAAGATCACCGAGTAACTCTCCCGTTTCCGCCTCCCAGGCTTCGGTACCCAGAGGTACAGGAATATAAATATCTTCACTGCTTTTGCCCGTTTGCAAGCGCCCCCGTCCATTTTCGCCACGCCGGGCGCGAAAGTGATGCTGGTGGCGAAAATCTACCAAAGTATTAATATTCTTATCCGCGATGAGATAAATGCTGCCGCCATTACCGCCATCCCCTCCATCAGGCCCCCCAAAAGGAATGAATTTCTCTCGCCGAAAACTGAGACAACCATGCCCTCCTGCTCCAGCCTGGACTTTAATAATCGCTTCGTCTATAAATTTCACGGTTTACGGAAACGGTGAGGCCTAATTTAAAGAGCAGGACGAAAAATCCCCGCGGGTGCGGGGATTCTCCATAAAACAAAGCCCTTCACACCGCGGGCGCAAGCTTTGTTAATTTGTGACGACGTCCACGTAGGTGCGGCTCTTTGGGCCTCTCCTAACAAACTGAACCTTGCCCGCTGCTTTGGCGTACAAGGTATGATCGCGGCCTGTTCCCACGTTAATTCCCGCGAGGAAAGGAGTACCCCGCTGACGAACCAGAATATTCCCGGCCAATACTTGCTGATCACCAAATCGTTTAACTCCAAGACGTTTGGATTCAGAATCGCGCCCGTTGCGGGAACTGCCGCCTGCCTTTTTATGTGCCATATATAATCCTTATCTTGCTTTAACCTGTGGAGATATTATCGATATGCAGCTCCGTAAAATATTGCCGATGTCCCATCCGCTTACGATGATGCTTACGGCGGCGGAGTTTAATGATCCTAATCTTTTCGCCCCGGCCATGGGTTTTAACGGTTGCACTCACCTTGCCACCCTCAATATAGGGCGCACCTACTTGAATATTATCTTCATTAGCGACTAAAAGCACTTCATCAAGCGTAATAGTGGCACCCTCATCGGCATTGATTTTCTCCACCCGGAGGGTGTCTCCTTCTTGGACACGGTACTGTTTTCCGCCAGTTTTAATGACTGCGTACATTGTGGTGCTTTCCTGAAAATTGGGTTATCCCCCTCGGTGGATAGAAAGGGAGTAAAATTCAGCACTTTAATGATGGAAGTGCTTGGCTCAATAATTTAGTTACTGTAATTTTAAAATTGCTTATTCGAGTGGTCAAGTCAATTAGTGGTATTATATGCCGTTTTAAATAAATGAGAGCATTATTACTTGACAGCGAGCGCACCGCTTTCTAGCATTCGCTCATTTTGCCTCATATTAATTGGTTTTGAGATACCATTGGACATACAATCCGCCTATGATTTAGTTGCTGATGATATGCAGGCCGTCGATGCTTTGATCCAGCAACGGCTGCATTCTGACGTGGTGCTTATCAACCAGCTGGGACATTATATCATCAACAGCGGCGGTAAGCGCCTGCGCCCCATGGTGGTTTTATTGAGCGCACGAGCCTTTGGTTACCAGGGCTCATACCATATTGATATCGCCGCTATTATTGAGTTTATCCACACCGCAACTTTACTCCATGACGATGTCGTTGATTCTTCCGATCTGCGGCGAGGGCGAAAAACAGCTAATAACATCTGGGGTAGCGAGGCGAGCGTACTGGTTGGCGATTTCCTTTATTCTCGTGCCTTCGAAATGATGGTAGGGGTGGATAGCATGCGGGTCATGGAGATTTTGGCCCGCACGACCAATACCATCGCTGAAGGCGAGGTCATGCAGCTCCTCAACTGTCATGAGCCGGATACCACTGAAGAGTGTTATTTGGAGATTATCCGCAGCAAGACCGCAAAGCTGTTTGAGGCGGCTACCCAGCTAGGCGCTGTACTCTGCCATCGGCCCTCCGCTGAGGAAAAGCTGATGGCTGCTTACGGTATGCATTTGGGAACGGCTTTTCAGTTGACTGATGATGTGCTGGATTATAGCTCTTTCAGTGAGGATTTAGGTAAGAATATCGGCGACGATCTGGCGGAAGGCAAGCCTACCCTGCCGCTTATTTACGCCATGAGCAAGGGGAGCACCTCGCACGTTAAGGTGATCCGCAATGCTATTGAAAGTGGAGGTAGGGAGAATTTAGCCGAAGTCATCGAGGCTATTGAATCTAGCGGGGCTATTGCGTACACTGCGGAAGCGGCTCGTCGAGAGGCCGATAAGGCCATGCAAGCGGTTAAAAACATTCCCGCTTCGCCCTATCAAGAAGCCTTGTTAAATTTAGCAAAATTTGCAGCCTATCGGACCTACTAAATATATCGGGGTGTAGCTCAGCTTGGTAGAGCACTGTCTTCGGGAGGCAGGAGTCGCTGGTTCAAATCCAGTCACCCCGACCACTTTAACCTGCTTGTTTTATTTTTCGCTCTACCTGTCAACGGGTAGATTCATCACCAGCTGGAATTGAGCTTATCGGGTTTTTTTAATTGCGGGATTTACCAAATTAAAGTATAGAAATTGGAGGGTAGGATATTCTTAACCCTTCAGTTGAACCTCTTTTTAGTCATATTAACTCTGGCCTGGAATTCTCGTTAGGATTTCGGCTTCACGCTCCGTTTTTCGCTTTCGCTCATTAATTCTCAACCCACGATTTTTGGGGCGATTACGAAGAGCAGCGCCATCAATTTCCCCCCAGCTCCACTCTATGGTCGTTTCTGAACCTTCAATTTCATAAACCACACGGTAGGCTAAACCCAAGGTCTGCTTTACTTCTATCGTATTCAACAATATGACGAAAGATTTCAATCAACGCCTCGAATAAGTTGGATTTTCCTGTGCCGTTTTTACCCACAAACACATCAATAAAACTACTGCCGTCGAAGCTCAGAGAAAAATCCAGAAGGTTCTTGTACTGGCCGATATAGAGTGATTTTAAGCGCATAAGACTTCCCTATACCTGCGCCATCACGGAGTTAAGCAGGGCACTCTGCTTGCAGGAAGCTGCTTCAATCTGCTGATCAAGCTTGTCACACAATGCCATCAACTCATCGATACGGGCAACGATGTGGTATTGTTCGTTTATCGGAGGGAGGCCGAAAACGATATTCCTTAAAAATCCGAGAGATACAAAAGGTTGTGCTCCACCCACGGCTTTTTGCTGCAAATCAGCTGCAATATGCTCCATAAATCTCTTTATAAAATATGGGTACGTTAGGTTTCTATCGTAATACTTGAAAAGAGCAACATTTTTTATGCTAAATTCACGATCTTCTTGAACGATAACTTGGTTACCAATATTGCCACCTATCATCGAGAAAAGTATGTCGAGGCGGTCTACCTTTGATCTTTTTGTAA
This sequence comes from Nitrosococcus oceani ATCC 19707, assembly GCF_000012805.1. Taxonomy (GTDB): domain Bacteria; phylum Pseudomonadota; class Gammaproteobacteria; order Nitrosococcales; family Nitrosococcaceae; genus Nitrosococcus; species Nitrosococcus oceani. The sequence continues at coordinate 3,428,101 of NC_007484.1, read as the reverse complement.
TTTCAAAATGATCTTCTGAAGAAATCATCCTTGCTTCAGAAAAATCAATTCGACCATTGGAGAAGTTCTTGCTGGTGATGAGTGGGTAGGTATCAGACCCAACAGCATCTTTTGGAGAATCATGTGTTCCGTCTCGAACATCTAATACATCCTGTAACCTCACCCACTCCCAACCTCGCGGCAATTGATAAGGCACTTCCTCCGGTTTAATAGGCGGTAACGGCTTTAGCTTTTTGATTTTCTTCTCATCCACCAACCGCTGTTTTTCAGCTTCAATTTCCTTTAACAGCTCGCAGGCAGGCGGGTCGTTGGAGTCTTGGGGTACAAGGCGGCCTATAACGGCGAGTTGTAGAATGGCTTTGCGCAGTTCGGCGACGTTTTCTTTAACTGTGTAGAGTTCACTAAAATGCTGTTGGATAAAGGGCCAACCGGCATCGGGTGCATCCAACAATTGCTTGATGGCCGCAGCGTGAACCTTCAGGCGCACCTCTTCCCGCTCTTTGCGCAGTTTTTCCAGCTCATCACAACGAGCCATTAGCTGGTCGATGCGGGCGACGATACGCTGTTGTTCGGACAAGGAAGGAAGAGGAAATAATTGCTCAGTAAAATACGGTGTTGGCACTCGCTTTTGGCCAGCTGAGCCTGTCATGTATGGCACTGTTTTTGAAATATAATGTGGGTTTTTCAAGTAATACAGCAGGAATCTTGGCAGAACCGCATTGAAAGTGTTTCTAAAAATGTGAAGCTCCGTTGTACCTGCTCCTAGCCCATTTGGTAACCCTGAAAACACGCATGATTTTGCATTCTCAAAACAAGGAGTGATTTTCGCCATGCCCACATCACTATCGGCAAGATGGGTGTAGCCTTTTTTAACATCACTCCAAGTGCGCTCCTCAAATTGGTGCTCTTCTGAATAACCTTCAGGGATCATCGGCATAGGGACAAACCCGGCCTTTATTGAATCTTCAGCATTGTTACGAGGATTAATGACTCCGATTTCACCTAGCCTGACCCACTCCCACCCCTCTGGCAGCTCGTAGGGCACCTCCTCTAGCTTAATAGGTGGCAATAGCTTCGGCTTTTTAATTTTCTTCTCCTCTACCAAACGCCGCTTTTCGGCTTCGATTTCCTTTAATAACTCGCTGGCAGGTGGATCATTGGGGTCTTGGGGTACCAACTTGCCTTGCATGGCCAAGGTCAAAATCAGTTCGCGCAGCTTGGCGATACCATCTGGCGCTGAAAAGGCGGTATCAAAATGCTGTTCCAGTGAAGCATGCACTGCTTGGGTCATGTCTTAGCCCCCAAGCAGGCCATTAACTCGTTTTTTAGCGCCTGTTGCGTGGTTTCCAACTGGCGAACGATCGCTTGGTATTCGATCATCAACTCCGCTGGGTCTTGGTGTTCGAGTTCGACCTCGTGCGGATTTTTGCAATCAAGGTTGTAATTGCGTTCAGCCAGTTCTTTAGCCGATACCTTCCAGGCATGTTCAGTGACTTTACGGCCTTTACGTGTTGCGCTGCCCCACCAGGTTTTTTCGAGATCAAACTCACCAATGGTTAAGGGCTTGGAGCGTGAATAGGATTTGTAGCCCTCGGGGTAGGGATGCTCGAAGAACCACACATTCTTGGTAGGCCCGCCTTTTTCAACAAACAGAATATTGTGGCAATACTGGTGTAAGGGGCAAATACACCTTTTGGCAGGCGCACAATGGTGTGCAGATTGAATTCTTCCAACAATTCACGCTTTAGGGTGGTTTTGGTGCCTTCGCCAAAAAGGAAGCCATCTGGCAATACCACCGCTGCTTTACCCGTATCATGCTTTAGCAGGTGCATGATCAGCGCCATAAACAAATCGGCCGTTTCTCTGGTCTGGTATTTGCGCGGGAAATTGTTTTCGATACCGTCTTCTTCCATGCCGCCAAACGGCGGGTTGGTAATGATGATATCGACACGCTCTTTCGGGCTGTAATTTTTTAATGGGCGGCTTAGGGTATTGTCGTGGCGAATATTGGTGGGCACATCAATGCCATGTAGCATGACGTTGGTCATGGCCAGCATGTGCGGCAGGGGCTTTTTCTCTACGCCATGAATGGAATCTTGCAGGCGTTGCCGGTCGTCATTATTTTTAACTTGCTTGTTCAAGTGCTCAATGGCGCATGTGAGAAATCCCCCAGTACCACAGGCCGGATCGAGGATGGACTGGCCTAGCTGAGGATCAAGAATATCCACCATAAATTGGGTGACGGCACGAGGAGTGTAGTATTCACCCGCATTGCCTGCCGACTGCAAATCAGCCAGGATTTTTTCGTAAATATCGTTAAACAAATGGCGGTCGCCCGATTTGTTAAAATCAACATTTTCCTCAATAGTGTTAATGACCTGGCGCAATAAAGTACCCGACTTCATGTAGTTGTAGGCATCTTCAAATACCGAACCCACCACTTTGCCATGAGGCGACACACCGGCTGTGGTCGCGAGCTTCTTAAGCGCAGGGAACAGATCGTTGTTAACAAAGTCGATCAGCTCTTCACCGGTAATACCCTCGGGGTTTTTCGCCCAGGTTGACCAGCGGAAGCGGCTTGGCAGAGGCGATTTATAGCCGGGCACTGTGAGCTGCCATTCTTGCTCCTTGTCATCAAAAATCTTCAGGAAAATAAGCCAAACCATCTGGCTGATGCGCTGGGCGTCACCATCGACGCCAACGTCTTTGCGCATGATGTCCTGAATGGATTTGATGAGGGTGGTTAATGACATGGTATTGCTATCTCCAATGCTTTCTATCAGGCGTTATAAAGCGCCTGTTCGAGTTCGTTTACGGCTTGCTGGTACTGATCCGGACCACCGAAGGCGCGGATGATTTCCAGCGGTGTGCCAAATTGGGTAAAGGGCGCGATAGTAAGAATTCGGGTTTCTTCAATTTGCGCCACGCCTTCATCGGCGTATTTATCCAATAAAGCTTCTAACACCTTTCGAGCCTGCTCACCGTACTGGGTAAAGTAGTTGCGCTTTTTAACCTGCTCGGCTCGCTCTTTACGGGTTAGCGGCGGCATATCCCAGGCGATATGACACACCAGATCAAAAGGATCAAAGGCTTTGCCTGATTTTTCGCCCACTTCATCGGCCAGCGCTTCAAAAAACACACCGTGCTCGGCCAGCTTTTTAATAATGGCCTGCTTCTTCTCGGCACTGCTCCAGCGGCGCAGGAAATCGTCGAGTGTGGCGTATTCTTTCGCCACCGCCTTGCGGGTGTAGTCTTTAAGTGATTCGGTGATGAGCTTGCCATTAGCATCAAAATACTGTACACGTTCAGCCGCAACTGTGACCGGTACATTGGCCACGACATAGCGACGCACACCGCCGCCTTCATCATCAGGCTCCGCAATGCCACTCCACTCGCGATCATCACCGGGTTTGGGGTATGTCATTCCTTCTTTATCCGCCTCGCCTGCAACTTCCTCTAAAGGTATATCTGGCGGCACGGGGGATTCAGATCCAGAGGGTTCATACACTTGTACCGGGTCGCCATCAAAGTCTGGATCAGCAAAGAGTTCGGTGGCTTTTTTGAAGTCGATGATGGTGAAGTAGAACTTGCCGTAATCTTCATTGATACGGGCGCCACGCCCGATAATTTGCTTAAATTCCGTCATGGACTGGATGCGTTGGTCGAGCACGATCAATTTGCAGGTTTGCGCATCGACGCCTGTGGTCATTAACTTGGACGTCGTGGCAATCACCGGGTATTTGCTCTCAGGAAAAATAAAGTTGTCTAGCTCGGCCTTGCCTTCTTCGTTGTCGCCGGTTATGCGCATGATGTACTTGCTGTTTTGCGCGACCAAATCGGCATTTTCGTTGACCAAAGCCTGCCGCATACGCTCGGCATGGTCGATGTTTTCGCAAAACACGATGGCTTTATCAAAGCGATTGGTTTGCTTGAGAAATTCCGTAATTTTCTTGGCGACTAATTGAGTGCGCTGTTCTAGTACCAGCGTTTTATCAAAGTCTTTCTGGTTGTAGATACGATCTTCGATCTCGTTACCGTGTTTATCGGTCATCCCTTTGTCAGGCCGCCAGCCGGTTAAATCTCGGTCGAGATCTATACGCACCACCTTGTAGGGGGCCAAAAAACCGTCATCAATGCCTTGACGCAGGCTGTAGGTGTAAATCGGGTCGCCAAAATAGTCGATATTCGACACTTCTTTGGTTTCTTTCGGTGTGGCGGTTAGGCCGATTTGGGTGGCAGAGGAGAAATACTCCAGGATTTCGCGCCAAGCGGAGTCGGCTGCGGCACTGCCTCTGTGGCATTCATCAATGACGATTAGGTCGAAAAAATCCGGGCTGAATTGTTTGTAAATGTTTTTCTTTTCTTCGTTGCCGGTAACCGCCTGATAAAGCGAGAGATAGATTTCGTATGACTTGTTAGCCTGGCGCTTCTGGATTTTGGTCATGGCCGAACCGAAGGGCTTGAAGTCATTGGTCATGGTCTGATCGACCAGAATATTGCGATCCGCCAAAAACAGGATGCGCTTTTTGGCTTTGGATCGCCACAAGCGCCAGATGATTTGGAAGGCGGTAAAAGTTTTTCCTGTGCCCGTCGCCATAACCAGTAGTATGCGATTCTGGCCATTGGCAATGGCTTCGATGGTTTTGTTAATGGCCAAGAGCTGGTAGTAGCGCGGCGTTTTGTTACTGCCATCACTGTAGTAATCTTGCGTCACCAGTTTGTTTTGTTGTTGATCAAGCCCTTTGTGCTCTGCCCACCATTGCCAGAGTGTCTCTGCCGAAGGGAATTCGTGTAGTGCTAACTCGCGCTCAATGATGCCGTCTTTGGCGATTTTGTTGTGAAACAGAAAGCCGTCACCGTTTGAACTGAAAACAAACGGAACCTGAAGCATCTCCGCATAACCCAAGCCCTGTTGCATACCGTCACCCAGGCTGTGGTTATTGTCTTTCGCTTCAATCACAGCAATAGGAATATTGGGCTTGTAGAAAAGTACGTAATCGGCACGTTTGTGTTTAGCACGGGTATGCAGTTTGCCACGGACGATAATTCGCCCTTTGGTCAGCGGGAATTCTTCACGTATTTGAGTAGCAATATCCCATCCGGACTGTTCAAGCGCAGGTGTGATGAACTTGGTGCAGATGTCTCGCTCCGTGAGTTGTTTTTTATTCATTGTGCTTACCCATGTTTTAACGCCATTCCAATGCGATGATCTATATTAGTTCAGTCTTCAACCCTGCCGCTTTCAAGCGCTGGGTAAGGTTGCGCATTTTGCTAAATTCAGTACCAAAACTGCTTCTTAGCCCAACCCCTTCACAGAACTCTTTGGCGGTGATGTTCTTCAGTTCATCGGCATATTTGATCATTTGCAGATGCAGCTCAGCGGTGTATTGATTGCGAGGGGCATCAGCCAAAACCTGTTTGATGCGCTCATAAATCTCGTTTTCGTTCATTTTTAGCCTGCATGACCGACACACTTAGATAATTTAGCTAATTTATATAGATGCTCGCCAGATCGCAATCACTTTGCTCACCAAGCACTTAGATTCGTCCAGAGGGCGGTATCTCTTTATCAAAGGATCTAAGTATCTGTGCAGTTTCGGTATTGGAAGGCAACTCAGCTCCCTCTGGGGGCGTTCTATCAATGCTAGCCATCTGTATGCCCTTCTGGCGCATATGAAAGGCGATTTGCTGCCAGCGCCGCAGCCAAAGCTCTTCTTTACGCTTGTAGGTTTCCAGCTCGGTTTTAAGGCGATCTACCTTTACCTGAAGCTCTTCGGCCTCTTTGCTTGCCTGCTCCTTGGTTTTGGCCAAACCACCCGGTAGTGCCCGCTTGGCGTTGTCGTAGGCAGTCTTGATTTTAGACTTGGCCTGAAGGGAATGATTAATAACAAACAAAAGAGCCTTCAACAACTTTACGGTCGCTGAAGACTCTTTATTATTATTTAATTATTATAGCTAAATCTATAATTACTGATACGCTGCAACGATATTCTCAAGGGTTTCATGTTCGTTGTATTCTCTGATTTTTTTGATATTTCCGAAGTCTTTTTCTATGGGGTTAAAGTCAGGGGAATAAGGGGGGAGGAATAAAATTCCCGCCCCTGTTTTTTTGATGATTTCACGTGAAGAAACGGCTTTGTGGAACGGAGCATTATCCATGATGACAATGTGGTTGCTGTTGAGCAAGGGGCAAAGCTCTTTTTCCAGCCATGCATTGAACACAGCCGTGTTACAGGTTCCCTCAAATAGAAACGGCGCTTCAAAGCCTTCATCCATACGGGCGGCCAATAAAGAGGTTCGCGGTCTGCGATGACCGGAGATCAGACCATAAACACGCCGCCCCTTTGGAGCGTAAGCGTAACGACGGGAAACCTCCGGCTCAAAACCGCTTTCATCAAGATAGACAAATCTTTTGCCGCGGCGGCGATAGCGTTCACGAAGGCGAAGAAAGCTCTTTCTTTTCATATTACAGCGCTGCGTGTACCCCGTCATTTTTTTTACGGGTTAACCCCATTTTGTGCATCGCATGCCAAATACAGTAATACGAAACGCCAAAATGCCGGGCGCGTTCTTTATAGGTGAGAGCAGCCTTGTCTTCCACATGGACCCGTAAAGCCTCCCAGTCCAGCTTGTGTGAACGGCGAGGGCCGGGACGCTCGTAACACAGCGCATCATCCTGCGACAACCAGCGATAAATGCTCGCGCGGCCTACCTGAAATCTCCGGGCCGCTTCCGCCTTGCTTCCACCGCCCCTTACAAAATCGATTACTCGTTTGCGCAAATCAATTGAACATCTCATCACAACAGTATGAATGAATATAACACAAATGTCTCAATATTTATAAATTTAGATATAAATCAAGCGGTTAGATATAAATTAAACGAAGCAAACTTTACCGTTTGCCTTATATCCGGGTCAAAAGGGAATATCATCCTCGAAATCGTCATTGCTAGAGGAGGGGGGAGCTGAAGGCCGGGGTTGAGGGCTGGATGGGGAGTGAGGAGGGTGTCCCGCGGTTCCTCCTCTTGGCATGCTATTATCCTCGTTATAGGGGGCGCTACCACCTGTGGCCCGATCCAGCATTTGCATTTCGCTGGCGACAATCTCGGTAGTATAACGGTCCTGACCGTCTTGGCCCTGCCACTTACGAGTTTGGAGGCGGCCTTCCACATAAATTTTGGCGCCTTTTTTTAGATACTCCCCGGCAATTTCCCCCAGGCGACCGAAGAATACCACCCGGTGCCATTCGGTACGCTCTTGCTGCTCGCCGGTGGTTTTATCTTTCCAGGTTTCTGAAGTCGCTAGGGTGATATTGGCAATGGCTCCGCCGCTGGCGGTATAACGAACTTCCGGATCGCGCCCCAGGTTACCTACCAGGATGACTTTGTTAACGCCCCTTGATGCCATGATAAATTTTCTCCTGCTGTAAGGCTATATTGAAGGTTGAGTCGATTGCATCTGCTCTGGCCCAATTTCAGTAAGAGCAGCTTTATCCAGCCGTTCATCATCCACTTTGAGATAGGCTATCCCTTCTTCGGCAACTACTACCACATCGGCAACGCCGGTGACTTGGGCAAGGCGTTTCGCCAGAAGCTGAGCCTCATCAGGATTCACTTTTCCGATAGAAAGGGTTTGACTGCGCAAGTATTGGGGCGGCTCCATGGTGGCGGCAAAGATTAGCCACAAGGCTACGATGCCAGCACAAAAGGTGAAGACCCCTTCAAAGCCAAAATACCCGTAAACGGCTCCGCCGGCCCAGCCGCCTACAAAGGCCCCCAGAAATTGGCAGGTGGAGTAAACTCCCATGGCGGTACCCTTACTTCCGGCGGGGCTTTGCTTAGAGACCAGAGAGGGCAAGGTGGCTTCCAACAGATTAAAGGCAGTGAAGAACAGCCATAAAGCAACGATAGTGCCTGCCAGAGAGGGATGAAAGAAGCGCCAGGCCAATTCCGCCAAGCCCAGCACCGCTACTGCGCCAATAAACACTTCTTTCATGCGGCGTTTTTTTTCCGCCAAAATGATAAAGGGCACCATGGCGATGATGGAAGTCACCAATACCGGCAGGTAAACATAACCATGATAAGCAGGATCAAGACCACTTTCATCCCGTAAACTAATGGGCAGGACCACGAAGCTAGCGGTCAGCAGAAGGTGCAGAAAAAAGATTCCCAACGCTAGGCGCATCAGCTGAAAATCTCCCAGCACGCGGAGAAACTGCTGAGGCGCGGGTTCCACGTCCAGGTGGTGACGGGGTGCTGTTACCTGGGGAACACCTAGGTGAAGCACGGCGATTCCTAAGACCGCTAGAATGGCGGTCAGCCAGAACAGTCCCGGTACCCCGATCCACTGGTTGAGTACCGGTCCTGCTGCCAGGGCAACGGCAAAAGACATGCCAATAGAGAGGCCAATTAAAGCCATGGCCTTGGTCCGCTGCTCTTCCCGGGTTAGATCGGCCACCAGCGCCATAACCGCCGCCGCAATAGCGCCGGTACCTTGCAGTGCCCGGCCAATGATGACTCCGGCGATGGTGTCGGCCATAGCGGCCACAATGCTCCCAAGGGCGAATAAGATCAGGCCAGCAGTGATGATCGGTTTGCGCCCAATACGGTCAGAGAGTAAACCGAAGGGAATCTGGAGCAGTGCTTGGGTAATCCCATAGGCGCCCAGGGCCAGGCCAATCAAGGCAGGGGTAGCGCCCTGGAGATCATGGGCATAGAGGGAGAAGACCGGCAGAATTAGAAATAATCCCAACATACGCAGGGAATAGATGCCAGCCAGGGAGAAGAGGCTGCGGCGCTCTAAAAGCGTCATCCCCAAGGTGAATCGGCGTTTTGCTTTATTTTGCTTCATTTTGCTTCATCAAGATTTAACCGCGTATATTACCAAGTTTTATCGCTGATAGGCGAAAGGCTATGAATCGGATTTGCATCCGTGGGGCGCGGACCCATAATTTGAAGAACATTGATCTGGATCTGCCCAGGGAACGGTTAATCGTTATTACCGGGCTGTCGGGTTCAGGAAAGTCATCTCTGGCTTTTGATACGCTTTATGCTGAAGGGCAGCGCCGTTATGTGGAGTCTCTCTCGGCCTATGCTCGCCAGTTTCTCTCCCTTATGGAAAAGCCCGATGTAGATCATATGGAAGGGCTTTCCCCGGCCATTGCCATCGAGCAAAAATCCACTTCCCATAATCCCCGCTCCACCGTCGGCACCATCACCGAAATCTACGATTATTTGCGCTTGCTCTATGCTCGCGCCGGCGAGCCCCGTTGCCCGGAGCATGGGATTATCCTGGCGGCCCAGACGGTGAGTCAAATGGTGGATCAGGTTTTGGGCCTTCCGGAAGGAGGGCGATACATGTTGCTGGCGCCGATAGTGGAAGGGCGCAAGGGAGAGCATCTGCAAGTGCTGGAGAATCTGCTGAGGCGGGGCTTTATCCGGGCCAGGATTGATGGTGAAGTGGTAGAGCTGGAGCAAGCGCCTCAACTGGATGGTAATAAAAAACATACCATCGAGGCAGTGGTGGATCGTTTCAAAGTCCGCCCTGATCTCCAATTGCGCCTGGCGGAGTCCTTCGAGACGGCCATACAGTTATCCGATGGCTTGGCTCGGGTAGCTTCTTTGGAGGAATCGGCCCTAGCGGAGCAAGTGTTTTCCGCCCACTTGGCTTGCCCCGTTTGTCGCTATTCTTTAAGCGAATTGGAACCCCGGTTATTTTCCTTTAATAACCCCAAGGGCGCTTGTCCTAGTTGCGAGGGGCTGGGTGTAAAGCCGTTTTTTGATTCCTCCCGGGTGGTGGCCCATCCTGAGTTGAGTTTGGCTGCGGGCGCGGTTCGGGGTTGGGATCGGCGCAATGCTTATTACTACCAGATGATTCTTTCCCTGGCCCGGCACTATGGCTTTGAGGTAGACCTCCCTTTCCAAGATTTGCCCGAAGCAGTACGCAGGGTAGTACTTTACGGCAGTGGCCAGGAGAAAATTACCTTTCGTTATCTCGATAGCCAAGACAAGCAGACTATCCGCCGCCATGCTTTCGAAGGGGTGATTCCCAATATGGAGCGCCATTACCGGGAGACCGAGACCTCGGCGGTGCGAGAAGAATTGGCTCGCTATTTAGCCGTGCAGGTTTGCCCGGCATGCCAGGGTACCCGGCTGCGCCAGGAGGCGCGCCATGTATTCGTGGCGGATTATAGTCTGCCTGAAATCACCGCCTTGCCTGTAGGGCAGGCGCAGAGCTTGTTTTCCCAGCTATGTTTACCGGGTCGCCGAGGGGCCATTGCAAACCCAATCCTCAAGGAGATCCAAGACCGGCTAGGCTTCTTGATCAATGTCGGGTTGGGTTATTTAACTTTGAATCGGCGCGCGGAGACCCTCTCCGGTGGCGAGGCCCAACGAATCCGACTGGCCAGCCAGATTGGAGCCGGTTTGGTGGGAGTGATGTATATTCTGGATGAGCCTTCTGTTGGTTTGCATCAGCGGGATCATCAGCGGTTGCTGGAGACCTTGATCCGCCTCCGCGATCGGGGCAACACAGTCATTGTGGTGGAGCACGATGAGGAGGCGATCCGGGCGGCTGATCAGGTGATTGATATGGGTCCTGGCGCGGGCAGGCATGGGGGGGAGATCGTGGCCCAAGGCACGCCGCTAGAGATTATGGCTAATCCGGCTTCCTTGACTGGGCAGTATCTCAAGGGACAGAAAGAAATCCCCATGCCCTGCCAGCGGGTGCCCTTCAATACTTCCCGCCTGCTTTCTTTACGGGGGGCTCATGGCAATAATCTGGATCAGGTGGATTTGGATATTCCCCTAGGAGCGATGACCTGTATCACAGGAGTTTCCGGCTCGGGTAAATCCACCTTAATCAATGACACCCTGTTGCGGGCGGCGACTCGAATTCTTCATCGAGCCTCGGTTGAGTCTGCCCCTTATGAAAGCATTGAGGGCTTGGAACATCTGGATAAGGTGATCGCTATCGATCAAAATCCCATTGGCCGCACGCCCCGTTCCAACCCGGCCACTTATACTGGATTTTTTGCTTCTATTCGCAGCCTATTCGCGGGCACACATGAGGCTCGCTCTCGGGGCTATGGGCCGGGTCGTTTCAGTTTTAATGTCAAGGGAGGACGCTGCGAATCTTGCCAAGGTGATGGGCTAATCAAGGTAGAGATGCACTTTCTTCCCGATCTCTATGTGGCCTGCGATGTTTGCCAGGGCAAACGCTATAATCGGGAAACCCTGGAGATTCGCTATAAGGGCAAAAGTATTGATGAAATATTAGCAATGACGGTGGAAGAAGCGCAGGATTTCTTTGCCAATGTTCCGGCAGTAGCCCGAAAGCTGCTGACTTTGCTAGAGGTGGGACTCTCCTATATCACGCTAGGGCAAAATGCAGTTACCCTCTCGGGCGGCGAGGCCCAGCGGATCAAACTGGCGAAAGAGCTAGCCAGGCGGGATACGGGGCGGACTCTGTACATTCTAGATGAGCCGACCACGGGGTTGCATTTTCATGATATTGCCCAGCTTCTCCAAGTATTATTGCGGTTGCGGGATGGGGGCAATACCATTGTGATCATTGAACACCATTTGGATGTCATCAAGACGGCTGACTGGATTGTCGATTTGGGTCCCGAGGGAGGGGAAGGGGGAGGAAGGATTATCGCTACCGGGACGCCTGAGACGGTGGCTGCCTGCCAAGCTTCCTATACTGGACGTTATCTGGCTCGGATTTTACCCAAGGCCAAGCGAGGCCAATCCCCGGTAGCAGCAAAGCCATGATCGTGCGTTTTAACAATTACCAAATAGCGCGTAAAGGATCGCCCAATCGGGCGGTGATACCTGCCTGCGGCAGGCAGGTAAGCGCGTACCGCGGCGGACGGGGAGTGTCAGAGGAAAGTAAAGCCTACCTGGAACAAACGCTCCACATCCGGGACGTGGTGCTTGTCTACTAAAAATAAGATGACATGATCGCCGGATTCAATGATTGTATCGTGGTGGGCCATCAGCACTTCTTCATTTCGCGCAATAGCGCCGATAGTGGTGCCCGGCGGGAGCTTGATCTCTTCAATGGCCCGGCCAATGACTTTGGAGGAAGAAGGATCTCCATGGGCTACAGCTTCCAACGCCTCGGCTGCCCCCCGGCGTAAAGAATGGGCAGCCACCACATCGCCATGGCGGATGTGAGCCAGCAAGCTGCTAATGGTAGCCTGTTGGGGGGAGACAGCAATATCCACAGCCCCGCTTTCCACCAGATCCACATAGGCCGCCCGGTTGATTAAGGACATAACTTTGCCAGCGCCTAGCCGTTTGGCAAGCATGGCGGAAAGAATGTTAATTTCATCATCGTTGGTTAAGGCGCAATAAATATCCGTATCTTCGATATTCTCCTCTAGCAGGAGTTCTTCACTAGCTGCATCGCCCTGCAGGACGATGCTTTTATGGAGCTCCTCAGAGAGGACTCGTGCCCGTTTAGGATCAGTTTCGATGATTTTAACTTGATAGTGCTCTTCCAGCGCTTGAGCTAGGCGCTGGCCGATGCTGCCGCCACCACCGAGCATGATCCGCTTATAGGGATTGTCCAAGCGGCGCAGTTCCCCCATGACTTTAGGAATGTCTTTTTGCGCGGCAATGAAAAACACTTCATCATCTGCCTCGATAACCGTGCTACCTTGAGGAGAAATGGACTTGTCTTGGCGGAAGATGGCCGCTACCCGAGTCTCTACGCCGGGGATGTGTTCGGATAATTCCCGGAGCTGGTGGCCGACCAGTAAACCGCCATAATAGGCTCTTACCGCCACTAATTGGACCCTTCCATCGGCGAAGTCCAGGACTTGAAAAGTACCTGGATTATCGATCAAGCGCTTAATATAATCAGTGACCAGTTGCTCCGGGCTGATTAGCACGTCGATAGGTAAGGTTTTGGTGGAAAACAACTCTGGATAGGCTAAATAGCCGGCGGCGCGGACCCGGGCCACCTTGGTGGGGGTATGAAACAGGCTATAGGCGATTTGACAGGCAATCATATTGGTTTCATCGCTACTAGTGACTGCCACAATCATATCCGTGTCTTCAGCGCCGGCTTGAGCAAGGACATCGGGATGGGAGGCCCAGCCTTGTACGGTTCGGATATCTAAACGATCCTGGAGGCTTTGCAGTAATTTGCCATTGGTATCCACGAGGGTAATATCGTTAGCTTCGCTGGCTAGATTAACCGCTACCGAGGCGCCTACTTGGCCTGCACCTAAAATAATGATTTTCATGGAAACAGCCAGTTTGTCTATTTTTACATTGTTTGTTACTAAGTAAGTTGGTTAATTACTCTTGATTTCCCAACTGCTTAGCATCAATTCCCAGAGCCCGTAGTTTACGGTATAGATGGGTCCGTTCCATTTCGACTAATTTTGCAGCCTTGCCCACATTGCCTCCAGTTTCCCGTAATTTATGCTCCAGATAAAGCCGCTCGAATTGTTCCCGGGCTTCCCGTAGTGGGAGCCCCAGATCAATGGAAAGGGGGGTGCCCGTGATCGAAATGGGTTTTAGACTGGCTTCAACTTCAGCTAAACCAATTTCTGTTCCGCCGCCAATAATCAGCAAGCGCCGGACTAAATTACGTAATTCCTGAACATTTCCCGGCCAATTATAATTGCGGAGGCGGTTTTGAGCGGCAACGCTAAAATGGCGGTAAGGGTATCCTTCTTGTTCCACCAGGAGATTAACAAAATAATTAAGCAATTCGGGGATATCTTCAGGATGCTCTCGGAGTGGGGGAATAGCTAAAGGTAAAACGCTAAGTTGATAGAAAAGATCTTCCTGAAAGCGGCCGGCTTCAACAAGTTGGAGCAGGTCCACGCTGGTGGCGGCCACCAAGCGTGGAAAGCGTTGTTCTGAAGTTATTGTCCCCATAGAGGCGGCAGTGTCAATAAGGCCATATAGTCGGCGTTGACTGATCGGGCTTAACGCTTCTATCCCATTGAGAAATACAGTGCCTCTCCTCCCCTCTTCTAATAATATTCCTGGCTGATTTTGGTGATCTAAGCTTTCCCCAAATAGCTCCAGATCTTGGGATTCTGGTTTCAAACTTGCAATATCGACTGCAGTAAACGGGCCTTCGCATCTGGAAGAGCGAACGGCATGAAGGTATTGGGCAAATGGGTTCTTGCCGCTTCCCGGCTCTCCGATGAGCAGTATGGGGGCCTCGTCGTCTGCCATGCGCCGCGCCTGTTCCCGCAGTTTAGTCATCAGCAGGCTCTTACCCGCGGGTTCTAGAAGGGGGGGGGAGCGTTCGCCTATTTTGCTGGGAGAGGGTAGCTCATAGGAGGTTGCGAGGGTTTTTTCCACCGTGAGCAGTAGCTTGGCCATGGAAAGGGGTTTTTCAATATAGTCAACAGCCCCTAGGCGGATTGCTTGGACGGCGGTTTCTACCGTACCGTGCCCTGACATCATAATGACGGGTGCTCCCTTAGGGTGGCCTTGAATCCATTCCCGCAGTAAGCTAATACCGTCAATGTCCGGTATCCAGATATCCAGCAAGAGGAGGTCAGGGGGATCGTTTTGCCATACTTGGCGGGCGGTGGTGCCATTTTCGGCGATGCTCACCCGGTAGTTCTCGTCTTCTAGAATTTCACGAATCAAGATTCGAATGTCAGGTTCATCGTCCACCACTAAAATATGGGGCACTGTCATCGGTGTATCTCCAAGAGGGGTTGCGAGGCCGTTTGGCAGGGCAATTGGATAATGAGACATGCGCCCCCGCCGGGAGGATTTCTGGCCGCAACATGGCCTCCTTGCTCCTCCACAATACGCTTGACAATGGCCAGCCCTAATCCTGTGCCCTTAGGACGCGTAGAAACGTAGGGTTCAAATAGATTTTGATATAATTCAGGAGGGATGCCTGGGCCTTGATCGATAATTTGAAGTTCTACCCACTCTCTTTTTTTGTCTTCACGGTAGCGGGTTTGGACGGTAATGTGGGGAGTTTTTGGAGAATTGGCCATAGCCTCAAGTGCATTTTTGAGTAAATTATGGAGCAATTGGCGTAGACGGCTGGGATCGGCTAGCAGCCAAAGGGGTTGGGGAGCCAGTTGGGTCTCAATATATAATTTGTTTTCATCACCCCGGTAGAGTTCCAATACTTCTTTAACCAAGCTGTTGAAATCCAATGATTGCTGTTGTAGGGCCGGATTGCGAGCATACTCGGAAAAAGCATTCACCATCTCTTTCATGGCCTCTACCTGGGCAATAATGGTATGGGTTAATCGATCTAAGGGCTGGATCTGATCAGTGGGCAGAAGTTTAAGATATTTACGTCGTAGCCGTTCTGCGGAGAGCTGGATAGGCGTGAGTGGGTTTTTAATCTCATGGGCTAGGCGTCGGGCGACTTCGCCCCATGCGGCGTTCCGCTGCGCTTGGACAAAGGCGGTGGCATCATCAAATACGATTACTTGACCGGCATCGCCTGGCAGGGGGGCGCCTCGGCACATCAGAAATTGACGGCCATTTTCCTGATGCC
Source organism: Nitrosococcus oceani ATCC 19707 (assembly GCF_000012805.1). Classification (GTDB taxonomy): domain Bacteria; phylum Pseudomonadota; class Gammaproteobacteria; order Nitrosococcales; family Nitrosococcaceae; genus Nitrosococcus; species Nitrosococcus oceani. Next base: position 3,412,596 of record NC_007484.1, on the reverse strand, counting down.
GGATGATTTCTTTGCGCCATTCCTGATGGCAGCTTTTTAGATAGGGGTGGAGCAATTCGATAAATTCCTGTACTTCCGGATGATGGCGAGCGATCTTCTCTAGAACTTGTCCGGTATAGCGGCGGAGATCTACGCTGAGAATTTCTCCTGCGGTAATATTGGCGGTGCGAATCCGTTGCGCATTATCCAGGGTAATAACCCCAGAAGATAAACTACCCAGTACGGCTTTTAAATAGCGCCGTTGCTTCTCCAGTTGTTGCTGGCTAGCGTGGGCAGAATCCCGGGCCTGACTCAAACGCCGCGTCATTTGGTTGAAAGAGTCCACGAGAAATCCCAATTCATCGTGACTGTGGGAAGGTAGTTGAGTATCGTAGTCGCCCCTAGCAACGGCCCGGGTGCCTTGGGCAAGATCCGTTACCGGGGAGGCTAAGCGCCGTGCTAGAAAAAATGCTGTCCATACGGCTGCTAGTAGCGTGAGGAGTACGATTAGAGAGAGTGTCAAGGTAAAGCTATAGATAAGTGGTCTGCGCAGGTAAGCTAGCTGTTTGTATTGATCATAAGCATCTTGAACACTATCGGCCAGGGTGCTTAATCGGTCTGCTATGGGAAATAAAGCCTGTAATATCAATGCTTCGGTATCAGTGCGCGTAGCCGGCAAATTAACCACGGCCCGCAAATGCAGTCCTGAGTCCCCGACGGGATCCAGGGCAACATAATCTTGCCCTTGGCGGAGCTGAAATAAGATAACATCATTGGGGTGGTCTGGGACAATGGTCTCAGGGTCGTGGGTAGCTGAGGTAATGACTTGCCCGCGGGTATTAAGCAAAGTCAGCTCATGAGCGCCACTAATATAGCGGAGTTCCTGGAGGCTGTAAGCCGCTTTCTCTAGGGGTAATTCGGCTAAGGTGGCCGCCATTAATTGGGTTTGTTTGAGTAGAGTCCGCATCCGAATTCCAAAGGCGGTACGGCTAAGTTCTAGGGAATCTTCAAGGGCTTTTTCCACTTGCACATCAAACCAGCTTTCAATGCCTCGGTGTAAAAATTGTAATGAGAAGGAAAATACAATGATCAAGGGAATGAAAGTTAGGGAAATAAACATGGCGGCTACCCGCACGGTGAGCCGCGAACCAGGTTGGCGTTCCCGGTATCCTCGAATTAACTGGATCAGATTAGTACCAATAAAAAAGAGCAGCAGCAACAGGGCCAGGATATTAACTCCAAGTACGATGAAGTAAAGGCGGCCGAAATGAGCTGAATCTTCGAGGGCAGCAGCTAGCAGATAAAAAGAGAGCAGGAGCAGTCCTCCCAAGGTGAGGTAACGGATATAGCCGTAGTTTAGATGTTTGGCGATTCGAGTAACCAACTGAACCATGGGCTGTCTAGGTACCATTGGGGGGATAAATAGGCTAGTGGCCGCATAGGGGCCGGTAAGTCCTTAATACTCAAGCTTGTTTTCAGGCGAATCCGGTAGTTGTGGTGAAGGTCCAGTTCTCCACGGGTAATCAATGGATAGTGCTTAATTGTACTAAGCTGCTTGATAGCTGCGGTCAGGTTGGGATAGGTTCGCTGTGTGTCTTGGTTTAGGTAAGTCAGGACAAATTGCTCTGATAGGGCATGATATTTTAGCTGATAACGAAGGATGATATGTTTAATGGTCTTTGGCCAGAGCCACCATCGAAGCCGCAGGACTTCAATTTCTTGATTGACAATGAGAGGAATGCCGCTTTCGATAGCAGTTTTTACCTCTTTGTTCAGAGGATAATCGATTTGGGCATGGAGACGATAGACGCCTTTAACGAGCTGGGTGCTAGCCGAACGAATATTAAATGATTCGCTTGCGGTACACTGGGTGCCCAGCAGCAAGCCCAAAAACGCTAGCCCGAGATGGCGCCAGGGGAAGTTGGTTTCAGCGCTTCTCCAGGCAGGCATAATAGAACCCGTCTAATTCTTCCATGCCAGTTAATAGTTGCCGTCCAGCTGTTTGCAGCAAGCCCCACGGAACATCCAATGGCCGCTCTTGCCCATCGGGGTGGGTAAGAAGAAATTCACGAATCTGCTGTTCGTTCTCTATAGGCAATATGGAGCAAGTGCAGTAAAGCAGCATGCCTCCTGGCGCGAGCAGCGGCCATAGAGCCGATAATAAGCGCTTTTGCAGGGTTGCCAAGGGAAGAATATCACTTTCTCGTCTTAGTGCTTTAATGTCGGGGTGGCGGCGGATGACTCCGCTACCCGAGCAGGGAGCATCTAGCAAAATACGATCAAAGGGGATTCCATCCCACCAAGTGTCAGGTTGCAGCGCATTGCCTTGGATCACCTCAGCCTTCAGTTGCAATCGCTTAAGATTGCTATTGAGTCTCTCTAAGCGGGTCGCATCTAAATCCAAAGCAATGAGGGTCTCCAATTGAGGTTCAAGCTCCAGAATATGGCTGGTTTTGCCCCCAGGAGCTGCGCAAGCATCCAATACGCGTTGCCCTGGGGTCAGGGCCAATAAAGGAGCAGCTCGCTGTCCGGCACCATCCTGGACGGAAACTTGGCCCTTAAGAAAACCTGGCAAGGTTGCGACTTGGCAGGGCTGCTCTAGTATGACTCCACTTTCCGTATGGGGGATGGGCCAGGCTTTGATATCATTGCGTTTCAGTTCCTGCAGATAGTTCTTCCGATTGTTTTGGAGACGGTTAATACGCAGACTGAGAGGGGGGTGGCTATTGTTGGCCGTAATAATTTGAGGCCAATGATCTGGCCAGGAATTGCGGATAGCGTCCAAGAGCCACTGAGGGTGAGCGGTGTGGGCCGTTTCATGGGCGGTCACCTGAGTTTGTAGGGCGGTTTCATTGCGTAAGTAGGCCCGGAGGGTTGCGTTGAGCATTTTTTTAGCCCATGGCTTACCCAGGCTTTCGGCGGCGTTGACAGTTTCGGACAAAGCCGCATGGGAGGGAATACCTAGCTCCGTTAGCTGGTATAGCCCCAAAAGTAGCAAGGCATAAAGATCCCTGTCGCGTGCTCGTAACGGCTTATGTAAAATCTTCTGGGCCAGATAGTCAAGCCGGGGGAGCCATCGTAAAACTCCATAGCATAAGGTTTGGGTAAAGGCTTGATCTCGCGCCGGTAGATGCGCCATCGCTGGCGGCAAAACCGCAGTGAGGGAGCGCCCCTGGCCGAGCACCCGCACCAGCACGCTGGTTGCTATTATTCGAGTATTTGCTGATTTAGTCACAGCCAGTATTTTGGTGAGTTAAGGTGATTTGGCTTTGCCTGGATTTTTTACCAGTACGATACCTGGAGTGAGGGTATGGGCATTGAGATAATCTTGGACTGTCATGACTCGTTTACCTGCTAACTGCACTTCAAGCAGGCGCAAGGTGCCGTTGCCGGTAGCTACATCGATTCCTGTTTTATGGACTGCTAAGAGAGTACCAGGTAGGGCGTTGGCCGTTTGAGCGAGAGCCGCCGCTGACCATACCCGCAAAGTTTTCCCCCCGATCTGGGTTTGCGCTACGGGCCAAGGATTAAAGGCTCGTACCTGGCGTTCAAGGAGTACTGCCGGTTGAGACCAATCGAGCCAGGCTTCTTCCTTGCGGATTTTGGGCGCATAGCATGCCTGGCTTTCGTCCTGAAGAGTAGCGATGTTTGCTTTCTTTTCGAGCAAGGAAGGCAGGCACTGCAGTAAAGCTTCGGCTCCTAGTTCGGCAAGTTGGTCATGGACCGTAGCAGCGGTATCTTTTGGATGTATAGGGTAACGGGCGGTATGAACCACCGGGCCCGTATCCAAGCCTGCGTCCATTTGCATAATGCTAATGCCTGTTACCTTGTCTCCGGCCAGTAAGGCGCGTTGAATGGGGGCAGCCCCACGCCAGCGAGGCAGCAAGGAAGCGTGGACGTTGATGCATCCTAGCGGGGGGATTTGAAGCACCGTTGCAGGCAGAATAAGACCATAGGCAGCGACAACCATAAGATCTGGGGCCAGTGCCGCAAGCTGAGCCTGGGAGCCCTTATCTTTTAGAGTGGCCGGTTGGTAAAGGGGGAGCTGGTGAGTTATAGCGATGTCTTTAACTGGGCTTGGGGTGGGCCGCCGTCCTCGGCCGCTGGGGCGATCAGGTTGAGTATAAACAGCCCCGATATGATACTTGGCCTCAAGGAGTCGGCGTAGGATGATAGCGGCAAATACCGGTGTTCCAGCGAAAAGGATATGTGGCGGTGCAGCCATGATGAATTATCTGCGTTAGGTAATGTAGTAACGTTGATGAGTAGGGCTAATTTATTGACTTTTGGCTATACAGGTAGCGCCTAGCATGCAACAAAGCCAAAATTGCGTTTTATCCTTCCTGGCGCCTAACTTAAGAAGGTGTTGGCCCTAGCAATTAAGAAAGAAGATTCTGGGGGAAGATAGAGGGTTACCCTTTACCTCAATTAAGAAGCGGTTTTAAAACTGTTCTTGAGCACGAACCTATGTGAGGTCGAAGTAACCTTTGCAAAGTCTCATCCAAGCACTTATACACTACACCTCGCAAGCAAGCCATCGGCTTTCTAGCACAAAATCGCTACTTTAAACGGTTTTAGGCGGATAGACGCTGCCGTTTTTCCGCTTTTTTCCGGATACGCTGACGTTTGAGAGTAGAGAAATAATCGATAAAAAGCTTTCCTTCCAGGTGATCTAGCTCATGCTGAATGCAGGTAGCGAGCAGCTCCTGGGTTTGGAGTTCTTGTTTTTGACCCTCACGGTCTAAGTAGTGGACAGTAATTTCCGCAGCCCTGGTAACTGGCTCAAAGATTTCAGGTACTGATAGACATCCTTCCTCGCTTTCAGCTTTTCCTTGCCGCGCCACAATTTCAGGATTGATGAGAACTAGCGGAGAGGATTTATCCTCGGAAATGTCAATAACTACTACCTGTTTAGGAACATTGACTTGAACTGCCGCAAGTCCAATACCTGGAGCCTGATACATCGTTTCCAGCATATCATCGGCAAGCTTTTTTATGGATTTATCAACGGCAGCCACAGGTTGGGCTTTCCGCCGCAATCGGGGATCTGGGTAATGCAGTATGTTCAGTATCGCCATAGGTCTTTAACCAAAAATTAGGATAAAAATTAACGTCTTTTGTTACTTTTTCGTAATGTGGGTAATCTTCATGCCATTACTACTTTTTGGCAATGCTAAAGTACAAAGGTTCCATGTCGCCATAATACTTGATGTTTCGGTAACGGTGCTACTGGGCCGCTGAGGATGAGCGCCTTCTTTCGGCCCACAGTTGTCGTTGGACTCCGCTAAGATTTATTCAGAGAAGCCAATGAATCTTAAAAAATTAATAAGTATCATGTTTTTATACGCTATGACAAGTAGTGTTTGGGGAGAGCCGGTTACCCTTAATCCAGATGCCCCCCAACGCTATGAGGTAGTTCGTGACGATACCCTGTGGGATATTGCAGGCCGCTTTTTACGAGATCCCTGGCGTTGGCCGGATATTTGGCAGGTTAATCAGCAAATTAATAATCCTCACTTGATCTACCCTGGCGATATTATTTTTTTAAGCTACCGTGAAAATGGTGACCCTGTATTGGAGCTTCAGCGAGGACTTCCTAGTTATAAGATGTCGCCGGCGGTTCGAACCAGCAAGCTAGAGAAGGCGATTCCCACCATTCCTATTGATGCTATTCAGCAGTTCTTGTTGCATCCCCGAGTAGTCAGTAAAGAGACTTTGGATAATGCTCCCTATGTAGTAGCGGGAACTGAAGAGCGTTTGATTTTAGGAGCAGGAGATGAAATTTATGTCCGCGGTCTAAGCAAGTCGGCTATAATAAGATATGGGATTTACCGTGGAGGGGAAGTCTATCGCGATCCAGATCATCCCTCTAAAATTTTAGGTTATGAGGCTCTTTTTATTGCCGATGCTAATATACAGCGGTTTGGTGATCCCGCTATCCTGAGTATTCAAAACTCTACCCGGGAGATATTAGTCGGTGATCGTCTCTTGCCAACAAGTGATTTGGAATTTGAGCAGCATTTTTTACCTCACGCATCACCGACTCCCGTAGAAGGCAAAATTATCGCTGTGATAGATGGAGTCTCCCAAATTGGCCAGTATCAGGCTGTGGCGTTGAATTTAGGTGTTGAGGATGGCATGGAAAAAGGGACGGTGCTTGCCGTATACCAGGCAGGCAGAGTTGTGCGTGATCCTATCAGCCGTTTACCGGAGGACAAGGTTCGGTTACCTGATGAACGAGCAGGGGTGATCATGGTTTTTCGTGCTTTTAATCATATCAGCTATGGGTTGATGATGGGGGCGGAGCGGGCCATTCATGTGTATGATGTTGTTCGTAATCCATAAACCATAGCTCCATGGATGAACGAGCCTACTGGCTCGCCTTGCACCGCGCTCCTGGTGTCGGCAGTGTCAGTTTTTGCCGCCTCTTGGAGAAATATGGCTCGCCGACTGCCTTATTTACTTCCCCGGAAAGGCTGGCGGGCCTTAGCGATGGAATCCAGCATTATTTGCGGCAACCTGATTGGAAAGCGGTAGAGCAGGATCTAAAATGGCTGGAGCAGCCAGACCATTATTTGCTCACTTTGGCCGATCCAGGATATCCGCCGCTACTGCGGGAGATTCCCGACCCGCCTCCCATCTTATTCGTCCATGGTGATCCGTCCTTGCTCTCTTTACCCCAACTAGCAATTGTGGGCAGCCGCAATCCTTCCCCTGCGGGGGCTGAAACTGCTGCGCAGTTTGCTACCTATCTGGCCAATTCAGGTTTAGTTATTAGTAGCGGGCTGGCGCTTGGTATTGATGCTGCCGCCCATGAGGGAGCGCTAGCTGCAAAAGCGGCGACGATAGCTGTGGCGGGAACCGGGCTAGACAGAGTTTATCCGGCCCGTCATCATGCCTTGGCTCATGCCATTGCCGAGAGCGGGGCATTAGTATCAGAGTTCCCCATTGGAACTCCTCCGTTACCTCAGAATTTCCCACGCCGTAACCGGCTTATCAGCGGCCTTAGCTGGGGTATTCTTGTGGTTGAAGCCGCTTTACAAAGTGGCTCTCTCATTACAGCCCGCCTAGGCGCGGAACAGGGGCGGGAGATATTTGCTATCCCTGGTTCTATCCATAACCCCCTCGCCCGGGGCTGTCATCATCTTATCCGAGAGGGTGCCAAGCTAGTGGAAGCCGCCCAAGATATTTGGGAGGAATTGGGATCTTTGGCAGGCGCAATACCAAACCTCCAATGCCAGGAAGCGCCCCAAAAAATAGAGGCATCAACCGATGATCTGGAATATCAACTTCTACTGGATTGCTTAGGTTATGATCCTCTTCCCATAGATCTCTTAGTTGAGCGTTGTGGATTGACGGCAGAAGCGGTTTCCTCCATGCTTTTAATATTAGAGTTACAAGGCCGCATCACGGCATTGCCTGGAGGACGCTACCTCCGATGCGGTAAAGAGGGCCAATCATGAAAGAAAATGTGCTCGATGTGTTGATGTACCTATTTCAGAACTATATGGATAGCGAGGTTGAGTCTCAGCCCACGAAGGAATCATTGGAAGTAGAGCTGACAGAGGCGGGTTTTCACCATGCGGAAATAGGAAAGGCGTTTGATTGGTTGGAAGGACTGGCCTTGTTGCAGCAAAGCGAGCCACGGCGGTTTCCGGTGACCAACTCATCGATTCGCATCTTTACGCTGCACGAAAAAGAGAAATTAGACACGGAATGCCGTGGTTTTCTGTTATTTTTAGAACAAGTTGGCGTGTTGGATTCTATGACACGGGAATTAATTATTGATCGAGTGATGGCGCTAGAGGCGGAAGATTTTGACTTGGAACATCTTAAGTGGGTTATTCTGATGGTGTTATCCCATCAGCCAGGACAGGAGGCGGCCTACGCCTGGATGGAAGATTTGGTCTTTGATGAGGTCAGCGATCTTCTGCATTGATGCTTGGGTTTGCTTGGCCTCGCGCCGAGAGCGTGCGGGAACTAGCCTTATGAGTTTGCTTGATGCCCGCGTTCTGCGGGCTTTGAGTTTTCAGAGGATAGTCAATGAGTAAAAATGTGGTTGTTGTGGAGTCCCCAGCCAAAGCTAAAACTATTAAGAAATATTTGGGGAAAAACTTTGAAGTGCTGGCTTCCTATGGACATGTGCGGGATTTGATGCCCAAGGAGGGCGCGGTCGATCCTGAGCATGGGTTTAAAATGAAGTATCAGGCCATTGAAAAGAATGGCCGCCATGTGAATGCTATTGCCAAGGCATTGAAAAGTGCTGATTTTCTTCTTCTGGCCACTGATCCAGATAGGGAAGGGGAGGCGATTTCTTGGCACCTTCTCGAGCTTCTTAAGGAGGAGGGGGTCTTGGAGGATAAAGCTATCCAGCGAGTAGTGTTCTACGAAATTACCTCACAGGCGGTTAACGAGGCTGTCGCTCATCCTCGTGATATTTCCTTGGATTTGGTTAATGCCCAGCAGGCACGGCGCGCTTTAGATTATCTGGTAGGGTTTAATCTCTCTCCGTTGCTCTGGAAAAAAATTCGCCGCGGTCTCTCTGCTGGGCGAGTGCAAAGCCCGGCACTGCGTTTAATCTGCGAGCGGGAAAAAGAGATAGACGCCTTTAAAGTTCGAGAGTATTGGACGTTGGAGGCAGATGCAGCGGCGTCCAAGCAAGAGTTTGTTGCCAAACTAACCCATTTGGATGGTAAGAAATTAGCCCAGTTTGATATTGAAAGTAAGGATCAAGCTTTGGCGCTCGTGGATCGGCTGACCAAGGCGGCATCAGGCGAGTTGCGGGTGATTAAGGTAGAGCGTAAGCAGCGTCGTCGCAATCCGGCGGCACCCTTCATTACTTCTACGTTACAGCAGGAGGCCTCCCGTAAGCTTGGTTTTTCTACTAAGCGGACTATGAGTGTAGCCCAACAGCTTTATGAAGGGGTTGATATCGGGGATGGAGCGATAGGCCTGATTACTTATATGCGGACTGATTCGGTTAATTTGGCGAATGAGGCCGTGGGGGAAATTCGCAATTTTATTACAGAGCGGTTTGGTCAAAGTGGCTTACCGGCTAAACCGAGAACCTTTAAAACTCGGGCCAAGAATGCTCAAGAGGCCCATGAAGCTGTCCGGCCTACGTCGGTATATCGGGTTCCCGAGGCGCTCAAACCCCACCTAAAACCCGAACAGTTCAAGCTTTATCAACTTATCTGGCGCCGCACGATTGCTTGCCAGATGAAGCATGCCACTATCGATACTGTGGCAGTAGATTTAAATACGCAGAAATTAGCCCCAGAGGGGGGCAATAGTGCTAGCGGTCATATTTTTCGAGCTACGGGTTCTACGGTGGTTGATCCCGGTTTTATGGCCGTATATCAGGAAGGACGGGATGATATCAAAGGAGAAGAGGAACAGCGGAAGTTGCCCCCCATGAAGGAAGGAGATAGAGTAACCCTCTTACAGATACGCCCGGAGCAGCATTTCACCGAGCCACCGCCCCGTTATACTGAAGCCAGTTTGGTACGTGCCTTGGAAGAATTCGGTATTGGGCGGCCTTCTACTTATGCCACTATTATTTCAACTCTCCAGCAGCGGGATTACGCTGTGTTGGAAAATAAACGTTTCCAGCCAACGGATGTGGGACGGGTCGTTAACCGCTTTCTGACAGAGCATTTTAATTCCTATGTGGACTATGATTTTACCGCTCGCTTAGAAGATGAGCTAGATGCCGTTTCCCGCGGGGAGAAAGTCTGGATTCCGGTGCTGGAGGAATTTTGGGGACCATTTTCTGCACGGATACAAGAAAAAGAACAAAACGTTAGCCGGGAAGAAGCTGTTCAAGCCAGGGAATTAGGAATTGATCCCCAAAGCAGTCGTCCGGTATCGGTGCGCATGGGGCGTTATGGGCCTTATATCCAGATTGGTTCCAAAGAGGATGAAGAAAAGCCCCGTTTTGCCGGTTTGCAGCCAGGCCAAAAAATGGATGCTATTACCTTAGAAGAAGCGCTGACATTGTTTAAGTTACCGCGAGAGCTGGGGTTTACGCCAGGGGGCGAACAGGTTAGCGTTAATGTTGGGCGTTTTGGGCCTTATGTGAAATACGATAATAAATATGTTTCTCTGCGGGGAGAAGATCCCCATACTATTTCTTTGGAACGGGCGTTAGCGCTTATCGAGGAGAAGAAACAGGCTGATGCCAATCGGGTGATTAAGGTCTTTCCCGACAGCGGGATTCAAGTGCTCAATGGACGCTACGGACCTTATGTAACTGATGGTGAGCGCAATGCCCGGGTTCCCAAGGAGCAAGCACCTGAGGCACTTAGTCTGGAGCAGGCGCAAGCCCTTATCAATGAAGCACCAGTGAAACGGGCGCGCCGCAAAGCCGGAACCCGGAAGAAAGCCAAAGGTTGAACTCCCTGTTAAGATAGAGTTAAGTTTTTATTTTGTAAGAGGATTATAGATGAACAACCCCTTTGTTGCCGTGCTGATGGGATCGGAATCGGATTTACCTATTATGCAGACTACCTTGGACGTATTAAAAACATTAGAAGTGCCTTTTGAGGTGCGGATCAGTTCTGCCCACCGAACTCCAGAGGCTACCGCCCATTATGTCAAAGAAGCGGATGCCCGTGGCTGTGGGGTGTTTATTGCTGCGGCTGGGTTAGCAGCTCATCTTGCCGGCGCTGTTGCCGCCAATACCCTAAAGCCGGTAATTGGGGTGCCCATGGAGGGGGGGCCATTAAAGGGGATGGACGCTTTATTGTCTACGGTACAGATGCCCGGAGGCGTTCCCGTGGCTTGTGTGGCTATTGGTAAAGCGGGGGCAAAAAACGCCGCTTATTTGGCAGCCCAAATTTTAGGAATCACAGATACCGCTCTAGCTCAGCGTCTTCTTTCGGATCGCCAAGCCATGGCTGATGCTATCCTCGCCAAAGCTAATGTTTTGGAGCACCATTCCTGAAATGCTCTAGGGTCTTGATTTAATGGAGTGATTATTACCCATGGCTGAGTTAAAAAATGATCGTTTTCTCCGGGCACTGTTGCGGCAGCCGGTGGATCGAACCCCGATTTGGATTATGCGCCAGGCGGGGCGTTATCTCCCGGAATATCGGGAAGTGCGTGCTAAAGCTGGGGATTTTTTGACCTTATGTACAACGCCAGAGCTAGCTTGCGAAGTGACCCTGCAACCGCTGCGTCGCTTTGACCTGGATGCTGCTATTATTTTTTCCGATATCCTCACCATTCCGCATGCCATGGGGTTGGGATTGTATTTTTCCAAAGGTGAAGGGCCTCGTTTTGAACGGCCGGTAAGAACTAAAAACCAAGTCTCTGCCCTTGGAGTTCCAGATCCAGAATCGGATTTAAGTTATGTCATGGAAGCTCTGCGGTTAACCCGAAGAGAGCTGGATGGGCGCGTGCCTCTCATCGGTTTTTCTGGCAGTCCCTGGACCTTAGCGTGCTATATGGTGGAAGGGGGATCAAGCAAAGATTTTGCCCTAATCAAGGGACTAATGTTTGAGCATCCTCAAGTAATGCATCACCTACTAGAAATTCTTGCCCAGGCTGTTACAGTCTATCTTAATGCCCAGATAGCAGCGGGTGCCCAGGCCGTGATGCTCTTCGATACTTGGGGTGGAGCGTTAAGTCACCGTGATTATCGGGACTTCTCTCTCTCTTATATGGCCAGGATTGTGGAAGGCGTAGTCCGGGAGAATGAAGGCCGTCAAGTACCGGTAATTTTATTCACCAAAGGGGGAGGGCTTTGGTTGGAAACAATGGCTGGGACGGGCTGTGATGCCTTAGGGGTTGATTGGACTGTGGACCTTGCTAAAGCGCGAATGCAGGTAGGAAAACAAGTCGCCTTGCAAGGGAATATGGACCCTTGCGTGCTTTATGCCTCCAGCGAACGGGTACGCCAGGAGGCAAGCGAAATCATTAAAGCTTATGGTGCTGGTAGCGGCCACGTTTTTAACCTTGGGCATGGCATACATCCTACGGTGATGCCTGAGAAAGTAGCGGCCCTTGTGGATGCGGTCCATGAACTGAGTGTGCCGTATCATACCTATGAGGAGTGAATAGAGAGGACCTCATGCAAACAACTTTTTACCTGCGAGAAAAGCTTTGGAGATCGCTGAGTTTTTCTAGTGAATAAAATTTTAGCAAATGGCAAAGGAGTTTTTAATAAAATAGGTTCTTAGCTATAAATTAAAAAAAAGATATGCTAATGGAAGCGAGCATTTCATGGAGCGATTTGATAGTCTTAAATCCCGCTCAATGCTTCATAATTAAAGAAGGGTTGCTCGATCACCAAACTCCAAACTGACCCCAACTAACCTTGATGGCCGTTAGCTTACAAATTTAGGTGTTAGGTGAAATGCCGGCGGCCTGTTCGATGCTAGTCAAAAAAACCTATGGGACTGCCAAGGGCACCAGTGTAGCTAGGTCCCCGATCTCAAGCACCATATTTGTTACGGCATGAAAGCTGAACGTATGCAGTATGCCAGCCAGCTGCCCAATGTCAGTAGCAAATGCTACCACTAAATTTATAAAGGGTTTGATCCCTACGGGATTTTCTGAGATCGAACCGGCACAGTCAACTAAATGAATAATCTTCCTGCTTCGGAAAAGAGCGCCTCAAGTATGATCCCATCCCTTTAACGTACAGAACTCAAGCGCAATCCATTTTTTTAATCGATTATCCCCGGTTTTTCAATCACTGCTGGAAATGAATAAATGAAGCCTTCTCCTACACCCTTAAAGGCACCTACCCCCAGCCCTACTGCTCCGCCTAAAATATGGCCTAATACGGGAACTTTATCTCCTGCAGTATGCCCCCAATCTATTGCGCTAAATCCGCCTTCTTCAAGAATATTGATGGGCCAGCGAGCCCCCATATTGCCGATAAACTCAACTGGCTCACAGAGTATTCTCAAGAACATATTTTTCTCAGAACATTCTAAGTAATTCCTTGAATCAACGTCCCATTGAACAATACCCCGATCTTCAAGCATATCGCTCAATGAAGCCGTAGAAAATAATAACGGTGCTAAAACTAACCACCTTAATTTCATGATTTACCTTAATACTTTAAGAATAATAGGCTCCGATCGCCTGATCAGGTAGATTTCGTAATTATATCAAAGCTTTACTTTAAGTATCTTGATGGAAATTTAAGGAATAAATATTTTAAGTTTCTAGTTTATTACTGCTGCTACACTCCTCTTCGTGCTTACTGGCCTGCAGAAGCAGTTGAATAGTGCAAAATTAACCACCTATTCCTCTCTTATAAATTTTACCGAGATACTTATATGCTATTTATCAGCTTAATTTGACCAGGAGATCGGAGCATTCTATACGATAAAAACGTTGGTTATAAATTAATCTTTGTCCTTCCCTTCCGATTTTTCTTCTTTAGCCTTTATTTTTTCTTTTTCCCCGCTTGTGCTTCTAAAGCGGTAAAAAGCATAGCCGAGTGCAGCAAGTATCAAGATGCCAAAAATGATAGGCAGTAAACGCCGCGCCAAAGAAGCCTCTTCTTCTATCCCTACCCGGATAGGGATACTGAGCTCTTCCCCCCCTATAGTTAGGACAGCGGCATATAAGCCTCGTTTGTTAAAATCCACCTGTGTTTCCAGCAGACCAGCACGATAGTTTTTCTCAGGGAGCTCTGCTAGCGTACGCGTTTCTGTTACCGTACCTCGCTCTTCGCCTGGCGCTGCTTCTACAATCCGGAGTGCCACCGGACGACTCCTAGTATAGTGATCTACGAGATCAATGGTAATAAGCGTTGTACCGGTGGCGGGTAGATTATGACAAAAACGTTGAAACTCTAGCTTTCTTTTTCCCTCTTCTTCCTTCTCCCCCATTTCTGTTCGTTGATAAGCGGTAAAATGTACTGCATATCCTTTAGCTTTTGTCACGCATGGTATTCCAAGCTCAGGTTCCTGTACCGGATCTTCATCCTGTGCCCACGCAAACGGTGTACAAAAAAAGATAGCCGCTATAAAAAAAGAGGTATTCTGTAATAATTTCTTCATTACTGTCTTCATTTTTACTCCTGCCTTTCTGGTCTGCCCACCCCCTTCGGAGCAGGAGAGCAGGTTGATCATTTCTGGGTCAGATCACAGCTATCTCATCATTACGATATGGCTGCAAGTTAATATGCTCTTCCAGTCCAATCAGCACATGTTCACCACTTACATTCCATTTGCCTTTGATAACTGACCCTCGTTGTAGCGCTGACTCCCTGATACGCTATTCCACCCTCTATGGTGTCCTCCCTTAATAAACCCCGTATCTAGTAAAGCTAGGGTTTTTAGGTATTCCGCAGTAAGAATGTAGAAATCTCACTTAAGGAAATAATCCGTAATAATAAGTCAGATCTTTTTTAGGTACCACATTACCTCTTTAGCAGATGTAAGGGTAGGAGGAATATTATTGCTCCTTGCAGGTTATCCCTTTCTAACTATGATTTTTCGATGACCTATTAATTTTACCGCAGTCTGTTCAACCAACAATCAATAGCTTGACCCCAGTTTGACAGATAAAAGGTTATAGTAGGATTCTATTTAGCTAATCCCTAGGGAAAGAGCTGAAAAGGAGGTAAGGGAAATAGTAGAGGTAAGCTGATGAAGGTGGAGGAAATGGGAAGCATCTCCTTCCTTGCTGCCGTAAAAGCCAGGGGGCCCATCGAGCTTTGGGCCAATATCTCTTGGCTACGGATTTAGGAGCCCATTCCGGCATATTTACAATAGGCTTTGATACTTATTCTGGCGTGAGAGTGATACCTGACCAAAATTCGCCCACAAACTCTCCTGATGGGCGAATATTTCTAGCTCACAGTTGGGTTTTTCGTGGAAAGTTTTTGACTTTTCCCCGGTATCTCTTCCGCTTGCGATGGGTGTGAACATTATCCCTTACCCCATTGACTGTGTTTGAGCAGGAAGATGGTTTTACGGGGCGGAATGGCGGCAATCATCCCCTGATCGGCGCCCTTTGTATCTCATTGTGTACGGATGAACTTTGCAATGGCTAGCATCAATCATTGGCTCTTCGTAATCAGGCTTGTTAATCAGAACTTCCCATAGCCTTTTCCAAACGCCCTTGTTACATCAGTAGATAAATTGGAGTTTCGCCATGACGGATAGCGGTTTTGTTCCTACAAAACCTCATCGGCGTGGAGAATTCGCGTTTCTCAGCAGTCCTCGACGAAGGTATGACCTTGGTCTTGGGGTTTTGACTGCTCCACGCGCTTTGACTTTGGGTCCTAGGCTCCGAGAGCGAGAAAATCATAGCGCGAATTCATGGCGAAACGCAAGTAATCTTGGCCCTTGCGTTCGGCGCGCCGTTTCACTTCGCACGCTCACTGGGGGGCGTCATACCTCCCTGGCCTTTTCCAATGCCGATGTGTGTGGTTTCCGTAAGGCTCAGGTTTTATCTGGTATAGCATGTCTGCAACTTGTGGATGCGTCATTATTGACATCCTTTCGTTACCTATAGAATCGGCATATTTTTTATCTTGTAACTGGGGTATTTAAACAGGGAAACACCCTACTGAAAATCCAATAAAAAGACTAATGCTATCTCTGCTTCAGGATAGCTTAAACGCGAAATATCAGACGCTCAAGTCTAATTGCCGGGTTTATATCTACTGGAAAAGCTCTTTGCTTACGGCTTTCTTAGCTGCCTCCTGCTTAGTGACGATATTGCGACGAAGTAACCCTGACAGACATTGATCCAGAGTCTGCATACCTGCCTCTTGGCCCGTTTGGATAGCAGAATACATTTGTGGGATCTTGTCTTCGCGGATGAGATTACGAATGGCCGGGTTGCCAATCATGATTTCGTGGGCAGCAACCCGTCCACCGCCAAATTTTTTAAGGAGAGTCTGGGAAATTACGGCCCGCAGGGATTCGGAGAGCATGGAGCGCACCATGTCTTTCTCCGCAGCAGGAAACACATCGATAATACGATCAATAGTCTTTGCCGCAGAACTAGTATGCAAAGTGCCGAAGACTAAATGCCCCGTCTCTGCCGCTGTCAATGCGAGACGAATAGTCTCAAGATCTCGCAGCTCACCTACCAGAATAATATCAGGGTCTTCCCGCAATGCTGAACGCAGAGCTTCGCTAAAGCCATGGGTATCCCGATGGACTTCCCGTTGATTAATCAGGCTTTTTTTGCTTTCGTGGACGAATTCGATGGGATCCTCGATCGTTAAAATATGAGCAAAATCATTCTCATTTTTATAATTTACCATAGCCGCTAAGGTAGTTGATTTTCCAGAGCCGGTAGGCCCGGTCACTAACACCACCCCTCGGGGATTATCGGCGATATTCTTAAATACGGCGGGGGCATCGAGTTCTTCAAGGGTGAGTACTTGAGAGGGAATGGTGCGGAATACCGCCGCTGCCCCGCGGTTCTGATTGAACGCATTCACGCGGAAACGGGCTAATCCAGGGATCTCGAAGGAAAAATCGGTCTCCAGAAATTCTTCATAATCCTTACGCTGCTTGTCATTCATGATATCGTAGATCATGGCATGGACATCCTTGTGCTCCATAGGCGGTAAGTTAATTCGGCGCACGTCGCCGTCTACTCGGATCATTGGCGGGAGGCCCGCCGAGATGTGTAAATCGGAGGCAGAATTCTTGACACTAAAGGCAAGTAGTTCAGCGATATCCATAGATTTTCCTTAGGTATTGACGAGTTGCCGGTTTCATTGGGAATATCGGCTGGACTCAGTCAAACTTAAAATGGCTAAACCTTAGCGAGGAGGCATCAAGTACAAAACATGACTCAGATTGCACAGCAATTAGCAGAAGTTTATACCCGCATCGCCCAGGCTGAACAGCGCTTTGGCCGTCCTAAGGGAAGTGTATCCCTGGTAGCGGCTAGCAAAACCTGCCCAGTTTCCGCAATTCGTGCTGCGGTAGCCTGTGGGCAGCGGGCTTTTGGAGAAAATTATCTCCAGGAGGCTTTACCAAAAATTAAAGAATTGGAAACAGAAGGTTTGGAATGGCATTTCATTGGTCCAATTCAATCCAATAAAACACGGGATATCGCCACCCACTTTGATTGGGTTCATAGCGTTGCCCGTCTAAAAATCGCTCAGCGTCTCAGCCAACAGCGGCCACCGGAATTAGCGCCGCTAAACGTCTGTTTGCAAGTGAATATTAGTGGTGAAAGTTCTAAATCTGGCACCACGGCTCAGGAACTTGCTGAATTAGCTACAGCGGTTGTTGAAATGCCTCGGCTTTCCTTGCGGGGTTTGATGACCTTACCCGCTCTTAATTCTGACCTTGAAGCCCAACGCCGGCCTTTTCGAACCTTGCACCAGCTGTGGGAGGGTCTTCGTCAGAAGGGCCTCACGCTAGACAGTTTATCCATGGGCATGACGGATGACCTAGAAGCTGCTATTGCGGAAGGTGCCACGCTGGTTCGGGTCGGTACGGCAATATTCGGTTCCCGGCCACGAAAAGATCGTTGAGTTAAGGTGTTTTAGCAAAATTCTGCTGTAATATTCGTCTTAACCTATATTATAGGATACACTCAGTATTCGGAATGGAGCCAAAAAGTGAATCCATGAGCGAACAAACCCTTGCCTTTATTGGTGGCGGCAATATGGCGGCGAGTCTCATTGGTGGCTTACTTGCGGGTAACCATGATGCCCAGAATATCTGGGTCGCCGATCCGGATCGGCGTAAGTTAGACGCCCTTCATAGGCGTTTCGGCGTCAATACTACTCCCGATAATCTCCAGGCAGTGCAAGGCGCAGCTATAATCGTGCTGGCGGTTAAACCCCAACAGTTGAGAAGCGTAGTCACTGGGCTTAAAAATGTAGTTTCCCCTTCTCATCCCCTTTGGCTCACTATTGCTGCGGGAATTCGGACTTCGGATCTAGAGGCTTGGCTTGGAGGAGATACGGTACCTATCGTGCGGGCGATGCCTAATACTCCGGCATTGGTTCAGGCGGGAGCCACGGCCCTATTTGCCAACCCCCATACTAACCCAGATCAACGGCAAGCGGCGGAGTCTGTGCTGCGAGCGGTGGGACTAACCTTGTGGCTAAATGACGAAAGTCTTATGGAGGTGGTGACTGCTCTATCGGGCAGCGGGCCAGCCTATTTCTTCTTAGTCATGGAAGCAATGGAAAAAGCTGCTATTGATTTGGGTCTGGAGTCTAATACTGCGCGCTTATTAACGCTTGAAACCGCCTTTGGGGCCGCTAAAATGGCCTTGGAGAGCGAAGAAGGCTGCGCTAGCTTGAGGCAGCGAGTTACCTCACCGGGGGGCACTACTGAGCGAGCTATTGTTACCTTGGAGGAGGCCAACATCCGTGAAGCCTTTGCTCGCGCCTTGCAAGCTGCCCGTGACCGCACCCGAGAGCTAGCCCAAGAACTTGGAAATAAGCATGCCTAACGATTATTTAACTATCCCCTTGATTTTTCTTCTTAATACCCTTTTTAGCCTCTATATTTTGGCGGTAATGCTACGCCTATTGCTACAATGGGTACGGGCCAATTTTCGTAATCCGGTGGCGCAGTTTCTAATTACTATTACTCAGCCCCTCCTTCGTCCCCTGCGCCGTTTTTTGCCCCCTATGGGCAATATTGATACGGCTTCCATGTTCCTGCTTCTTATACTTACGATGGTTAAATTAACCATCATTTCAAGTTTGGCCCTAAGCGTACCTCCACTACCCGTGCTGTTGCTGGCAAGCATCGGCGATCTAGTCAGTCTGACCTTTGATGTTTTCAAAATCGCCATTTTTATCCAAGTTATTCTGAGCTGGATAGCGCCCACTACCTACAACCCGGTTACCATACTCTTATATGATCTCACCGAGCCTCTATTGCGGCCCGCCCGGAATTTAGTGCCGCCCATCGGAGGTTTGGATTTATCGCCATTAGTGGTTTTGATTGCTCTACAGGTGGCCTCCATGCTCATTGAGCCCTGGTTTCCCCGTATTATCTAATTGCTTAGTGGCGGTTCGGTGGTATTGCTGGCAACAGGAAGCGTTAATCATCCAGATACGCCTCCAGCCCCGGGCTAAGGGCGATGAAGTTATTGGCCCCCATGGAGATCGGCTAAAAATACGGATTACCGCACCCCCGGTAGAAGGCAAAGCTAACACTCATCTGCTCCGCTTCTTGGCTAAAACCTTCCAGGTTAGCAGAAATCAAGTCTACCTACTTTCGGGAGCCACCAGCCGGGACAAGCGGGTGCGTATTGAGAAACCGACCAAATTACTGCCAGGTATCACTCCTCCTATTCGTAAAACAGTAAGATAGAATATGAGCTATTACCAAGACCGAAAGCGGCGTAATAACAGCAGCCCTGGGACTGCAATCAAAGCACAACAGGAAAAAAATGCCACCCATCCAAAGCTGGCGGCAAGAAAACCGGTTGGCGCCGCCACGATAACGCGAGGAATCCCCATTAGACTAGAAAGCAAGGCGTACTGGGTGGCAGTAAATTTCTTGTTCGTCAGACTCGACATAAATGCCACATAAGCAGCCGTTCCCATACCACCGCTCAAGTTTTCAAAGGCAATAACAGCAGCAAGACCTGGCAGGCTATAACCATAAGCGCCAAGTACGGCAAAACCGGCGGTAGAAATGCTTTGCAGCAGACCAAATGTCCATAGCGCCCGGTAGATCCCTAATCGTAGCATTACGATTCCTCCTGCTAGACCGCCAAAAACTGTAGCCCAAAATCCGAATCCTTTAACAATGGCGCCGATCTCAGTCTTGGAATAGCCCAGGTCTAAATAGAAAGGAATGCTCATGTGGCTCGCCATGATATCGCCGATCTTATAAAGCAGAATAAAGAGTAGAATCAAAAAGGCATTAGGACGGCAAAAATACTCTAGAAAAGGCGCTATAACCGCTTCGTAGAATGTTTTGGGAGCATCGGCAGCAATGCTCGGCTCTGGCGCTAGCAGGGTAGTGAATACGCCAATTAACATGGCTAATGCTAGTAACTGGTAAACTTGGGAAAAAGGCATATAATCGGCGAGGATTAACCCTCCGCTAGAGGCCAATAGTAAGCCTACTCGATAGCCATTAACGTAAAGGGAAGATCCTAAACCTAGTTCATGATCAGCTAAACTTTCCCGGCGATGGGCATCAATCACGATATCCTGGGTGGCGGAGAAGAAGGTAACTAGTAAGGCGGCAGCGGCAACCCCCATGGGGTTGATGGCAGGCTCCGTTAAACTCAGCCCAACCAGGGCGAGGATAAGCCCGATTTGCACTCGTAACAACCAGCCCCGGCGGCGTCCCATACCACCGAGTGAGTATCGATCCAAAAAAGGAGCCCATAGGAACTTAAGCGTATAGGGTAGCCCCACCAGAGCAAATAAGCCGATAGTTCCTAAATCCACACCTTCTTGTTGCATCCATGCCTGCAATACCGAACCGGTGAGCAAAAGGGGCAGGCCACTGGAAAACCCCATCAAAGAAACCACTACCATGCGCCCCGAGAAAATAACGCGCAAGTACTTCCGCCCTGCTTTAATCAAGCTGAGGCGCTCATTAATAGTCAGAGTGGATCAGTATCATTAACCCATTGTATCCTCAAAGAGAAAACTGCTTAAGTTTTCTAAGGACATGGAGTCAGCTTGTAAAATAGTACTTTTTCTTATGAGGCACGAATGAAGAGCTATCAAAACGAATTTATCAAGTTTGCGGTCGAAAAGAGAGTGCTTCGCTTTGGGGATTTTACCCTGAAGTCTGGCCGGATGAGTCCCTACTTTTTTAATAGCGGATTGTTCAATAGCGGTGCAAGCTTAGCCCGGCTAGGTCGTTTCTACGCCCAAGCTATTTCTGGCTCGGGGCTTGCTTTCGAGGTGCTTTTTGGACCGGCCTATAAAGGCATCCCCTTAGTGACGGCTACAGCTATTGCATTGATGGAAAAATATGGGCGAGATATAGGGTACGCGTTCAATCGCAAAGAGGTCAAGGATCATGGAGAAGGAGGAAAAGTGGTGGGAACTCCGCTTAAAGGCGCCCGGGTCCTAATCGTCGATGATGTTATTTCCGCCGGCACCTCAGTACGAGAAGCAGCTACTCTTATCCATGCTGCGGGGGCTACACTCGCTGGTGTAGCGATTTCCTTGGACCGCCAGGAACAGGGTCAAGGGAAACAATCCGCAGTCCAAGAGGTGGAAGCTCAGTACGGTATCCCCGTGGTAAGTATTGCCTGCTTGGACCATCTGATTCGCCATTTAGAAGAGAAGCCAGAAATGAAAGAACATTTAGATAAAATGCAAGCCTATAAAAAGCAATATGGAGTAGAGAGGGTTTTTAACCCGTAATTAATTTGAGCCCAATGAGCAGAGTAACTATTTCAAAGCCTCGCTTAATCCAGCGGTTACCTTTGACAATAGAAAGATGAGCACCTAAATATCCTCCTAGCAAAGAACCTATTAGCAAAGCCGGCAGCCAAGTCCATTGGATATTGCCGAGCCATCCTAACGTTAAGGCTCCCACACCGTTCCAAAATAAGCCAACTAACACCAATGTATAAGCTACCGCCCGCTTATAGTCTAAGCCAAACCACCTCACTAACCAGAGGGTGACAAAGAGACCGGTGCCTGAAGTCAAAGAGCCGTTTAAAATGCCGATGAAGAATAAAGCGCCGCCACCTACTAAATAGCCTCGCCAGTGGCGGTTTAAAAGGCGGGACGCTTGCCCCAGATTCGGTTTGAGTAAAGAATAGATTCCCAAACTTAGGGTTAAACAACCCAGTGCAAATTCTGCTGTACGAGCGGGAATCTTGAGAATTACATTCGCTCCGAAGATAACCCCTGGTAAACCGCAGGCCAGAATGAAGAGGGCAAATCGTCGCTCTAAGGTCTCTTCTCTTAAGTGCCGGAGAGTAGCGCCGATACCTAGGGCGACGGATGCTACCTTGTGGGTTGCTAGCGCGATACCAAAGGGTAAGCCCAAAAAAATTAATGCCGGCAACTGTACTAGTCCTGCCCCACCTCCACTAAAGGCTGAGAACAAATTAGCTAGCAGAGAAATAAAAAATAGAGCGCCTTGATCAAACCAATGCATTGCGGCTAAGGATCTAGTTATATAGGTTTTTTGAATTGTCTTATGCCTAAAGTAAGCAACATTATCCAGATTCGATTTATATTAGGCATTTTTTTTATCTTAGCCGTCCTCTATGGCCTTAGCTCTTCGGTTCAAGCTGGGCTGCTTTATCGTTATACTAGCGAGCATGGGACGCAAATGCTCAGTGATAATCTCCCTCCAGAGGCAGTCCAGGGGGGATATGAGGTTATTAATAATCAGACAATGGTAGTGGTTAAACGAGTCCCTCCAGCGAAAACTCAAAAACAACTTGTTGAGGAAGCACGCCTCGCTCAAATCGAAGCAGAAAAGCAGCGGCGGCTCAAGGAGCAAGCCAATTATGATCGCACACTTCTAGCCACTTTTGGCTCTGAAACCGATCTGCTGCGAATCCGAAACAGCCAGATCGAAGCCATCGAAGGGTTAATCGAACTCATTCAGGGCAAAATAAGAACGTTGCAAGAGGCATTGATAGCACACCAAAATCAAGCAGCTCACTTAGAACGTAACGGTCAGCTGCTTCCCCAGCAGCTGCTTACTAATATCCAAACCGTCAAGGACCGCCTAATGAATAACCGGCGCTATATCGTTAAAAAACGCCAGGAGCAAGAAACTATTAGGCAAAAATTTATTAAGGATCTTGAGCGTTTTCGGGAGCTCACTCAGCCGAGAATCAATACCATAGGTTCCTCAGCCCGCGCTGGATTGCGCGATAGATAAGAAATAGTTAGGTTCAATGCCTATTACGGATAAGGGTGCCTATCCCTTCATCCGTAAAGAGCTCCAGAATTACCGCATGTTCGACCCGGCCATCGAGAATATGGGCTGATCTCACACCAGCATGTACTGCTTCAAGGGCACACTGTATCTTAGGTAACATCCCGTCTGATATGGTCCCATCCGCAATCAAGCTCTGGACCTGCTCGGCATTCAAGCCGGTCAATAATTTACCCTCCTTGTCTAGTAAGCCTGGCGTATTAGTAAGCAAAATTAATTTCTCTGCTCCCAGGGCTTCTGCCAATTTCCCTGCAACTAGATCAGCATTGATATTGTAGGATTGGCCGTTCTCCCCTACACCAATAGGAGCGATGACTGGAATAAAATCGCTTTGAACCAGCAGATCCACAATGCGAGTATTAATTTGTTTCACTTTCCCTACGTGACCCATATCAATGATCTCGGGGATATTGATAGTCGGATCGTCTCTATCCTGGGTTAGATGCAGCTTTTCTGCGTGAATTAAGGTGCCATCCTTGCCAGTGAGACCCACGGCATGTCCACCATGGCGATTGATCAGATTCACAATTTCTTTATTGACCTGTCCGCTAAGAACCATTTCTACTATGTCCATGGTTTCCTTATCTGTCACCCGCATTCCCTGGATGAACTCACTTTGTTTACCGACGCGCTCTAGCAAACGTCCAATTTGCGGCCCCCCGCCATGGATCACAACGGGATTAATCCCTACTAATTTCATCAGGACTACATCACGGGAAAAGCTGTTTTTAAGATCATCATCCACCATAGCATTACCGCCATATTTGATAACCACGGTTTTCCCCGCAAAACGCTGGATGTAGGGAAGGGATTCGGTTAGCACTTGGGCAATATTCATGGCATGATCAACAGTTAAAGTCATTGTGGTAACCGCTTCCAAAATTTCTAGTTAACTTATGCACTTAGAATGGCAGCACCAGGCTGGGATCAACTTCCAGCAGCAAGCGTCTAAAGTTATCTTCAATGCGCTCTAGGGCTTCGTCATCATTGGCCTCAAACCGTAAAACTAAGCAAGGTGTGGTATTCGAAGGACGGACCAACCCCCACCCCTCCTCAAAGTCCACGCGCAGTCCATCGATGGTGGTTACGGCAGCTTCTGGGAAATCGGCCTGGTGTAGTAATTTTTCCATAAACGGAAAATGTTCTCCCTCGGCCATCTCTATTCGCAACTCTGGCGTACTTACCCCATTCGGCAAGGCAGCAAATATTTCTCCCAAGGTTCGCGTATCGGCGGCTAAAATCTCCAATAAGCGTGCTCCCGTATAAAGGGCGTCATCAAACCCAAACCAGCGGTCCTTGAAAAAGATATGACCGCTCATTTCACCCGCTAGAAGGGCGCCAGTCTCTCTCATCTTGGCTTTAATAAGAGAATGCCCCGTTTTCCACATTAGCGGGCTGCCTCCATATTCAGTAATAACTTGATCTAAATGACGGGAGCATTTGATATCATAAAGGATAGTAGCCCCCGGGTGCCGGGAAAGGACATCCATGGCATAGAGCATGAGCTGGCGATCAGGCCAAATAATACGGCCCTCAGAATCAATCACCCCCAACCGATCGCCATCGCCATCAAAAGCCAGCCCTAAATCTGCGCCCTTTGCTTTTACTTTGGCGATCAAATCTTCTAGATTTTCTGCCTGACTTGGATCCGGGTGGTGGTTAGGGAATTGGCCGTCAATCTCGCAATATAATTCGCTGACTTCACCACCCAGCGCTCGGAATAGACGAGGGGCAACTTCGCCGGCGGCTCCATTCCCACAGTCCACCACAATTTTTAAGGGGCGGGTAAGTTTCACATCGCTAGTGACCCGCTCGATGTAATCGGGCACCACATCTACTGTCTGTAGATTACCCGCGCCACGGGCATAATCCTCTGCTTCGATTCGGCGCCGCAGAGCCTGAATAGCTTCTAATGCAAGCGTCTCGCCGCGAAGCATAATTTTCATACCGTTATAGTCAGGGGGATTATGGCTTCCTGTTAGCATCACTCCTGAGCCGGTGCTTAGATATTGCGCGGCAAAATACAGCAGCGGAGTCGGCACCACAGCAATGTCAACCACGTCACAGCCCGTTGCCCGAATTCCTTCGATAAGATTATGGGCTAATTCGGGACCAGAAAGACGACCATCTCGGCCTACGATAATATTTTGTTGGTTTTGCGCATGGGCCTCGCTGCCAATGGCACGCCCAATTTCATACACGGTCTCTGGCGTAAGTGTTTCTCCTACCACACCGCGAATATCATAGGCTTTAAAAATAGAGGCGGCGATACGGCCGCTCTGGTTAAGGGACTGTTCTTTCACTTTCATGCTCTCTGTTGTTTGAAAATTTCCATCATTGAGGGCATCTTCCCTAAAAGTCATCCCGGAGGCGATTGTTTCCCCTGTGGCCCGTTTTTCCGAGGCCATACGCTGGATGACTGCTGCTGCTCCCTTAAAAGCGGGCAAATGGATTTTATAGCGGTCCTGTAGTTGGCTTCTTAGCAAGTCACGGACCAAATTCACCAAGGTAATCAGATCTTCTCGCAAGAAACGTGCAAATAGCCGATCTTGAACATAGAAAATCATGCCTAGTGCCAGCAATCCAAAAACCACTCCTCCCCAAAAGATAAGATGCGTGTCTTCTTCTTTCCCTTGCGTGGATAACCAATAGGCCAATTGCCAACGGCTATCCTCAATAGGAATAAGTCCTTGGGGAGGGGTACTCGCTAATTGCCCATTTCCGTAGCTGGCAAATATTTGCGACTGCTTCGCACCCTGGCGTAATTCCAGATAACCGCCTGATAAACCCGGTTGGCTCAGAGTGTTTGTAAACACAATGGGATCAAGGGCTAGGAACAAAACACCTGCAACATCTCCAGCCGCTGAGAGAAGGCGCTGGGCCATAGCCACATACTGTTCCGAGTGGCCTAACAGGTGTATCTCCGCAAGCGTTGCCCCACTGCTGTCTTCTGCCGCCCGCAACAAGGCTAGGCTTGAATAATTTAGGGGTGGCGTTGCCTGTTGATCAATATCATTTATCCCTGGTGGTAAAATCCGAACCCCTATCGCTCCAGGAAAAGCGTATTTCAACTCTTGCTCCTTGAGTCGTAATAATCGTTTATCTTGATTCTCGACTAAACGTAAAAGCACAGGATTACGGGCCATGGAGGTGAGAATTTCAGCATAGGAGCGGATTTTTGCATGCACGGCCACCGCCTGGTGCTGAGCCTCTAATTGAATCAATTTCCTAAATTGTTGCTCAGAAGAGAGTAACCAGTGTTGATAGAAAAGCAGCGCTAAACCCACGAAAATAAATCCCGTGGTTAAAAAAGCCGCTAAGGTATAGTTGCCTAATGCCTTCTTTTCTTCAGGCTGTAATGAGTGCTTGCTTCGCTTCCTAAAGAAGGAAAATTTACCAGCCAAAGATTCTATCCTTCGATTTTATGACTATTAAGCTTAAGTCTCAAAACCCGTGTTCCGGCCTAATAGCTTCAAAATGAGTACCGATAACCAAAAATAAGGGCTGAGATTAAAGCGGCTTTCGGGTTAGTGCCGGCCCGTATGGCCAAAGCCCCCTTCTCCCCGCAGAGTAGCGGTAAAAGTTTCTACTTGCTCGAATTCCATCTGCACTACTGGCACAAAAATCATCTGGGCAATTCGTTCCCCCACGGCAAGGGTAAAAGGCTCCGCCCCCCGGTTCCAACAAGAAACCAGAATCTCCCCCTGATAATCGCTATCAATAAGGCCCACCAGATTACCCAGCACAATACCTTGTTTATGTCCCAACCCGGAGCGGGGAAGTAGCACCGCAGCAAACCTCGGATCAGCGATATAAATTGCTAGCCCCGTAGGAATCAATTTGGTGGCGCCGGGTAAAATGGCTAGGGGCCTTTCTATACAAGCCCGCAGATCCAAACCCGCCGCTCCTGCAGTGGCATAATCCGGCAGAGGGAACTCCTTTCCAAGGCGGGAATCTAGAATTTTAAGCTGAACCTTTGGCATGATAATATTCCGCAATCAATTTTATAAGCGCTCGGGCTAGCTGAGTTTTAGACGTCCTGGGCAGTTCTACTTTACCACCAGGCCATAGGACTGTTAGGGCATTGTCATCCGCCTCGAAACCTTGCCCTCCTTGCACCCAATTGGCGGCAATCATATCAAGCCCTTTGAGTTTAAGTTTACGGTATGCATTGATTTCGAGGCGCTCGGTTTCCGCGGCAAATCCAACGATAAAGGGTTTATCGGCCAAATTAGCCAATTGTTCAAGGATATCGGTTGTTCGCTCTAGCGCTAGGGTTAGGCCCTGATCCGTCTTTTTAATTTTTTGAGCCGCTTGTTTAGTAGGCCGATAATCGGCCACGGCAGCACAAGCAATCAGGATATCCATGACCGCCACCTGGGCAAGCGTAGCATCGCACATCTGCTGAGCGCTCTCCACCTGAATCCGATGTACCCCCGGAGGCACGTCAAGCGCCACGGGTCCGCTAATCAGTGTTACCTGGGCTCCGGCCTCAGCCACTGCGGCAGCCAGCGCATATCCCATCTTGCCAGAACTTCGGTTACTGAGGAAACGTACCGGGTCCCAGAATTCACGGGTGGGTCCAGCAGTTATCAGCACGGACCGGCCAGCGAGGAAGGGCTCAGTCAATAGCTTCGCCGCTGCCCCTATTAGCTCGTGGGGCTCTAACATCCGCCCCGGGCCTTGCTCGCCGCAGGCTTGCTCTCCTTTAGCGGGTCCCCATACCTGCACTCCCCGCCTACATAAAACCGCCATGTTTTCTTGCGTTGCCAGAGCTTGCCACATCTGTTGATTCATGCTGGGGGCTACTGCCAAAGGGGCGGTCGTCGCTAGGCATATCGCGGTAAGCAAATCATTAGCCTGGCCCTGGGCTAACCGAGCTAGGCAATCCGCTGAGGCTGGCGCCACTAACAGCAAATCCGCCCAGCGGGCTAAGGCAATATGCCCCATGGCTGCCTCTTGAGCCGGATCCATAAGTTCAGTATGAACGGGTTTCCCGCTTAATGCTTGAAAGGTGAGAGAAGTGACAAATCCCTGGGCGGTAGCCGTCATGACAACTTGCACCTCAGCCCCCAGCTCTCGCAGCCGGCGGACCAAATCGGCACCTTTATAAGCCGCGATACTACCACTAATCCCTAGCAGTATACGTTTTTCTCTTAAAGGATGAGCAATCATTATTTTGTTGAAGAAAAATAATCTCTTAAATCACGTTTTTCTATCCACCTTTTACCTCGCGCACGGCGAAGCCCCTTTTAGCGGAATAACGATGCAAGCTTTACTCACCGCTGCTTCCAGTTTGGAAATTGGGGGTGAGTCTTGACTTGCGGAACCAGGCTGATCCTCCAGTTGAAAGCATTATACAATGGAAGCAATTGATTATTTCTACCCCATTAGGCGAGCGTTTACGATGTAAGGGAGCATATTAAGCATGCTATCCATTTAAAGTGTATCGTATACTGTCCAAAATAAAGGCTTCCAGGGAGCAACTGATGAAAACCGGGAAGTTGCCTGAAAAGCAAATACTCAAGTTTATCAAGGGGTGGCAAGGTGACCCGTTTTCTTTGCCGGCGAAGGCCCATACCCAATTTCTAAACTGAAAGTTTTGAGCAAGCAGAGAGTGGGGAGTAATTGCGGAAAGCCCAGGCATTTTTTTAGTAACGGTAGATAATTTTATAGGGGGATGGACGATGAGGTTGCTTTGGACTGCTACCCTAAGCTTATTTTTATTGATGATGGGGCTAGAAGTTAGCTCTGCCCGTGTGTTGATCACCAGCATCCAAGGGAAAATATTAGAAGCTGATGAGAAAGGCGGTTTCGCCGGAACCTGTGTGGCCATCGAGGGTGATTATTCCGAGCTCCGAGTGGTGGGGAGTGAAGCCGGGAAAGCACCTAGGATTTGCATTGATAGAACGCGTGAAAATGTGAATGCAATCGAATTTCGGAATGTGGCATTCGTGGCGACAGAGGCTTCCGAAGAGATAAGGACGGTAAGCTTTGAACATGATTTCCTTAGTGGACCGCAGGGGCTAGTCTATAGCAGCGTCAAATTGAAGGGATTTTTTGCTACTGCAACCGGAGTAGGAGTTTCAACGGGTAACCAGATTTGGTTTACAGGTATGTTCGAGCAAGCAGGGCATGATGAGATCATTGGTGAAGAGTTGGTGCAAGAAGTGGGCGAATCCTTGGATTCCGCATTACTAAGCGGTGAAACCCAGGATCAATTCGTGCTTTCTGGTCCTCGAAGCTTGAAGGGGAGTCTCAAATTTACGCTCTTAAAGGAGGGTGACAAGCTCATTCTGGAGTCTGGAACCGCTGTTGTTATCGATCATATTGAGCGGCGTCGATAAAATTATCGAGTGATTATTTAACGCTCCAATATTGATCGAAGTAAGTTTGCAGAAAGGCATCGATACCTTGTAGGTAGGCTCGCTCGCTGACCAAAAAGGCATCGTTGTGGTTTCCGTTTAGTACCAGCAGTTGTTTAGGGAGAAGAGCGGCTTTAAAAAGCGCTTGCCCATGGGCGAAAGGGATAATTTCATCGTCACGACTATGAATGATAAGTACGGGGCAAGTAGCCTTTTGCAGGAAATTTTCGGTAGGGTACTGAAAGCGGACTAGCCATCGGGTCGGCAGGAAAGGATAGAGTTCTGCCGCTAAATCTGGAATGGAGGTAAAAGCCGATTCCACGATTAAGGCTCCCGGCTGGGTATGAGCGGCTAGCTGTGAGGCAATGGCCCCCCCTAAAGAGCGGCCAAAGACGATAATTTTCCTCCCAGGAATTTGGCGTTGCTGGGTCAGATAATGCCAAGCGGCTTGAGCATCTTGATAGGTGCCCACTTCGGTAGGATGGCCTTGGCTGTGACCGTAGCCTCGGTAATCAATAATAAAACTGGAGAGCCCAAGACTGTGGAATAGCCTTAAGGAGTCTAGGCGGTGGGCAATATTGCCAGCATTGCCGTGAAAAAACAGTATTGTTCCTCGCTCTTTAGCAGCGGGTAAGTACCAACCCTTAATGGTAATGCCATCCTCGGTGCTCAGGGTAACTGTTTCAAAGGCAAGACCTATCTGCGCTGGAGTTCCTGTCACGGTCCTGCTAGGAGTATTGGGCAGGTACAACAGATAAGGTTGGAAGAGATATGCTAGGAGTGCCAATATCCCATAGGCAAGGATAAGCAAGAACGCGCCCTTTAGCAGGATGGCAAGCCCCATGCTTTCTTGAGGATAGTTGCCATTAGATTAAAAACCCCGGATTTTACGAATTTGTTCATAGGCGGCGCCAATGGTTTTAGCCTTTTCGGTAGCAAGTGTCATCAAGTCTTCAGGTAATCCTTTGGCAGCCAGCTTATCCGGATGATGTTGACTCATTAGACGCCGATAAGCGTGCTTCACCTCAGCATTGCTAGCGCTTTCATTGATTTCTAGGATGGTATAGGCTCGTTTGAGGTGGCGGCGCTGCTGTGTTTCACCTCTGCCTGTCGCTTTTTGTTCCCATTTTCCCTGGAGTAATGAAAGCAGAACCTTAAACTCTCGCTGGGAGATCCCCAAGCGGGCAAAGATGTGCCACAATAAATGCTGTTTCGCCCTGTTAATGGGGCCATCAGCCATGGCTGCTTGCAGTTGAATTTGCAGGAATACACGTACCAAGACACGCTGATAACGACAATTGCGGTAGAATTGATCCAGTACCTCATTGAGAGGAAAATCAGGTTGCTTACCCTGATTAAATAGTCCAATGGCAACTCTGCGCCGCTCTGGTGAAAGTTTCATGCGGGTCATAATAATTTCAGCCATCCGAATCTCGTTGGGCGAGACCCAGCCATCCGCCTTAGCCAGATGTCCCATCACCGAAAAGGTGGTAGTAAAAAATACGCTTTGGACTTGCTTTCGCTCTTCCGAGGAAAGCCCTAGAGAGGCAATTTTCTTCAGTCCATTATCAATCTGGTGGCCCAAGGCCGTACCCAACAGACCGCCTAAGGGACCTCCCAATAGAAAACCAAAGGTGCCACCTAATGTTTTACCCCACCAGTTCATTATATGACCGCTGAATGCTGAACACTATCTTATTTTAACGTTAGTTCGAGGTATGCCAAATGGTAATGGGCGAGGATTGGGTGGAGTAGAAACGAAGATTAAGTATCCCAGCGAGAACTTTGAAGTATGCTTGGAGCAAGTTGGCGGTATTCCGCAAACCCGTTTTTTCTCTCTAAAAAAAAGTTTGATGCGCACGCTCCCTCGGGACATTTTTCGGATGCCCCGAGCCGCTCCTCTGGTAAAGCTGAGACATGCTATGTGCTAGTTTTCAGAGGAGGAAGGGAGTTGTGCTAGCAGTAAATTTTGGCCAGCATAAATTCGATGTTTATCGGTAATATCATTGCTTTTTAGGAGTGCTTGCTGGGTCATTCCAAAACGTTGGGCAATTCTAGAAAGCGTATCGCCACGTTGCACCGTGTAATGCCCAGTCTTTGAGCGAATATGGTTTCTGTTTGCAGTGGCAGGGAAAGGTAGCTGTAGGGTTTGTCCCATCCGGATGTGATGGCGGTTGGTAAGCCCATTCAATTTTACTAGCTGATGGACATTAATGCGATAGCGCCGAGCAATATGAGATAGGGTTTGTCCCTGTTGAACTTTATGAAAACGATTCGGTATTTGTTTCTCAAATCGTTCCCAAGGGGCTAGATAGGCTAGCACTTTAGATCTACTACAAGTGGGGGTACAAGGTATACGTAGCTCATAGCCCCGAGGCAAGTATTTATGGCCTTTCCAAACGGGCGAGAGCAGGGCAGGATTGCTTTGTTTGAGCGTGGTTTGATCGAGTCCTAAAACCCGCTGCAGGGCATGAGCAGGGACGAAGTCAGTAAGTTCTATACTCTCACTTTTTACTGGTTTATCTGCCTGAAAGTGGCCAAAATAAAGTTTTGCGTTGGTATCTACCTCCAAGGCCGCAAGAAAGGCCACATAAAAATTACGCGAGGCAAAACCAAAAGTAGGGCTTTTATAATTTTGCCGGATAGCCACAATATCCGAGGTTTCCATTTGCTTTTTGGCCCGCTGCATCCCTGCTACGCCGTGATTGTAAGCGGTAATAGCTAAGGGCCAGGTACCGGTCTTTTCATAGTTATGCTGAAGCAAACGGGCGGCGGCCACCGTGGCCTTGAAGGGATCCAGGCGTTCATCTACCACATGGTCAATGCGCATAAAACGGCGCCCAGTGGGACGGGTGAACTGCCATAGCCCCGCAGCGCCAGCATGGGAATAGGCGGTTGGGTCAAATGAGGACTCTACATGGGGTAATACGGCAAGTTCCCGTGGTAGGCCGAGGGAATCCAAAGTTTTGAGGATAAAAGGTTTATAGACGCCAGCGCGGACTAATCCTTCACGAAAACGATTTGCCTGCCCCCGCTGGAAACGGAGCCTTGAGGCGGCGGCCTGGAGTGTTTTATCGTTCACGTTCCGCCGCCAAAGTGCGAGTACTCGCCGCTCTTCTTCCGTAAGATTATCCCGCTTGCCTTCGGCAAGGCGAAGCAAGATCCCTTGATAGTATTGCCGCCGCTCCTGAAGGTGTTTCTTAGCGGCCTGGGAGCTTAGATGGATAGGCAGGGGAGTTACTTCATAAATGACGTTAAGGTACCGATTATCATGGATAAAGCCGTGATTATTATCAATTTCAGTGTAAACTCGGGTCCAGAAACGGATATCTTGTTCTAGCATCGCTGGCCGGGGAAACAAATCCCATGACTTAGCTAAGACGGGGTTAGTCAAAAATAGCAAGGTACCTACAAAAATCACGGCAAAGGGATAAGGCATGTTTCTCTGCTCCAGAGTTATTCCATTGTTAGTTCTTAATTCGGCCAGGAGCTCGTTAGGTTAAGGCGATAATGGAAGCGTAAGGAAAAATAGGTGTAAAGTCGACTATTTTGTGGCAAGCATTGACATGGGAGGGGAGCAGTGACTATCCACTGAAAGCTCGCTTTTAGGAAATTTTTATTGGACTCAATTTGACAACGCATGAAATTTAGATTAATAGACTGCTATATACTAAGGATTACGTTATTGTCAGGTTCGTCAAGTTGGCACGTGATGTTATCCGGGACTGATGATATCAGTCACTAAACTACTGCCATTATACAGTGAGGTAGAAGCCTGAGCATGATTAGCGCCCAATCAAGCATCGTGATAGCCCGGCCTGTCGAGGATGTGTTCCGGTTTATATCGGTAGATTTCTTCAGTAATTATCCCAAATGGTCCCCTGAAGTCGTAGAGTTAGAGCAACTCTCTGACGGGCCGGTAAGGGTTGGCACGCTGGGGAGGCAGGTGAGAAAAGACCAAGGGCGCCGTACCGAGTCTAAATTTCGTATCACCAGGTTTGAACCCAATCAGTGTTTCTCCTGTGAAGGAACGGGTCAGGTGCCTTTTCGAGTGATTTATAATTTTGCATCTCTTGATCAGGCAACCCAAGTTAAATTTACCTTCGAATTATTAAAGATTGATTTTTTTATGCGGCCATTTGAAAAGCTTATTGAGGCCGCTATCCGAGGAGGCACTAACAGCACGGTACGTAATCTGAAAGGGCTACTCGAAGAAAAAACAATGTAACCCGCCGATTCTGCCAACTCTCAATAGGTAGTCTGAATAAATACGCTCTTAAATATATCTATATTCTTGAGAAGGTAAAGGCTATTGCTAAAAGGTCATTTTCGGGTGGTGAAATATCCCCTCGTTCTGGAAAGAGGAAAACAATCATGCCAATTATGCCGTTTATCGTTGAAAAAGATGAGGGGCTTATCCCTCGAGTTTTATCGCAAATCTTGGACTCCTGTGTAAATGGAATATCATTGACTGATCCTGATCAGGAAGACAATCCACTTATTTATGTCAATGAAGCCTTTGAAAAAATAACCGGATATAAAAAAGAAGAAATTCTTGGCAAAAACTGTCGTATTTTACAGGGTAACGATAGGGATCAAGAGGGATCACGGCGGGTCAGAGAGGCTATTCAAAAGCGCGTTCCCGTTGAGGTAGATCTAAAGAATTACAAAAAAAATGGTGAGCTTTTCTATAATCATCTTGCAATTAATCCGGTATTCGATCAAGAGGGCAATCTGCTTTATTTCCTAGGAGTACAATATGATGTGACCAAGCAAATACTCGCAGAGCAGGAAATAGAAAAACTCCGGAAAGCGCTAGATAAATAAAGCCATAGGTGATGGTCGAGCCGAGCGCTATTTAGCAGCAAGGATAGTTAAGTGCTGATAGGTAAAGAATTTTTTCTTGACAAACTATTCTATGTTACGCTAAAAACAAGTTAAGGATATAAATAAAATAAAGGGTAGTTCTATGGGCAATAATCGTCGGTACCCGGAATTAGTTACCCGATCCGAGTTACGGCCCTTTTTTTATGATTCCCTGCAAGAAGCCGTTGCCAACCAGCATGTGAAAGTAGATGAGGCAACGGTCTTTTATCTCGTTAATCTCCTGACCGATTTTTCTCGCTCGGAAAAAATTTTTGATTATACTCAGGAAGGGCCTATCCTGCGGCCCTTAGCTGAATTGTATGGTTTTGCCGCTGGGGCGGCTTCCCAAAGCGAGCGTAAACTTATATTACAGCGCTTGGGGGATGTGGCTTTATTCATCTCTGGGCTTTTTTCAGGTTACTTTCGTCGTCGCTTGGTGGATGTGGATTATTACATTGCCATGGGAGGCAGTGCCTATGGCTATCTCTATGATATAAAAGGACAAAATGCAAGAGAACGGGCGTTAGCGACGATTTTTCGACAGTTATCTCAGCAGTTTGTGCAGTTCGTCGATGTGTTGGCGGAAGTGGGCGAAAACGCTTTCGGTTCAAGTGAGCAAGACATTTTAGATCTCTATGAATTATGGGCAAAAACAGGCAGCCCTCGTCTTGAGCGCAGGTTGAGATGCTTGGGGATCAATCCGCAGCATTCTGGACCCATCCATTAGAGTTGATTATGGATTTAAATGCCCTTCAGGCTCAGCTCGAGTATATTTACGACGTTCGCACCTATTATCGGGTAGAGGACTTCCTGATTACAGATCCAACGTTAGTCCGTAGGCTTACAGAGGAGGCCGCTGGAAAGGGACAATCAGTGGAAGCGCTTTTGATTCGGCAAAGCAAGAATAATCTTGATCTTGCTTTATATCTGAATCAAGAATTGCTTACCCGATTAGTGAGTGATAATCCAAGTGAATTGCTCCATGATGGTAATCTAGCGGAATTTTGGTTTGTTCTTGAAGGAGTAAGTCATTTTCTTTATCTTGCTTGGAATGTGGGTTTTGAGCGCACAGTTACCCAGTTAGAACTTGAACTTCAGGCTGAAATTGATAAGTTTGTGCTGACTGCGGCGTTGATATATCGTCAGCGGGGAATAGTGGATATGCGATTACTCCGGCGCACGCTATTTGAAGAAATACGTTTTCGCGATGGGCTTGATGATATTCAACAGCAGCGATACCAAGAAGCCAATCGTCTTGCAGCACGCTATTGTGGCTCCCTTGAAGAAAAGTACTCTTTTATTCCGAGAAACTCATATTTGGTTAATGAATTGCGGCGTTTTTATCGAATGCCTCAGAGTCATAAGATTCGTCATATTAGAGTGGTGTAAGTTTTGCATTTCTTCTGCTGGTAGGTTAAAAACACGATATTTTGACATTTTTAAGAAGCCACAGCGGAGAAAATGGGAATGTTGGAACCAAGCAACAAGTTGCAAATAAGGTACCGTCTTTGTTGGCGTGATCGGGAGAGCTGCGAATATGGGTATGGTAGCTGGATGAGTGATCCGATATGGGCGTGGGATTTGCTCTTTCGCTCTCCAGCGACCTGGGAGCGGATCTATTGGCTAGAAACGCGCCAAATCTCGCTTTAAAATGGCGTGCGCGTTTTTCTATAGCCTGTGGTGAGGTGCCCTATTGGTAAAAAATACCGATAATCAGCGGATTAATGATGAAAAACCCATGAATCCTAGCATACTGGATGAGAGATTATCCGCTCTAGATCCTTCTCCAGCCCAGCTTCAAAAGCTTCTTGATGAAGTGGGTCGGCGGCTGGCCGCTTTTGTGGAAACCATAGATCGGCAACCTGCCCAGGCCGCTGACTACTTTGATCCTCAGGCATCTTGGCTGCGGGAATCAATACCCGAGACCCCAAGTGCGCCGGGGGAAGTGCTGGATTTTATCTTCGGACAGGTGATCCCTTTTGCCTTTAATCCGGCTAGCCCCGGCTATCTTGCTCATGTTCCGGGAGGTGGGTTGTTTTCCTCGGCTCTTGGTGAGCTTATTGCCGCTACGGTCAACCGCTACACAGGCGTTTGGGCCGCCGCGCCTGCCGCGGTTGAGATGGAAACTCAGTTGCTTCGGTGGCTGGCGGAATTGATGGGCCTGCCCCGGGGGTCGCTAGGACTTTTGACTTCAGGGGCCTCCATGTCAACCTTAATCGCTCTTGTTGCTGCCAGAGAAGAATACCTGGGCGAGCATCTTCTTAAGGGCACCGTTTACTATTCCAGCGAGGCGCATCATATGGTAGCCAAGGCGGCTCGGGTTGCGGGTATCGCAGGGAGAAATTTGCGTCCAATTCAAGTCGATGGACGGTTTCGCTTGCGGGCCGATCTGCTGGAAGAAACTGTGCGCCAAGATCGGGAGCAGGGATTATTGCCATTTTTTGTTTGCGGCACCGCCGGCACGGTCAACACGGGCGCAATAGATCCTCTGGCTAAGATTGCAGCGGTAGCGGCAAAGCATGAGCTTTGGTTTCATATTGACGGTGCTTATGGAGCTGCCTTTCGCATGGTACCGGAGTTGCAATCCCTATTTAAAGGGATGGAGCGAGCGGATTCCTTGGCAATGGACCCTCATAAAGGGCTCTTTTTAGCCTATGGGACTGGAGCTCTACTCATGCCGGATATGGCAAATCTACGCCGGGCATTTAGCGCTTCGGCGGCTTATATGCCAGCCTTTCAGGAAAGCGAAGAGCATTTAGACTTTTGCGAATTATCACCAGAGCTCTCTCGTGAATGGCGGGGACTGCGCCTGTGGTTACCTTTTAAGCTCCATGGCGTGGCTGCTTTTCGGCATGCATTGGCAGAAAAGCGTCGCTTGGCTGTCCAAGCCTGGCAGCGGCTTTCCCGAGAGCCTGATGTGGAGATGGCTGCACCTCCTGAACTTTCCCTTTTTGCTTTTCGGCAGCGTTTCCA
The DNA here is from genome assembly GCF_000012805.1 of Nitrosococcus oceani ATCC 19707. Taxonomy (GTDB): domain Bacteria; phylum Pseudomonadota; class Gammaproteobacteria; order Nitrosococcales; family Nitrosococcaceae; genus Nitrosococcus; species Nitrosococcus oceani. The sequence continues at coordinate 3,375,569 of NC_007484.1, read as the reverse complement.
AGGGATCAATAGGGAAGAGGAAAATCGCCGGAACCAAGTGCTCTTGAGGCGCATTAACGCGCCTCGCCGCATCATGTTGACCGGGACTGAAGTTGGTGGTCGCTATTTTCTGAGAATCTGTATTTTGCAGCTGCGCACCCATGAAGCTATCTTAAACGAGGGGCTCGAACTTATTCTGGAAGCGCTTGCTGAAGCGAGAAATAGTTTTTAAGCTAGGGGTTATAGGAGTTATTGGCGGCGGAGAATTGTTGAAACATGAAAGAATCGCTGGCCGGCCGTCCATAAGCTAAGTATGGCGAGGAGGTAGACGGCTTCCATGAGCAGGCCAAAGATTAAACCAGCTCCTATTATAATGACCCGCTCGGGGCGGCTTACCCAGCCAATAGTACAGGTGATGCCTAAAATTTCCGCACGGGCCCGGATGTAACTGGTAAGCATCCCGCCCAGCAAGGCTAGGACCACGCCAGCTACCGCTACTGCTTGCCCTTCCAAAACTAAGTGATAGGCAATGGCCATTAGTATTGCGCCTTCGCCCATTCGGTCCAAGGTGGAGTCAAGGAATGCGCCAAAAGGCGTGGTTTTTTTATCCAACCGGGCTAACGCACCATCCAGAATATCAAAGCTGCTTCCTAGCAGAAATATTACACCGGCAGCAAGAGGATAGTCTGCAAGCAAGATCCCCATCGCCATCAGGGCAAGGATAAAGCCGGCGATACTCACCTGATTGGGGGAAAGCCGGGAGCGGGCTAGGAGATGTACTACCGGCGCCAAAATTTGATGTAAATATTGCTGGGCAGTAGCACGGATTTTTTCCATTATTTCATTCCCCCTAATAGAAATATTCAAACTGCCCAAGTAACGGCAGGAAAGAGCAGCAAAGATTTTTTGTCCCATCCCATAGGGAGAACCAATTGTTTTATTTTTTTGCCAAGGTGAGCAAAGCTTTTATTTCAATATATAAGAAGCCTCCTATCTGCGGGAAGCTACGGGCGATTTTCCTTCTTCCTGGTAAACGTTAGGGGGTTCAGGAGAGTCTACCAGCTTATTTTCGATAAATGCCTCGGTCATGCGGTAGGCCTCATCATCAGTATATTGTCGTGGAGGGTGTTTGCAGAGGTAAGCCGAAGGCGCATGCAATACGCCGCCTTGGCCGCGTTCCAAGGCAAGTTTAACAAACCGGATGGCATCCACGGCAACGCCCGCTGAGTTGGGGGAATCTTCCACTGAAAGACGAAGTTCTAGATTCATGGGGACATCCCCGAACAGTTTGCCTTCCATGCGGATGAAACAGAGTTTGTTGTCTTTTTGCCAGGGAACGTAATCACTGGGGCCTACATGGATATTGTCCGGGTCCAGGCGCTCAGCAGTAACGGCCTGTATAGCTTCTGTTTTAGACTCTTTCTTAGAGGCTAATCGATGGCGGTTTAACATATTCAGAAAATCCGTATTGCCGCCGGTATTGAGTTGATAGGTCCGTTCTAATTTGACCCCACGTTTTCTAAAGAGATCAGTCAAGGCACGGTGGGTAATAGTAGCCCCTACTTGGGCCTTAATATCGTCCCCGATAAGAGGAAGGTTTTTCTCTTTGAAGCGCCTGGCCCAGGCGGGATTGCTAGCAATAAAGACAGGAATGTTATTGATAAACGCGATCCCTGCTTCCAGGGCGCATTCCGCATAGAATTGGGTTGCCTGCTCCGAGCCTACCGGTAAGTAGTTAAGTAGGATCTCCGCTCCTGATTTCTGTAAGGCTTGGACGACTTCTTCTTGAGTCGGTTCAGGATCATCGGCAAGGATAAAGGTATGTTTGGGATCGTAATCCTTCATGTGGCCTGAGAAGCCATCTAGAATTTTTCCCATTTGGACGTTAGTGCCGGTTTTGGGGATATCTGGGCAAAAGATAGCCGTGCAATTGGGCTCGGAAAAAATGGCCTCAGCTACATCTTTGCCCACCTTGCGCTTGTCAATATCAAAGGCCACCGCCACTTCGATATCTGATGGCTTATAACCCCCGATTGACCAATGCATCAATCCGATGGCGTCCTCCGATTTTTTATCGGTGTAATAGTAAAACCCTTGCAACAATGAACTAGCGCAATTACCCATGCCTATAATAGCAATCTTAATTTTTCTCATTAGATATCAATCTCTTATAAATATTAATAACGCAAACTTTTATTCCAAGCTATTTATTAATATTATGCTGTACCTGCGTCCGAAGCAGAAGCAGTAAGCCGAAAAAATCCCGTTAGGCTTTTGAGGCTGGAAAGGGGATGATTTGGTCGAAACGGCTGCGGATGATCCACGGGTCATATATTTAGAGTTTTCTTGGTTATCTCTAAGTTTGGCTGAAAATCCGCCGAAATCAAGTAAGAATATATCTCCATTATGAGGGCAAAGTTATGAAAAAGTTCGATTTTTTCTCTATATTTGCCTGCTTTATGGAATGGGAGGAAACGGCGTACAGTTTAGTTGGATTGGGGATTCAATGAATAACTCACACGATAAATACTGCCCGTAAAATCATCGGAAATATAGATGGCTCCATCAGGGCCTTCCGCTACATCCACTGGGCGCCCAATGACATTTCCATTGATTTCAAAGCCGGTAACAAACTTGCGGCCGCTGATCTCTCCTGCCTTATTAAAGTGTAAGGAGACAATTTCGTAGCCTTGTTTCTCGGTTCGATTCCAGGAGCCATGGAGCGCCACCAAGGCCGCTTCCTGATAGGCGAATGGAAGCTGTTTACCGCGCAAGAAGGTGATACCGAGGGGGGCCGTATGGGCGGCGAAGTAGTAGACGGGTGCAATGCTATTTTGAATAGCTTCTTGATGGTCTGGCCCTAAGGTAGGATCGGGAATGTTATCCCCATGGGCGTAGGGCCAGCCATAAAATCCACCTTGTTCAATGAGATTTAGTTCATCGGGGGGAAAGTCATCCCCCAGGAAGTCACGGCCATTATCCGTACCGTAGAGCTGATTTGTGCTCGGATGCCAGTCAAAATCAACCGTATTTCTCAGACCAGAGGCAAAAATTTCACCCTTGCCGCCGGTGGGGGGGAAACGAAGCAGCGCTGCCCGCCGGATATCTGCTTCTTTGCAAGCATTGCAGCTTGAACCCACTGAAACATAGAGCCAGCCGTCGGGACCAAAGCCTAGGGTGCGGGTCCAGTGCCCGCTACCGCTGGGGAGTTGGGCAATGCGTTGGTATTTACCACGGACAGTGCGAGTCAGCGCATCAAAGCGAATGCGGCCTATGGCATCCGTTTCGGCAACATAAAGCCAACCTTGGTGAAGATCGATTCCATGAGGCCGGTTAAGCTGGGTCAGTAGTATATGGCGACCCTCGGGTTGGTAGTCGCTATTAGTATCGCGCTCCAGTAGTACGATATCGCCGGTATTTGATAGGCTAACCAAAAGGTCGCCCTCCGGAGTAAACTGCAACATGCGGGCGCCTGGAAGATCGGTGGCATAGATCTTGATAGTGAATCCCTTGGGTAACTGGAGTCGATCCTGAAGGACCCTGGTGGAAGGCGTGTTTGCGCCAAATATCTGGATAGGGACGTTTACGGCAAAACGCTCGGGTAGGAGTAGCCACAGGAGGATACTAGCAAGTAGTAGATACGCGAGTAGGCGAAAAAATTTCCTTCTTTGATGGCTGTCCATGGTCGTTATTTTAACGGTATAGCCCACTTAAGTATTAGGTAGGATCATTGCCAGAGTTAGCGTTAGTAGTCAAGCGCTTCGCCATGGTGTTCGCTCTTTTACTCTAAATATCAAAGGGACCAATTTATCCCCCCGTTCCAGCACTGCTAGTTCTTTAGTAAAGTTCATGGCTGTCGGGGAGTACTCCAATGAAGGTTAATGTAAGATCCTTTAGCGCCGAACTTAAGGATAATAAATGCCTATTTGAAATTTATGTGAGAAAGTATTTTTCTATTGGTATAAGGTGAGAGAATTTGCTTTAGCTTGAAAAATAAACGTTTATTGTTAGGAGATTTAGTTGATGTTAATCGGCGAAGATACTGAGATGCCAGTAAACAAAAGGAAGGAGGAACAGAATTGCGATCTGCTTTGGGCTCTGCTCAATAATGCCGCCGATGGGATCATTGTTATTGATGAAGAAGGACGCATTATTCTAACGAATACAGCTACTGAACATTTTTTTGGTTACCGGCAGCAAGAAATGATAGGCCAGGATATGCGCAAGCTCATACCTGATTATGATAAATGCCTTACAGATCATGAGAAGATCATTAGTTCTGAACGCGAGGTCACGGGCCGGCGTAAGGATGGCAACACTTTCCTTGCGCATCTATCGATTTCCGAGATTCAGCACGGGGGGCAGCGGCTTTTTGCTGGCGTTATTCGCGACTTTACTACGCACAAGCAGGGTGAAATAGATGCTCAAAGGCTGGCGGCCATCGTTGAATCATCCGAAGACGCTATTATTAGCAAGACTCTCGATGGCATTGTTATTAGCTGGAATTCCGCTGCCCAGCGAATATATGGTTATAGCGCTGAGGAAATTTGTGGCCAATCTATTTCTATTCTTGCGCCCCCTGATCGAGCTGATGAGATACCCCAAATTCTCCAGCATATCCGGCGCGGCGAGCGCATTAAGCAGTTTGAGACGGTGCGCATGCGGAAGGATGGCAGAGAAATGTTCGTTTCTCTTACCATTTCTCCTATCAAAAACAGCCAGGGTTCTATCACTGGGGCTGCAACCATCGCTCGGGATATTACCCGGCGTAAACAAAGAGAAGAAAAATTGCTGTGGCTATCCCGAGCGCTAGAGCAAAGCCCCGTGGCGGTAACTATTACAGATACCGCAGGTAATATTCAGTATGTGAATGCTAAATTCACTCAATTAACTGGTTACCACCGGGAAGAGATTATTGGGAGAAATCCACGCATCCTGCAATCAGGAAAGACTTCGCTGGAAGAATACCAACAATTATGGAGCACTATTATTTCTGGAAGAGAATGGCGAGGGGAGATACAAGACAAAAAAAAGAATGGGGAAATCTATTGGATATTGGAACAAATTTCACCTATTAAGAACACTCAAGGTGAAATTACCCACTTTCTTGCTATTGAGGAAGATATTTCCGAGCGTAAACAAATTGAAAAGGCCCTTCAAGAGAGTGAAGAAAGATTTCGTCAGGTTGCTAAGATGACCGGCGAGTGGATATGGGAACGGGATTCTTCCGGGCGTTTCATCTATTGTAGTGGGGCAGTTAAGGAAATACTGGGCTATGAGCCCAAGGAAATGTTTGGCAAGCATTACAGTGAGTTTTTTACCCTAGAAGCTCAGGAGGGCAAACCTTGTAAAAGTCCGCAGAGTGGAAAGCGATTTTTTCGGATCGTTTGTTGCTATCGCCACAAAGATGGCCGTGAAGTTTTTACGGAGTCTAGCGGCGAACCCCTTCTGGATGAACGAGGCCAAATCGTCAAGTGGCGGGGTCTTGATCGAGATATCACCAAACGGCTTGAAGCCCAAGAATTGATCCGACGGGCACAAATAAGCCTTGCGGTAACACGCAACGAGTTGAGGATCGCACAGCAAATCCAAGAATCTTTACTGCCTACGGAATCTCTGGTGCTGCCTGAAGTCCAGGTTGTTGGTCATTGTCTCCCTGCCTCTCAGGTAGGAGGAGACTATTTTGATTATTATTATCGCCAATCTGATAATACCGTGGATGTGACCATTGCCGATGTCTCTGGGCATTCTGTTGGTCCAGCCCTCTTTATGGTTGAAACCCGTAGCGCGCTGAAAACACAAATCCGATCAAAATTCACCGCCGCTAATACCCTTGCTGCTTTAAATGATTCACTTTATGAGGACTTAAATGGAGCTGATCATTTCATTACCATGTTTTATATGCAGTACCATATTGCGACGGGAGAAATTAATTATGCAAGCGCAGGCCATAATCCCCCTTTGCTATTACGCCGTAACGAGGCAGTATGCAATAAGTTAGAAGCGGATGGATTAATTTTTGGAGTTAAAAAAGAAGTTAGCTTTGAAGAGAAGAGAACTTTTTTAAAAAAGGGAGATCTAGTATTTCTCTATACGGATGGCATCGTAGAAGCAGAGAGTAAACAAGGTGAGTTTTTTGGTATCCACCGTTTAAGTAAAATACTTGTTACACATCGTCATCTGGCAGCACAGGAGCTTATCAAAGTCATCGTAAAAGATTTACAAGGATTTTGCGAAAGCAAAAATTTTAGGGATGATGCCACTATGGTGATTTTAAAAGTAATGTAACCTTTTTTAAAGAGCCTCCTAAGGCGGGTATTTCAAAAATACTTATGGGGTGCCGAGATCCAAAAGGTAGGTTTGGAAAGAGTAAGGTATAGGTGGCATGGTGACCTTGCGTAACAGGTACCAAACATCGTGCTAGTTCTAAAAGGGGGAGTCTTCAAGACGATTGGCTTTCCAATAAAATATATAATGTAAGTTACCGTATGGTTTAACCTTGAATTAAGGTTTCTAACTTTCTGCTCAGCACCGTGAAGGGAAGCAAATCGGTAGGAGGGGTTTCCCTTAATTCTTCCCGTATTCTTTGGTACTGTAATAATCTCTGTTGACGCGTTGTCGTGGAGAAAAAATTAGCAATGCCCTGATCTGGGGCAGCTAGTATGGCTAAAGCTAAGTTTGATAGATAAACTTCGAACCGTTCTCTGAATGTGGTTATCGCTCTATGTTCCCAACGATTACGCACGGGTACCTGGTGTAAAATCTCTTTTACCTCGGAATAGCCCAGATAATTGGAGACCGCTTCGTAAATACTTACTACGAGAGAAAACTCTTTTCCTGAAGTACTGGCAAGCTCTACTAATAGAGGAAAGTCTGTGAGACGATCTAAGAGAGCGATACGGCGGGAAATTTTTGCTGAAAAACCTTCCTCTATAAGCTTCCTTACCCTTTCTTTAAAAGGTTGATCTTCGGATTTAGTCAAAGTTTCTTCTTGGTATAGTTCATATTGCTCTAAATAATAATGGAACGAAGATAGCGTTTTTTCGTTGGGAATAATTTGTTTATTATTAGCCAGATTCCAGTGGCAGAAATTTGCTAGTGTATCTTCAAACTGTAATAATAAACTATACTGACGAGAAGCAGGAATGATGGTATCTAAAGCATAAATTTGGGTACGTAGGGTATTTCCTTCTAGGATTTTATTGAATACTAAATAAGCTACCATAGGGTGATGGGCAATAGGAATATCTTTTAATTCTTCTACCCAGGTAAGAAAAGAGCACCCTGTGTGGTCAATAATGGTGTTACATAAAATAGTCGCCGTAATTTCCTTCCCTAGAGGATGATCGTATATATGGTTACCGAACTGCTCGTTTATGGCCCGGGGAAAATAGCTAATAGCAAACTCTTGCAGAAACGGCTCGGACAAAATATCTGGTTGCTCTAAAAGAATTTGGTAAAGTTGCGTCTTGCTATAGGATACCAGAACAGCCAGCTCGGGACGGGTCAAACCCTCCCCATGCCTCGCCAAGACTTCCTTGCGATAGGGAAATGTATCGGAAAGACGATCAAGTAAGCCAGAATTTTCTAAGCGATCCGCTAGCTCCATAAAAGGCTCGGTGTCCCGCAGGTAGCGCTCCCGATCAAGGGATAAGCATAGACTTTGACTATAATTGTTGGCTAGCACCTGCTGGCATACTTCTTCCTTGACCTTCTCGAGCCAGTGATTTTGTTCTTCCTCAGAAGAGATGATTTTTCTTTCTCTCAAGTGATTAAAAAAGATCTTGAGATTAACCTCATGGTCGGAAAGATCCACGCCGCCGGAATTATCAATGGCATCCGTATTGATACGACCGCCTCCTAAGGCGTATTCGATGCGTCCCCTTTGAGTAAAACCCAAGTTGGCACCTTCGCCTACTACCCGCGCTTGTAGTTGTGAAGCATCGACTCGGACCGTGTCATTGGTGCGGTCACCCACCTCGATGTGTTTTTCTGTACTCGCTTTGACATAGGTGCCGATACCTCCAAACCAGAGCAGATCAACCGGGGTTGTCAGGAGTAAGCGAATCAGTCCTTCACCATCCATGGATAGGTGCCGCGTCTTTAGCAAGTAGCGCACTTGGGGGGAAAGAGGAATATCCTTAGCCCGGCGAGGGAAAATGCCTCCTCCCTCGGAAATCAAGGTGTCGTCATAGTCGTTCCAGGAGGAACCGGGTAGCTTAAATAATCTTTTCCGTTCTCTATAGGAAACTTCCGGGTCTGGCTCGGGATCAATAAAAATATGCCCGGGTCCAAAGGCGGCTAGTAAGCGTATCTGGCGGGAGAGTAGCATGCCATTGCCAAAAACATCCCCGTCCATGCTACCAATGCCTATAGCGGTAAAGGGTTGGGTTTGAATATCAAGATCTAGCTCACGAAAATGCCGCTTTACGCACTCCCAGGCGCCACGAGCTGTGATTCCCAACTTCTTATGATGGTATCCAAAGGCGCCCCCACTGGCGAAGGCACTATCCAGCCAGAAATGATACTCCTGAGCAACCTCATTGGCGGTATCGGGCAGATGAGCCGTGCCTTTATCGGCGGCAACGACCAGGTAAGGGTCATCTTCGTCATAGGCAACCACTTTGGGGGGGCGGACAACCTGGCTTCCTTCCCGATTATCGGTAAGATCGAGGAGGCTCTGGATAAAGGTAATATAGGCCTGTTTAGCTAGTTTTGCCCCTTCCTCGCGGGAACTAAAGGAGCGCTTTACAATAAAACCTCCTTTGGCACCCACTGGAACAATGAGTGAATTTTTCATCATTTGGGTGCGCATCAACCCGAGGATCTCGGTTCGGAAGTCATCGGGACGATCCGACCAGCGAAGCCCCCCCCGCGCCACCCGTCCACCGCGCAAATGAATCCCTTCCACAGTGGCGGAATGGATATAGATTTCGTACAGGGGCCTAGGAGGGGGCATATCAATAACGCCTAAGCTGCTAATCTTGAAAGAAAGAAAGTAATCCCTTTGTTTATGCCGGTAATAAAAGTTGGTGCGTACGGTAGCATCAATAAGATTAAATAGAGTCCGCAGAATACGATCTTCATTGACGTCTGTAACCGACTTGAGGGCGGTAGCTAGTTCCAGACGGATAGGAAGTAGTCCTTCCTCTTCCCGTCGCACCGGATCGTCCCATTGAGGGTCGGGGCGAAACCGGGCCTCAAAATAGCGGCATAAAAGCAAGGCCACTTGGGGATTATGGCTAAGGGATTGGTGGAAACGGGAGAGGGTAAAATGTGTGCCAAGTTGAAAGTAGTAATTCCGATAGCTGCGGAATATATCGATTTCCTTCCAGGAGAGTCCAGTCAGTACCAACAGTTCATTCAAGGGATCATCGTCTACTTCGCCGCGGAACAAAGCGCCTAAGGCGTCTAGAAGCGGAACGCGCAGGGAAGAAAGCGGCTTAGCCGTTTCTTTGGCGGCTTTTATAGAAAAACTTTTGATAAAAAATCCGCGGTTTTCTACTTCAAGGGTAAATCGAACCTGATCGATTACTCTTAAACCCAAATTTTTTAACACCGGCATGAGTTCATCAAGCAAGCTCTCCTGAGAGCTATAAAACTGAAGACGATAATGTTCCTTGGATAGTTCGTAAGGGGATTCCCATAAATCAATGAATTGTTGCCCCGTTTCTAGGACGCGTTCTAATCCCTTGATATCTTGGAGAGCTGCTTGGGGCGGAGTTAATACCTGATATTCTGGTAAAAATCCTTTACCATATTTATTCCATAAAACCTCCCCTTGTTCTTTTCCCATCGCCTGTTCTAGCAACACTTGAAGTTTATAATTCCAGGGTTTAGCAATTCGGGTGAGGGTATTTTCTAGCTGTTCAAGAGGAATAAGCACTTCTTCCTTTTGGGGAATTAAAGTCAAGTGTAAGCCGATATAATGGCTGTGGATTCCCCGAATCAGCTGGGAATTTTCAAGGATGGCCGCAAGCTCTTGGCAGAGATAAATCTCCATGTCTCTTAAATGGGATTCATCGAAAAATCCTTGGGGAATAAGAATAAGAGTCGAGATTCGGGTAGGGCTAGGGCTTGCAAGGATCAGTAGCTTAACCGTGTCTGAGCGGTAAAGAAAAGGCAGCAAGGAGCGAGCGATAATTTGTAATTGCACCTCGCCCATAAAAAAGAGCTCTACTTTAGGGAAAAAATGGAGTAACTCAATAAGCTTATTGTATTCGTGGTCTACGGTAAGCAGACGTAACTGTTTTAAGCTTTGCTCTGCTTTATCTCGCAATGCAGAAATATTCATGGTATCGCCAGCGAATGCTTTCTCAGAAAACAAGCCTATCAAAGCATGTTCCTTGATTTGCCCTTTTTCCAGAGGTTCTCTAATGCCCATATAGGTTAAGTATTCGGAATGGTAAAGGGGACTTTTTATCCTAGTTTTCTGAACAAGAACTGGTAATTCCCGCTGAATCTCTTCAGGATTCAAAATAGTTAATAAGGAAGAAACGTTTTCTTCTTTTGTTGATTCTAATAGGGAGTCAAAGGGTAATCCCAAACGTTTATCATTTTGTTCTTGAATAACAATTTTTTTACCGGATTGAGAATTTACGATAAAGCAATGATAGGAAAATGGAATAAAAGCGCCTTGTTGGCACCAAATTAAAAAACTTTTCCATGCTTGAAGGGACGGCGCCTGCTCTAATTGCCTAACCTGGGCAGCAATATTTTCCTTATCACTTTGGACTTGTAAAGTTTTTGAGACTATTTTTTGAATAGTCGCAGCAAAATCTTGGAATTTTTTTTCATTAATATCTTCAAGCTTTAGAAGGATCAATGACTCTTTGGGACCAGACTTATCAGCTGTTCCCAAGTCAATAATTTTCCTGTCACGACGTTTTATCATCAAGGCATGGTAGGCCATGAGATGAAAGTCGATATCTTGTGCTTCTTTTGAAGCCCCGAGGGATTCTACTAGATAGGAAGCATAGGGCGAGCTTATCAGCAATAACGTACCGGTTTTCTCCGGAAAGGGAAAACAATGTGCTGCAATTTTTTTTCCCCGTGCCTCAATGAGATCAAAAAAATCTGTTATCAAAGAAGCTAGGTGATAAGTGGGAATAGAAAGAAGAAAAGAGTCAGGAGTAATAAGTATTGTGGCAAGCGCTTTAAGAAATCGTTTTCCATGAATTTTACTCTGCTGCTCTAAAAATGAATGGATCTCGTTTATTTTTTTTTCGTGATCGCTATAGGTTGCCCGGGATTCACGGACTTCCACAAAAATTTTCATAGAAATATAAAGGGGAAGGTTTGTATTATAGAACGCTGGCGTATCTTTTGATATAAAGGCAATAAAGCGCCTGCCAAATGAGACAAGGCGAGCTTGCGATAATAGCCGAAGATTAGGAATAAGCGACTCAATCGAGTTTTTTCCTCATTTCTAATACATTGCCACCGTTAATTTTCTGGTAATTTACTGAATCCATAATAGACTTGATTAAAAAAATGCCCCGTCCTCGTTCCCTAGGATATTCTAGGTCGGGTGCCCCCACCTGGTCCAGATCAAAGCCTTGTCCATGATCGTAGACCTCAATGCATAATTGATCAGGTAAAACTTGAATTGATACCCGGACGGTTTGATCCGGATCATCTGTGTTTCCGTGCTCAATCGCATTGACTAAGGCTTCGGTAAGAGCCAAGTTTAGATGGTAGGCGAGCGCCGTGCGGTCACCGGTATAGCGAGCTAGCTCGTTAGCGACTTTTTCGCCGATTTCTCCAATAAAACCAAGATAACAGGTTTTATTGGGAATCCTAATTTCTAGTTGAATATCTCCGTTACACATGGCAACCTCGCTGTTAGTTGTTGCCGAGGGCTTCCTGAACGGAAGGATAGATATCAAAGACCCGGTGCAAGCGGGTAAGCTCGAACATTGATTGTACTTGGGATTGAAGGCCACACAATTTAAAGCTTCCATTCCGAAGGGTTGTATTTTTATGCCCCGATAGCAATGCACCAAGACCAGAGCTGTCAATAAACCGGACCTCTTCTAAATCCACGATCAGATAGACTTTTCCGCCTTCCCCTAACTCTAACATTCGATCCTTTAATTCCCCCGAGTTGTGGGCATCGAGGCGTTTTTCCTTGATGTAGAGGACCACGGCCCCGTTGGTTTTTTCCGTGTGTAGATTCATAGGCATCTCCAAGTTGGAAAAATGGTCTCTTCTCTAATAAATTAAAACTACATGGAAGGAGAAGCGGCTGATTGATATAACTATAGCGCCAAATGATAGAAAATTACACTTGAGTATGTTACACCCCTTTGGCTCTGATGATTTTGTCGTAGGGTAATTTGGGTCCCAGGAGCTTGAACAGGGAACCTTAGAAGAGCATTTAGGTCCCAGTTGAGTAACTCAATAACCCACTGTAATTTATTGAATTTAAAAATGCTTAACGCTGATTTACAATCCCTTCTGGCAGTTTTACCGCCAGTTTTGAGGGCTGCCTTGCAGGGGCTGCCCTCGCACCAGCTTTTGGAAGTTATCATGGATGTAGGCCGCCTTCCTCAGGCCCGGTTTTCTGAGCGAGCAGTTAATCTAGCCACGGATCCGGTGAGTCCAGCAGATTTAGAGCGAGTCGTCGCTTTGGTTGGGGAATTTAGCGCAGATAACCGGGCTGGTATTGAAGGAACTTTGCACCGCATTGCCTGTTTACGCAACCGGCGTGGAGAAATTATTGGCTTAACCCTTCGGGTAGGACGAGCTGTTGCGGGAACCATTGATTTTATCCAAGATCTCATTGAACGGGGGGACAATCTGTTGCTTCTGGGACGGCCTGGAGTGGGCAAAACCACACGCCTACGGGAGATCGCCCGGGTGTTGGCCGATGAATTTGGCAAGCGGGTGGTCATTGTCGATACTTCCAATGAAATTGGGGGCGATGGAGATATTCCCCACCCGGCTATTGGTAGCGCTCGGCGGATGCAAGTGTCTCATCCTGAGCAGCAGCATGGGGTCATGATTGAAGCGGTGGAAAATCATATGCCGGAGGTCATTATCGTAGATGAAATTGGGACTACGAGCGAAGCCACGGCAGCCCGAACTATCGCCGAGCGGGGCGTACAATTGATTGGCACCGCCCATGGCAACACGCTAGAAAATCTGGTGATGAATCCTACTTTGGCCGATTTGGTCGGGGGAGTCCAGGCTGTCACCTTAGGCGACGATGAAGCTCGACTGCGGAGAACCCAGAAAACCATTCGGGAACGTAAAGCTCTTCCTACCTTTGATGCTGTGGTAGAGATTGTCAATCGTGAGGTGATGATCGTCCATCCTGATACGGCCGGCGCAGTAGATAAATTACTCCGGGGTCTTGGCCCTGGTGGCATACGGCGTTCACCGCAGGGGGAAGAGATTCTTAGTCCCAAAAAGTCCCCTCTCCCAGAATCGACCAAGCCAGTCTCGATAGAAAACCAGACAGGGCTAATTCGCATTCATCCCTACGCCTTGAGTCGCGATACGGTAGAGCGGGTAATTCGTGATTTGCGGCTGGAAGCCCGGACAGTCAAAAATCCCGAGCAAGCTGATTTTATTATAGCGCTTCGCTCCCGGGCGGAAGATGCCCGTTTACGGCGGCTACTGCAAGCGACTCGATTGCCCCTTTACGTCGTAAAAAAGAATACTACTGCTCAAATTCGGCGTTTGCTGCAGAATGTGCTTAATATCCTTCATGGAGTGCCGAGGGACGAGGTGGATACGGCGGTGAGTGAAGCTGAAGCGGCTATTAAGCAAGTGATGGAAGAAGGTGTGACGGCTGCTTTGCAACCCCGCTCCGCAGCAATACGGGAATTGCAGCACCGCCTTGCGGTCCGCCATCATCTCTTAGCGGAGAGCGTAGGTAGCGAGCCCCAGCGTCATTTAATTATTCATCCGGTTTGACGGCGCTACTCTAGACCTACCAGAGTAGCGCCTGGTGCCCGCGCCCGTTAGCGATTGTTGAGACTAAACCGGCCAGGGCCCGTTAGAATTAAGGCCAGAGCAGTAAATAAAAACATTCCTTGCAGTTCTAAAGCCCAGCCGCCCTGCGGAGTCAGGTTAAGAAGTTCTGGGCGGTGGGCCAGGAAAAGGGCAAAGAGCATGTTAATGGCAATGAGTCCAGCGCCAAGGCGAGCGTACCAACCCAGCAACAAAAGAATGGGACCCAGTATTTCGCCGATATAAACCCCGTAGGCGATGGAAGCTGGCAGGCCTATTCCTTGCAGCATGCCTTCGATCCCGCTAATACCATAGGTAATTTTGTTGATCCCATGGAACAGCACCAAAATGCCCAGAGTGAGTCGCAAAATCAATTTACCGAGACCATCGGCGGCCATCCCCCAATTCATACTCATAAGCGTTATCCTTTTTCCATTCTGTTCGCGGTTTATACTGTTCTTCTTAAGATTTTATTAATCTACCCTATTATTTTATTAAATAAAATAATAATTCTGAGCATGTCACGAAACTTGGGCTAACGGTGGGTTGGGATGCGGTGTTTAAGGAAAGCCACCGGGCCGGGGCCGATCCAGGCCATTTGCCATTGAGGAGCCTACACCCTGTTTGCGGAGACTCTACCCTCCCTGCTCTCCTTATGCACGCTCTGGGCACTAGGAGGAGCGCGTAAAAGCGGCTATTATCCGGGACTTTATGCTCAACAATCTCGGCAACACTCCGAAGCCCAATTTCTAATACTAGAAGCGAGGATGAGACGTGGCTAGAGGACTTGCTAGCTCTTGGCGTTTCTTCTTTCTAGCTGAACATTTACCCGGTACGGTGCTTCAGCTCTGGTCCCTGGTGGAAAATAACAGTTATATCAATCCATAAGTACTGGACGGAAGCCGGATGGAGGTGGCTTCAATCCAAGGCTCGGCTAGCCTCGAATCCTTAAAAGGCTAATCTTCTCTGATGATAATTTGAACAGCCGGTGCTGGGGATTCTCTGGAGAGAAGAATTTCTCCTGCAGCTGACAGGGCGCCTTTCCAGTTCATTAGGAGTAGGGCAATTTTTAAAATTAGTTGTTAACCTAATAAGCTCCATTCCTTATGCCAGCGTTCAATTAACAAGTTAAAGCGTTAACTAATGATAATAATTTGCATTTTAACCTTATCTTATGTTAATTGTGCCACTTTTTTTCGGCTATTGCCGTAATGTTTTCGAGAGAGGATAAAATTAGTGAGGAAGAAGGAAAGCTTAGTGGGAGTTGGGTTAGCCGCGCTCACACTGGCTGTAAGCTTACCCTTGGGAGCGACGGAAATGCCCCAAACCATGGAAGAAATGTGGCGGATCATTCAGCAGCAACAACAAGAAATTGAAGCGCTTAAAGCGAAATCCCAACCCCTAGAAACTGAGAAAGCTCATCCGGAAATTTCTAAAGAAGTACCCGAGAAAACTAAAGAAGCCACAAAAACAACTACCTCTACTTCTGAGGAGAATGCAGAGACAAAAGCTCAGGTTAAGGAACTGGAACACAAAACGGGTGTGCTCGCTGAAGCGGTGGAAAGTCTGCGGACCGCCATGCATATTCCAGAAGAATTCGAATATAAAAGTATGTATGGTCTAGGGCCGGCGGCTTCCAAGGTTTATCAAGTCGGTAAAGGACTATCTATTGGTGGTTATGGTGAAGGTCGCTATCAAACTTTTGTGAATGGAGATGGGGACGATAATGCCGATTTTGCCCGGCTAGTACTTTATACTGGGTATAAGTTCACCGACCGGATCATCTTTAACAGTGAGATTGAGTTTGAGCATGGGACTACCGGCGAAGGGGCTGAGGAGAAGGGCGAAGTTTCCGTCGAGTTTGCAGCGCTTGATTTCTTTCTTGATCCGAGAGTTAATATTCGTGCCGGTTTGGTGTTGATGCCCATGGGGTTTATCAACCTCATCCATGAACCGCCTTTCTTTTTCGGAAATAACCGTCCTGAGGTTGAGCGGCGAATTATTCCCAGCACCTGGCGCGAGATTGGCGTGGGCCTTTTTGGCGAGCTGCTGCCAGGGTTAACCTATACCATGTACGGAGTGAATGGACTGAACGCTGAAGAATTCAGCTCCAGGGGTATTCGCGATGGTCGCCAAAGTGGCAGTAAAGCTTTAGCGGAAGATTTAGCTTTTGTGGGCCGCATGGATTATGCGCCTCCCGGAATGCCTGGACTTTCCTTTGGGGGCTCCGCCTATGCGGGTAACTCTGGCCAAGATCAAAGCTATGGGGGGCAAGATCTGGATGTCTTTACTCAGCTCTATGAGGGCCACCTCCAGTGGCAATACCGAGGCTGGTGGTTACGGGCTCTGGGGGCCTGGGGGCATATCGGTGATGCCGAAGCGCTTAGTGCCGCCAAGGGGGAAACCATCGGCGAGAGCAATTTTGGTTGGTACACGGAGCTGGCTTATAACTTGTTACCGTTAGTGTGGCCGGAAACCATCCAGTATCTGGCCCCTTTCTTCCGTTTTGAGCAACTGAATACTATTGCCAGCGCTCCGGCGGGATTTTCGGATAAAGGCGGTATCAATCAGGATATCTACCAGGTAGGTATCAACTATAAACCTATTCCCAATGTGGTTATTAAGGCGGATTATCGTAACTTCGTAGGTAGAGATGGCAACCCTTCTGCTGCCGATGAGTTTAATCTGGGGCTTGGGTTTATCTTTTAATGTAAAGGTATTATTTGCCTATCGTATTGCGCAGGGTCCGTTTTTATGGGTCCTGCCATGCCTATATTGGAATTTATGAAAGCGCTTAAAAACGGGAGGCATTTTTTTCTCATAGCGGGAGCAATGATAGCAGTCCTCGTAGCGGGAAACGCTATTGGTACTATTTATTACGGTAAAAAAGAGGCGTTGGAACTGGCTTTTGGCAAAGGAGCCCAAGTCGAGATATTGTCTCTATTTCTGACTGATTCCCAAGTAGAAGAAATCGAGCAGCTTGCCCGGGCTAAACTGGAATCTAAACTGTTTACCTTTTATGTGGGGCGAAATGAAGGCGAGCTCCTTGGCTATGCAGCGATTGAGTCCCATACGGTACGTACTAAGCCGGAAACCTTGTTGATTATTCTTACCTCTAGGGGCGAGCTGGATAAAATTTACACCCTTGCTTTCCATGAGCCTCCGGAATATCAGCCGCCGCAACGTTGGTTTGCGCAGCTTTATCACCGCCAAATCACTGAGCTTAATCTTAATTACGGAATCCAGGGTATCACTGGCGCTACCCTAAGTTCGCGGGCGGCGGTGAGCAGCGCCCGTAAAGTGCTGGCCATTTATCAAGTTGTTATTAAAGAGAAATATTGAGAAACAAGCTCTGTGGTATTAAACAATTTTTTTCTATCTAGGCGCTTTCGTCCGTAGAGAGCGAGAGATGACAACCCCAAGCCAGCGGTGGGCGAGGTGCTTTTGATAGTTTCGTTTGCTATCGTTCCTGGTTTACCTTGAGATAGACACGGTAGCAGCTTTCTCTCATACTTACGGTGGGCAGGCTAAGGCTGGCAAGTGGGTTAACGTTGCAGGCCAATTAGATCCAGCTAATGATAGTAGCTTCCAATAATCATTGCTTCCAGCCATGAAGCCCCGGGAAAACATATTGAATGTATTCCCTCGCCTTAGTTGACAAAGAACTATATCAAATATATGTTTTCAGATTCTGACCGAGTCTATGAGGAAGGATAAGCACAATGCAATCAATTGCTTCGTATATAACACTCCTCGGCACAGTGTTGCTCATTGGGGTGTTTTATTTTGTTATTAGTAATTCTAAGCTCCAGGAGGAGTATTCGTCTTTTAGTAAAAAATGGTATAGCTTTCGCGGTAAGTGGTTTATATTCCTAATTATTTTAGGGACTGCGTTAACTTTGGGAACACTCATTCCCTTTCCCATCCCCTCTCAAGCCAAGGTTTATTCCAGTGATGATTATCAGCAAGTCGATGTGAGTGGACATCAGTGGTATTGGACGATGAGTACTGATACCGTCGTTGCGGGTAAGCCTGTGGAATTCCGGGTTATTGGGGCTGATGTTAACCATGGTTTTGGGGTCTATAATGAAGATTTAGAACTCGTCGCCCAAGTTCAGGCAATGCCTGATTATACTAACAAGTTAATTCATACATTTGATGAACCCGGAAAATACCGCATTTTTTGCCTAGAATATTGCGGCTTGGCGCACCATGTCATGATGAGTGAATTAAAGGTGGAAGCTGCCAACTAGGCTTTTGAAACATAGAGGAGAGAGTAGCGGAGACGGTCATGAGTACAACAACAGTAAGCAATAAAATTAGTTATAGTGAAGCGGAGAACCAAGGTGCCCTGGTGGCGGTGAAAGCCCACCTGATTGCTGCATTTTTGGTTTTCTTATTAATGATGCTGGCGGGCGCGACGTTGCGTGCTGCCCAAGGCAACATGGCGCCAATAGGAGCGGATGTCTTTTACCAATTTATGACGGTCCATGGCGCTGGCATGATCGGTATAGCAGCAATTGCTGGAATGGCGGTGCTATGGTATTTCCTGCGTCAGTATGTGCCCTTAAGCACTAAGATATTTTGGATCAATTTTGGCATTTTCCTCACCGGTGTAGTCATTATTTTAGGGTCCGTATTTCTTGGCAAGTATGGTGGCGCCTGGACATTTTTATACCCCTTACCAGGTATTTCCATGGGTGCTTGGTCCACTGGGGCAGCCGCGGCATTTTTGCTGGGGTTGCTTATTATTGGCACCGGGTTTCTTATTCTCCTTTTAGATTTTGGTCGGGCCATTCTTTCCAGCTATGGTAGCTTTGGCCGCGCACTGGGGTTACCCCAGTTGTTTGGCAAGGAGCCGCTGAATCCCTACCATCCAGCGACCGTGGTCGCGGGAACCATGGTGCTCATCGTTGATTTTATCGGTATTGCGGCAGGAGCGGTGGTGTTGGTGATGATGCTGGTCAATCTTTATAACCCAGAATTCAAGCCCGATCCTTTGCTGGTCAAGAACTTAATTTATTTCTTTGGTCATGTGATTATCAACGTGGCAATTTATTCTGCGGTAGTGGCTATTTATGAATTACTGCCTCGTTACACCGGCCGTCCTTATAAGACCTCAAAAGTATTTTACGCTGCTTGGTTTGCCATCGTTTTCATGGTCATGAGCGTCTATCCCCATCACTTGTACATGGATTTCCCCATGCCAAAGTGGGCCATGATAGGGGCGCAGATACTTTCCTATGGCAGCGGTTTGCCTGTAATGGTGGTGACCGGTTATGGGGCACTGATGCTTGTATATCGCTCTGGGATTCGGTGGAATACCTCTGCCAAGCTGCTGATGCTTTCCATATTTGGCTGGGCTGCGGGAGGCATTCCGGCAGTTGTTGATTCCATGGTTTCCTTTAACCGGGTCTTACACAACACCATGTGGGTGCCGGGCCACTTCCACTTTTATTTGCTGCTAGGCGTGTTGCCCATGATCTTTGGTTTTACTTTCTATCTTCTTAATGGAGCCAATGGCGCTCAGGAAGAAAAACCACCTTTAACCGAACGGCTAGGATTTTACAGCTTCGTGGGAGGAGCCTTGTTGTTCGTAGGAGGATTTCTGGCTAGTGGTGCTAGCGGGATTCCCCGTCGCTGGGCAGTTCACTTAGAAGAGTGGGTTCCCTATGCGCAATGGAGTACTCTGGGCGCGGTATTAGTGATAGTGGGTGTTTTGCTATTTACCTTGCGTGTGCTTACTGTACTTCCGAAAGCTCCCGATCCTGCACTTGCACCCGCCCACTAAAAGGTAGCAGGTAAGTCTAGGATTCAGGAAATGAATAAGCACCTGATAATTCTAGAGGTTAGTATGAATAGCGGCTGCGTTTCTTTGCAATAGGGAAGCGCGCCGCTTTTATCTATCAGTTTTTTATACTAGCTTGGAGAGTGTAAGGGATAAATCTCATTTAACGGGAGTCTAATCGCTCCACGCAGCCTCAATGAGGAGGATTGAGAAATGAGAACTCTGTTTCTAAGTACGCTCTTGGCAATAGCGGGCCTGACAGCGCTATGGGTAGGCACAGACGGGGGTCGGGCCTTTACCGCAGAAACTGCGCGCCGCCTCGAAGTGCGCGAGCATCCAAAACCAGTCCCCAACTGGCATTTGGAGGATCAGAATGCTAAGACACTAGCACTGGGTGATTGGCACGGGCGATATGTGGTTGTGGATTTTATTTACACTAGCTGTACGAGCGCATGTTTAACGCTCAGCAGCGGCATGGGGAATCTTCAGAGAGAGTTTGAAAAAGCGCTGGATAAAGATAGGCTGCGCTTATTGAGTATTAGTTTTGATCCAGAAAAGGATACCCCGGAGCAGCTCCGACATCATCTATCCCATTTCTCTGGCGAAGGAAAATATTGGGCTGCGGCGCGCCCCACTCATACTGTTGAGAAAAAGGCGATTCTAGACTTCTTTAAGGTAACGGTTATTCCCGATGGAATGGGCGGTTATACCCATACTGCGGGTTACCATGTCATTAACCCCCAAGGGCGCCTAGTAGCCATTTTTGGGGTTGAAGAATACCCCAAATTGCAGGATTATTTGACTATGGCTCTTGTTGAAGGGGACGTTGGTGAAGGTTAGTAAGCGGAGTTGGTATTTGCCTTGCCTGATTTGGGGATTGCTAGCGTTGCCGCCCTTACGGCATGCCCTAGAGATGAGTATGATTACCCACATGCTGGTGCAGTTACCAGTTCTAGCCTTTTTGGGATGGTGGTTGGGTCAAACCTTCCCGGAAAAGCTAAAGCGTAGAATTGCTCCATGGAATCGGTGGGGTATCTCCGGTATGATTTTAGTCGTTGTGACTGTATTTTACTGGATGCTGCCCCGTGCCTTAGATGCGGCCATTTCAGAGCCGCTTTTTGAAATCGCCAAATTTATTGGTATCCCATTATTTGTTGGTACTGCGCTTAGCCTGAGTTGGTTTCAGCTTAACTTCATTGCCCGAGGAGTATTGATGCTAGAGTTCTGGGCGATGTTTATGCGTTTAGGCTGGTTATATGTGGTGCTTCCGGATCGCTTATGTGCTAATTACTTACTTGGGGAACAGCGTATACTTGGCCGGGCTTTATTAATTCTTGGAGGTATTTGGGCTGTGAATTGGACATTACGCGTTTTATTTGGCGTAAAGTGGAAAAAGCCTAAAATGTTGGCATCCAGTCCATCGCTCTCGGAAAAAAATAAGTCGCCCTGATCAATATTACAGCGGGAATCGCACCGCTATATTTAGGTGAGTAATTTTGCGGTACCTCCGCGTTACCAAGAGAAATAAAGCAATATATTCTCCAGATCAGAACTTGGAGATTTCGGCAACATGCATTCTCGACTTAATGACTCGCTGCTTTAGGAGGAAACCATTCAATCTGGAGCGAGGAGCGTAACTGGCTTTTATTCTTAACAATATCGGCCAATGTATAGCGGTCTAGCACTGCGATAAATGCACAACGGGCTTCCCAAAAGACATTTTTTAATTCGCAGCAAGAGGAAATAGAGCAAGTGTTGTGTGCGGCATTAAAACATTCAGCCAGGTCAAATCGTCCCTCCGTCTGTCGCACCACTTGTCCTATATTAATGTTCTCGGGCGCTTGCGACAACCGCATGCCGCCTCCTTTTCCTCGGGTAGTATCAATATAACCTAAGTTTGCAAGGTTATGGACTACCTTCCCAAGGTGATTACGGGAAATATTATAGCTTTTGGCTATTTCACTAATAGTAGCAAGTTCCTTATTATAAAGATCGAGATAAATTAAAACCCGTAATGAATAATCCGTATATTGTGTCAGTTGCATTGCCTTTCCTTTACTAAGAACTAGGCTCTCTCTAATTATAGATTAGAAATACAGTTTATGCTTCGGGCATTTTTAAGTCAATCAATAGGCCATACATCCTATAGTGAATGAGCGAAACCCTCCCTACGGCTTGAGGAGATAGTCGCTAGGAGTTGTTTATGGCATTTCCCAAATAGAGTAGTAGTATGGATATCGAGATATCAGGATGAATAAAACTGAGCTAGTTAATTTTGTTGTTTTAAAAGCAAACCTTTCCCAGGCGACAGCCCAGCGTGCTGTAAATGCGCTGTTCCAGACGATCACTGGAGTTCTAAGCGAAGAGGGGAGGGTTAATTTAGTAGGCTTTGGTTCTTTTTCTGTGCAAAAACGAGCTGCCCGTTCCGGCCGCCATCCCCAGAGCGGAGAGGTGATAATCATACAAGCAAAAAGTGCCCCCACCTTTAAGCCTAGTAAAGCGCTCAAGGAAATAGTACAACAGCGGAAACAGTAATTCTGTCATTTTTGCCCTGCAGGCGGAGTGGTCCAAGAGTATGCCCATTGTTTGCAGGGACATTTCTCCTTTCTGCTAGGGAAATTTTAATATTAAAATAAGTAATTAGCCGCAATTTTTTTCTTTTCTGCGTTTCTGTAATGCTCTGCTATGAGGGAACCAGCTTCTTGTAAATGTGGTCTTATAGATTATGAATAAATCCCCATATTTAATAATCACAATAATCTTATTTTTGATCTCTTTAGGAGGGCCGGTTTTTGCCAGGAATGTACATAAATGGATCGATGACAAGGGGGTTACCCATTATTCAGATGAAGCGCCCAGCTCTTCTGCAACCCAGGTAACCCTGATCCAAGTGCCTTCATCTTATCCTGCCGTTGAAAATAATTATTACTCAATAGCTAACCAATGGCAGCGCCTACATCAAAAATATATTCAACGAGAAAAAATAAAGCTGGAAAAAGCTAAACAAAAGGCGGCACAACAACCCACTTCACCGCAAGTTATATATGTGAATACACCGGATCGGTTTCAATATGGCATCGCCTATCCGTATTTTTTTCATCGCAACCTAAAGCATCATGGACGCCAACATAGACTAAGCCGGCACCATAAAGGTAACCATGCAACGCATCATCGAAAAAAGCACGCCAATCGATTCCTTCCTGGAGATAGGCATGGTTCCCCCTCCCATCGAAAAGCAGGCGGCTTGATACTCAAAGCCGACTAAACAAGTATATTAATAACGATACGGACCCAAAACGTGGGCGCGAATTCCTGCGCCTCGCCTTTTGAGTAGCGGTTGAGCGATACTAGGGATTGATCAGCGGAAAAACCTTATGCGCCCTTCACAAATTACCACACTCCTTAAGCGAGAATTTACCGCAGTCCGAAACGGCCAGCATACGCCTGTAATGCTTTGGGGGCCGCCGGGTGTGGGCAAATCCCAGATTCTTTTTCAGGTAGCGGATAGCTTTGGGGTTCCACTCATTGATCTACGCTTATCGCAGCTTGAACCGACTGATCTGCGTGGAATCCCTTTTCGGATAGATCACTGGGTAGAATGGGCTATCCCCTCCATGCTGCCCAACTCAAAGCGCCACGGGTCTGAAGGAATTCTATTTCTGGATGAGTTAACATCGGCCCCCCCCACGGTCTCAGCCGCTGCCTACCAGCTTATCCTGGATCGCCAGTTAGGAGAATATACTGTTCCAGAAGGTTGGGCGATCGTGGCGGCGGGTAATCGTCAGGGCGATCGAGGGATTACTTATACCTTACCTGCCCCCCTTGCTAATCGCTTTACTCATTATGAAATCGAGCCCCATATAGGCGATTGGGTTACTTGGGCAGCTCATCGGAGTATCGACCAACGTTTGATTGGGTTTTTACTGTATCGGCCTGAACTGCTGTTCGATTTTGACCCTAATCAAAACCCCCTTGCTTTCCCTACTCCCAGGTCCTGGGAATATGCCCATCGGGCCTTGCAAAAATTCGAGGATATTCCAGAACTTCTGCTAGAGACCCTGCAAGCCTGTGTGGGTCCTGGAGCCGGTTTAGAACTCAAGGCTTTTATTGATAATATGGCGCAAATGCCCGATGTGGAAGCAATATTGCGAGGAAAAGACGTTTCCATTCCAGAAGCGCTGGATCTCCAATATGGGGTTGCCGCTACCTTGGTGCGCCGCGCAGTGGATGCCAGGAATAGCCATGAAGCGCACCAGATCTACGGCCATATCCTGGGTTATGCCACCCGGCTACCAGAACGGGAGATAGGCGTGATGCTCGTTACTGAAATGTTCCGGGCCATCGGCCGTCCCCTGCTGAAGCATCCTGAATTTGCCAAATGGGCGCGGCAGGTTTCCGATCTAATGCTTTATGAACGATAAAATAGCGCCTGCGTCCAAAGAGACCAAGCTCCATACTAAACTCAGTGCTGCCCGAACGCGCCTTATCGTGGAACGGCCTTTTCTGGGGGCTTTGGTGCTGCATCTTCCCTTACGGGAAGCCAGCCCCGAGTGGTGCGGCAGCACCGCCACGGATGCCCGCGCCATTTACTACAATCCTGCCTATGTGGAATGGCTTTCCTTCGAGCAGCTTCAATTTATTCTGGCTCATGAGGCCCTCCACTGCGCTTTATGCCATTTTGCCCGCCGCGGCCGCCGGCATCTAGGCCGTTGGAATGCAGCCTGCGATTATGCTGTCAATCAATTACTGGTTCGAGAGGGATTAGAGCCTCCGCCTGGGGTGTTGCTCAAGCAAGATTATCGTGCCCTCAGCGCCGAAGAAATCTATCCTTTGCTCCCCGTGGGAGCAAAACTGCAAACGGTTGATCAGCACGTCTATGACCACGAGGACTCGCCCTCCAATGCCCCCGCTGATCTCAATCCAGCCAGTCAAGATTGGAGTATCCATGGTCCAGAGCGGCACAACCCGCCCGTCTATGACGGTCGTCTCCTTCCCTCATCCCAAGTCTCCGCTTCCGGGTCGCCACCCCCATTAACCGAAATGGAACGGGAACAGCTTGGCCGCTTGTGGCAACAGCGGACTGTGAGTCTTGCCCAGCAAGCCTTGCAGAACGGTAAGCTAAGCGGTCCATTGCGGCGCCTTATTGGGAATTTAGGGCGCCCCCAGCTTCCTTGGCGGCAGTTACTTGCGCAGTACTTGAGTGCGGCTGCCCAGAATGACTACAGCTTTGCCCGCCCGTCCCGCCGCGAAGGTCCGGCAATTTTACCCCGTCTCGCCTCTCAGCAAATAGATCTGGCGATCGTACTGGATATCAGCGGTTCCATTCATGATGAGCAATTGCAGAGTTTTCTTACCGAAGTCAGCGCCCTAAAGGGTCAACTTTGTGCCCGCGTAACTCTCCATGCCTGCGATGCCGACCTGTGCGAACTAGGCCCCTGGATTTATGAATCTTGGGAAGGACTGACCCTGCCAGAAAATTTACCCGGTGGCGGCGATACCGACTTTCGGCCTCCCTTTGCCTGGCAAGCACGTGAAGGACTCTATCCGGACGTTTTGCTTTATTTTACCGATGCCCGGGGTCCATTCCCGCAAGCAGAGCCCCCTTATCCCGTCATCTGGCTGGTCAAGGGTAAAGCCCAAGTGCCGTGGGGGCGAAGAATACAGCTTAATTAAGCTTGGAAAGATAATACATTGATTAATATAAGTAAAAATTGACCAAACTATTTAAGTTCATAAGAGGCTATTATGGATTGGCTCAGTCTTCTGTTAGGCCTGGTGATACTTTTCTTCTTGGTCTTTGAAATTTTTTGGACTACCTTAGGCGAATCAGGGGGGCCCTTGACTAACCGCATCGCACAACTGCTCTGGCGTCTTCTACGCCGGCGCGGTCTCCGTATATCACATTGTTTGCGGTCATTTTTTGGCATTCAGATTGTATTAGCAGTAGTCGCTGTCTGGATCTGCCTTCTGTGGCTTGGTTGGTTGCTGATATTTTGGAGCAGTGCTGAGGCAGTGCTCCATAGCCAAACACACCTGCCCGCCGATTTCTGGGCCCACATTTATTTTACCGGCTTTACTATTTTTACCCTCGGCACAGGCGATTATGCTCCCCAAGGTGCCCTCTGGCAGGTACTGACTGCGATAGCCTCCCTGAGTGGATTGTTTCTGGTGACTTTTTCTATTACCTATTTAGTCCCCATCGTGCAGGCGACGGCACACAAGCGCATGGTGGCACTGACGCTGTTTAGCCTCGGCGCAACGCCACAGGCTATCCTCGCTAATACTTGGAATGGTCAAAATTGGCAACCCTTGGAACAGTACTTGATTATGCTGATTCCTGAACTCGCCATTTTGAAGCAGCACTACGTCACCTACCCAGTGCTGAACTATTTCCACACCTCTAACCCCGCTGAGGTAATCAGCCTGCGCTTAGCGGCTTTGGATGAAGCGCTGACTATTGTGATCTACGGCCTTAAACAGAGGCAGCAATATTTCCTCCAGCCCAGCTTACTTCATCCGACTCGTCAGTTACTATCGACCTGCCTGCAGGCTATGGTGCGTACTTATTCAATCAAGCAGGTTCAGAAAATTCCCCCTTCACCGAATCTTTCTACTTTAGCTGAACACGGCATTCCAGTTATTGCTCAGCAGCAGTTTCAACTCAATTTGGCCGAATTAGCAGAGCGCCGCGCCCTCTGGCTGGCGCTGACGCAAGAAACGGGCTGGCCTTGGCTTAAGCAGCAAAGTGATACCCGAACTTAAAAACACTACGCCTCTGTCAATAATCGTCAGCATGTTATAGAGATAATCTCAGCGCTGTTTGGAAAGTGCTCCAAAAATAAGGATATATTTCTTAGCCCCCGTTCAATCTGCTGTTTAAACAGAGCTTACAGCTCATCACCAAGCACAAGGAAAATATGAAAAAACTCCTGACTTTGCCCGATAAGCATCCACAAACGAGTCTGTAAGGGATATGCTATTGAATCAGTGAAATTTTTAGCGGCAGGAATAAAAGAAAGCAATCAGCGTGAAATCGTAATAATTTTTCTCTATCTGTGCTTAGGCTCTCCTGAGGATCGAGATGGCGGTATGGCGTTATAAGAACGGAAAAAAGCCACAAAAAGTATTCTGCAGAATTGAGCATCAGCCACAAGTATTTGTCCAAGTAGCCAAAACAGCCCTAGCCGACCTGAGCAGCAAAAGCAATATAACCTAAGATGCGCTATGATCAAATAAATTATCGAATTTCTTGTCTCGGCTCAGTACATGCCGCGGATAGTTTATCCCGTCTGTTATGGAGACTTGAGAAGGTTTTATTATTACAGCAGCAAGTAATATATAACGGATATAGCAGAGGACTGATTATGGACCACCTGATAGGAGAAAGCGGGGAACTAGGCTGGGTGTCCCTAAAAGCGCTTTTGCTTTATCTGACTGCTGTCATCGGCTTTCGGCTTGGCGAACGCCGTACCCTCATTGAAATGTCGCCCTTTGATTTCGTCGCCGCCGTTGCCGTTGGCGCTATTGTTGGGCGCGTACCGAATGCCAGCACTACCAGCTACCTGGCCGGCGCAGTTACCTTGGTTACCTTGCTCCTTGCCCACCGGATTATCACCCAGTTGCGCTACTTTCCCAGCATTGCCGATCTGGTGGACCCTCCGCCACGGGTGCTTATTGCCCATGGGCAGGTACTCAAAGGTGAGCTGCGGCAATGCGGATTGACGCTCAACGACTTGCATGGGCTGCTCCGCCAGCGCGGCGTTGAGGATCTAAGGGAGGTTCAATTTGTGATCTGCGAGCAGCGGGGACAGATTTCCATTATCCGCCAAAAAGACCGGACCGATACCGATTCCAGTCTAATACGGGACATCGTAGCGCGAATATCCTCGCCGCCATAAACACTATCAACCTATGCTCTATTTTTGCGGTTCATCATGGCACGCACGTGCCTCACTTGGGCTATGAACCGCCTCCTGGAAGGGCTGGCATTCTGGTAAGGTTGATCCGTAGATCCTGTTCCGGCACGACATATTGAATGGACCTGAGCCGCAAACCCACCGCTTGCTTTATAAGCTCAATAGTGATCCATTCATCCTCCCGGACAGCGGTGATTGTGGTAATGATCGCCTAGCAGCTCCTTGAGGGATAAAATTATAGGATTTCCCATTTCAGCCATTAAAAATGCTCCGGCTGAAATAAAAAAGAGGACCTGCTCCTCGATGTGAGCCCGTTTCTGTTGATAGGCCGCCCTTAGCGCTTGGACTCGCGGATTTTTTTGCTGTGGGTCGTAAGAAGGTTTTTTTACGACTTAACTTTAACCGCTTTAGCCCCCACTGCCCGCTCAATGTTAAAGTTTGGGGTTTCCTCCAACCACGCCTTGTATCTACGCTCCAGCCGCTTTATTCACTTTCGGCTCGACCCCATCGCCCATCAGCTCCGGGACCATACGCTCACTTCCCTGGTAGTGTTTCCACCACCGCTTAAAGGTCCTCTGCGAGACTAAAAATCGTTTCGCCACCACCTCCTCGCTCAGCTCCCCTTGTTCATGGCACGTTATCAGCTTTTGGCGTAAATCCTTCGAGTAAGGGGCGGATATCTCTACCTCCTCCTGACCCACTTTGAATTCAATAGTAAAAGATTAACGCCTTCTCTTCTCGGTGTTAACTTAAACGTTAATTGCTATAGAGCAGATATAAAAGCTTGGTTTTTCACAAAAATTTATTTTACCCTGACTAACACGGCATTTGCCGTAAGGCTTCCCGGATGATCTCTATCCCCGCGCCAGGCCGATGAGCATTTTCGCTTAAATGGCGGCGCCAGGCCCGTGCCCCTGGTTGGCCTTGGAACAACCCTAGAATATGGCGGGTCATATGGTTCAAATACACGCCTTGGACCAATTGCTCTGCCACATAGGGCAAGAAAGCCTCAATAATCTCATGCCGGGTGAGAAAAGGATGAAAATCTCCATAGAAATTCCGGTCCACTTGGGCAAGTAGATAAGGGTTATGGTAGGCCGCCCGGCCAATCATGACGCCATCCAATAATTCTAAGTGCTCAGAAATCTCCTCCAGAGTGGTAATGCCCCCGTTGATGATTACTGTCAGTTGAGGAAAATCCTGCTTGATGGTCCGCACCACATCATAGCGTAAGGGAGGTTTTTCTCGGTTTTCCTTGGGGCTCAAGCCTTGCAGCCAAGCTTTGCGGGCATGGATGATAAAAGTTCGGCAGCCTGCTTGCGCTACCGTGCTGATGAAGTGGTCTAACGCTTCGTAGGAGTCCTGCTCATCGATTCCAATCCGGGTCTTGACCGTTACCGGGATTTGGGTGGCTTGAGCCATGGCGGCAACGCATTCGGCAACCAGCTCAGGCTCCGCCATCAGACAGGCTCCGAAGCGCCCAGACTGTACCCGGTTGCTGGGACAGCCCACATTAAGGTTGACCTCATCAAACCCATAGTCCTCGGCCATCTGGGCACAAAGGGCTAATTCTTCGGGATGACTTCCCCCCAGTTGCAAAGCCAAGGGATGCTCAGACTTATGATAGGCTAGAAAACGAGCTCGATTCCCATGAATGAGCGCTCCCGCAGTGACCATTTCGGTATAGAGCAGGGCACGATGGGAAATCAGGCGGAGAAAATAACGGCAGTGCCGATCGGTCCATTCCATCATCGGTGCGACAGATATTTTATAAGCTTTTGAGTAATCCGCCATTTGAATTGTTTTTTTACAGTCATAGGAGAAGAGCATAAGGGCCTCGACAAAATTTTCGAAGTATTAGTGCGAGGGGGCAGGAAAGCCCTGCGCCGATTCGTCAGGATAGGATTGGAATATCCGAAAGATAATCAGAACGCCCATCAAATCTTTTGGAGAGGAAAAACAGCTTTGTGACTTCCCTTCGTGCCATACCGTCCCTAATTTTATCCATAGGTACTGATAGAATGACAATAATAAAGGCAATTATATTTATGCTTTGCCCAGCTTTTATGGCAGTGTTCCTTGTGCCGAGCGTTTTTTCCTAGGATAAGCTGGACTCTAGACCTCTTTGCCACAGGATAGACGGCGCTACCGTATGCTGATCCCCGTTTTGAAGGAGATGCCGGCGTGATCTTTCAGGATTCCTAGCGAGCAGCTTTCCCTAAAGTTCTTCAAGCGCCTGAAACCGGAGCCTACCTATTCGGCTCTGGGCGGGTAATACCCCCTTCTAATGGGCGAGGCAGAGGTCGCGCCTCTCATCCTGGCGGTACGCGTAACCCGATGGTTGTTAATTGGCCCGCCAGAATCAAGTCTGATAATAAGCCTCGTGATGCATTCTTGCACCTGGGAGGTGTCTTGCCAACTATTCTGGAAACGGCCACATCTCAATGCCGAGAACGGCCAATGGAATCGAACAGAAGTTACTTGCCGGGAAATCGTTTCTCGCCAGCTTGGATGATTCCTCATTCGAGAACCGTAACAGCCAGCTCTTGGAGATCTTCAATAATCATTCAATGTACGAGAAGGGTTGGAAGGCCAATGTTCAGCATACTTTTCTGTGGCAGCAGAACTACGCTTCGGGCAACTGGGATGAGAATGATCGGGAGTTTTGTATAATCTTAATCCCTGCGGGTCCAATTCCCTGCTGCTTGCGGCGTAAGCTTTTTTGCCTCGTTCGGCTTTGTGCCTGGACTTGCGGGGCAGCTTTTGGGCCGCAGGCTTCTCTTTTGCAGGAGTAACTTTTGTCAGCGGACTATTCGCAGCAGCGTCCAGCCTCTCGAATACGGGATTCGCTTCCCGGCGCAGGCCAACCATCAGCTTAGCAGTTGCCGGGTTCCGGCTGTCGCAGTATGTTGGCCCAAGGAAACGGTGGTGGTATTGCCGCCTAACCATTCGTCCAAGCGATCCGCGTGACAGTGGCCGCTTAACTCAAGTGTTATACGGTAAATAG
Organism: Nitrosococcus oceani ATCC 19707; assembly: GCF_000012805.1. GTDB lineage: Bacteria > Pseudomonadota > Gammaproteobacteria > Nitrosococcales > Nitrosococcaceae > Nitrosococcus > Nitrosococcus oceani. Next base: position 3,344,920 of record NC_007484.1, on the reverse strand, counting down.
ATGAAGATCACACAACTCAAAGACCATGCTCTTCTGAAATCGGCGGTAGCCGTTTGCAGGGAATACATAACTAAGTGCAATCCTGACGACCCAGCGAATGATCCATTGTCTACGAGGGAAGAAAGCTACGGGATAGAGGCATTTCTATCCATCAGTAATGTTGTTGCCTGTATAGATCAGCTACACTTTTCTATAGAGATGCTGTCAGGGTATAGGTCGAATAGTTCACCCGATAAAATGAATCGATATGACTATGTAGTCTATGGGATTGAAAATTATTATCTACGCTTTACATCAGTTTTTGATCGGTGCCTTCGCCTTGCGAACGTCATTTACCAACTTGGCCTTCCCGAACGGCAATGCAATAACGATTCCATAATAAAAAATGCCCACGTAAAAGGAACGCCTGTCGCTAAATCTCTAACTGAACTCGATAAGTTTACTGGGCCGTTCCGTTATCACAGAAATACGGTCGCGCATCAAGGTACTTACTCAGAAAAGGATCTTGACCAGCTTGGTTCTTATTACCTCCTCGCGGAAAAAGATGATGATTTTGAGCGCTACAGATATCTGTTCAAAAAGAAAACGGATGATTTCGTTGCCGAGAAAAAACAAGACTTTAAGGGCCAGCTCGTGGCTTTAGAAAGTCTGGTAGAAAATTATTTTGATTCTGTTCTTTCAGTATTTGAAACAAGATTAAAAGCATATGTATAACAATCATATGCACTCGGACAGCAAAAAGCGGAGCTCCTTTGTTACTCCGCTTTTTGCTGCCGGCGATGCGAAGTGTTATACGGGAAAATATTCAAGACATACAGGTGGAAATAATGGCGAAAGCAAAGATAGCGGATCGTATTCCGAAGCAGCTGAATTCGGAGCCGGGCGAATACTACTGGTGTGCTTGTGGGAGATCGAAGAAACAACCGTTTTGTGATGGCTCGCATGTCGGGACCGGTATCAAACCGGTTGCGTTCATGGTTGAGGAAGGGGCCAGCGAATGGCTGTGCATGTGCAAACAAACAGGTAATGCTCCGTATTGTGATGGGACGCACAAAACCTTGCCGCCGGATGAAACGGAACTGGAAATACCCGATAGGAGACCAAAAGCGGAGTCTCCGGCTCCAGTCAATACGCCAGAAGAGCCGACGGTGGAGTTTATCCACTCATTGGCTAAACACGGCCTAAAACACTACGGACAGCAAGGCAAAATGGATGCGATGGGCGTGCCGCGCTCCCGTCTGCCGGGCTGGGAGGATATACAAATCCTTACAGCACAACTTGCTCGTATGCCTCTGCAAGAGGATGCTCCCGTGGATACAGGGCTCACCATCGGCCCGAATGCAAAAAGGCCATTGCATCTTGCGCTACCCCTTTTTGTATCAGACATGAGTTTCGGCGCCCTATCGGAAGAGGCCAAAACTGCGTTGGCGCGTGGTGCGGAGTTGGCCGGGACCGGTATTGCTTCTGGCGAGGGTGGTATGCTGCCCGCAGAACAACAAGCCAATTCACGCTACATGTTTGAGCTCGCATCAGCTAAGTTTGGCTATAGCGAGTCCCTTTTGACACGTATTCAAGCGTTTCATTTCAAGGCTGGTCAGGCCGCAAAAACTGGAACCGGTGGGCATCTGCCGGGGGTCAAGGTCAGCGAGGACATTGCCTCAGTGCGCGGTATACCCGTCGGGAAAGATGCGGTGTCCCCATCCATTTTCCCGAATCTCAAGGCACCGCATGATTTCAAGGAATTTGCCGACCATGTGCGTGAGGTGTCTGGCGGGATTCCGATCGGTTTTAAGATGTCGGCCCAGCACATTGAAAAAGACATCGATTTTGCCCTGGAGGCTTCTGCTGATTACATTATCTTAGATGGAAGAGGCGGCGGTACGGGTGCGGCCCCACTTCTGTTTCGTGACAACATAGCCGTTCCCACGATTCCGGCGCTCGCACGTGCTCGTCGACACTTGCATGCCGTAGGTCGTGAGGATGTTACCTTAATCATTACGGGTGGATTGCGTACACCTGATGATTTCATCAAAGCGCTGTGTTTAGGGGCAGACGGCATTGCCGTAGCCAATAGCGCAATACAAGCCATTGGTTGCGTGGGTGCCCGAATATGCCATACAAATAACTGCCCGACGGGCATTGCCACACAGAAAGAGGAGCTGCGCGCACGGCTCAATGTTGATGTCGCTGCTGAACGTCTTGCCCGATTCTTTAGTGCCTCAACCGAACTCATGAAGGTTATGGCCCGAGCGTGTGGCCATACCAAGCTGAACGACTTCAATACAGATGACATTACTTCGTGGAAAAAGCCCATAGCGGAACTTGCTGGTATTCGATATGCTGGTCTCGCAGCCGAGTAACACGTGAAGAGTTTTCCGTATAACAATTCACTGCAGCGGACGGCAAGCCCTGACGGGCCACCGCTGAGTTCAAGCGTTATGTTTACCGGGAGTGTCGCGCATGAGCTACGAAGCAACCATTTTTAAGGTGATGATCCCGTCGCCCCCGGTGAGGTTGCATCGGAGCGCGCGATTGCTCGAGAGATAATTGCCGAATGGAACGTGGTTCATTCTTCCAATGGAAAGGTAGTGCTACTCCCAACTGGCTGGGAATCCCATTCCTCTCCGGACATGGGTTATTCGTCCCAAGCAATAATCAACAAACAATTTCTTGATAAATGCGATTTTCTGGTTGGATTTTTTTGGACCTGTATTGGAACGTAGACCAAAGACTTTGTTAGTGCCATTTTTAAGGTTGAGCTATCTCACCTCCCTCATCTATATTAGTCAGACTTTGGTATATTAATTTAGCGGTTGAATCCATTAAGCCTTTCGAGTGATTTCCGTCAGTCTCCAAAGCAATGTCCAACTCGGACGCCGATGAACGCGGCGCCGGTTAGCTTGGTCGTTATGTGGTATCGATAAGGAGTAGATTCTTTTGCCTGAGTTGAAGACTGTTGGCTTGTTTCTCATCACCGCATTAGCGGAAATTGCCGGCTGCTATTTGGCATATCTTTGGCTTCGGGAAGACAAAACAATCTGGCTTTTGGTACCCTGCGCTTTGAGCTTGGTGGCTTTCGTATGGTTGCTGTCGCTGCATCCAACCGCAGCGGGCAGGGTCTATGCAGCCTATGGTGGGGTTTATATTGTCATGGCGATCTTGTGGCTATGGGTAGTCAATGGAATTCGTCCAACCACATGGGATTTAGTGGGATCTGCGATAGCGCTTTTAGGTATGGCAATTATCATGTTCGCGCCTCGCACCACATAAGCAGTCAATCAAGTATGTTCCAGCCCTTTAGCCTCCCCAAGCGTGCTTACGTACGCCGCCTATTTCAGCGCTAGGTTGCGCGATGGTCCTGCTCTCAACTGGAGATTTTTATGAGCAACAATTTAGATATTATACGTAGCTTGTACAAGGCATTTGCTATTGGTGACATCCCTGCGGTTCTGGCAGTATTTTCTCCAGACATGCATTGGACCGAGGCTGAAGGCGGGCCTTACGGCGGCGTCTTTATCGGACCGGATGCAGTCTTGGAGAATGTCTTTATGAAGCTCTGCGGAGAGTGGAATGGCTTCGCTGCAGTGCCTAGGGAGTTTGTGGCAGACGGTTCCACCGTCGTAGCACTTGGCGAGTACAGTGGCTCCTACAAGGCTACGGGTAAAAGCTTCAAAGCCCCGTTCGCCCATGTCTGGAAGTTTGAGGATGGAAAAGTGGTCTCGTTTCACCAGTACACAGACACGGTTGTCCATCAGCGTCCATTGCAGGCTTAAATCAGGCGTCGGACTAAATGGTGAAGTCAGGAGATACTGGCTCAAAGAAGGATGCGGTTGATTCTTACGGTAGCGAGAAAGGAAGCGATGTTTCTGGCGTATCATGTGGTAATAAATCCTGGATCAGCGTTTGAGATGAAGGAAAGCGTTTTCCAGTAGATGCTGTAATTCGTATAAATTTTTATTATACTCATGCTGAAGGATGTAGTTTTTACGGGCTGGAATAGCGGCAATCATCAGCCGTTTATAATCAGACCCGTCAATCTGAAATCCTAATAATCTTTCCCGAACGCCCTTATCATGCTAGCGGATAAAACACCCCTACCTGTGATTCCAGTAAGGCCCAGGTCTTATCTGATATATTGTATCTGCGATTTGTGAAGGGGTTATACGAGATCCTTTCGTTGCCTATAGGATCGCATATTTTTATCCCTTGACTAACAATCTATCCAAGTGGATGCACTACATGCGCTGCTGAATGCGATGCTAAGTTTTACCGGTGAATAAAAAATATTATGATGGAATATCTCATCCAAATTATCCTGCTTTTGGCCACGGCGATCACTGTCGTGGTTATTTTTCAGCGCTTTCATACCCCGACCAGCCTGGGATATTTGTTGGTAGGGATAGTGCTTGGACCGTACACGATCGGACCGGTAGTTGCCATGCCGGAGCTGGAAGCGTTTGCCGAATTCGGTGTTGTTTTCCTGCTGTTTACCATAGGCCTTAATTTCTCTCTGCCCCAAATACACGCCTTGCGACACCAGGTTCTTGGGCTGGGTACCGGGCAGGTAGCGTTCACCACCCTGGTGGTTGGGTTGGTAGTGTGGCTCGCAGGATTACCGGTTGCCGCCGCGTTCGTGTTCGGCGCCGTTTTTGCTCAATCTTCCACAATAATTATTGCCAGCCTGCTCACCGAGCGGGGCGAGGAGAATACTCAGCATGGCCGTCTTGGGCTTGCAATGTCGGTTTTTCAAGATGTTACGGCCGTTCCATTTCTTGTGGCCATCCCTGTGCTGGGTACGTCGGTCACAGCGGATGTGCTGGCGGGAACGCTGGGCTTGGCCCTTGCAAAAGCCGTGCTTGCCTTCGTGCTTGTCTTTTTTGCCGGGCGCTGGTTGCTGGGCCCGTTGTTTCATGTGGTTTCCGAGCGCAGATCGGTTGAAATTTTCACCTTGGCTGTGCTGCTGGTTGCTTTGCTTGCCGCTTGGATCACCAATAGCCTGGGTTTGTCGCTGGCATTCGGCGGCTTTCTTGCCGGGATGATGCTGGGCGAAACGGAGTTTCGCCACCAGGTAGAGTCAAGTATTCGTCCATTTCGGGACGTATTATTGGGGCTGTTTTTTATCGGCATTGGTATGCGCTTCAGCCCGGCGGCGATACTCCCCATATGGCACTGGACCGTGCTGGGCGCGTTGCTTATTGTGACGAGCAAGACGTTGATTGTTGCCGCTATGGTGCGTGGGACAGGGATCGATACCCGGGTAGCGTGGCAAACCGGACTGATGGTGAGTGTGGGTGGTGAATTTGGGCTCGCTCTCATCGCTATCGCGCTCGATTCCGGCGTGATTGCCATGCAACTGGGTCAAATTGCCATCACCTCCGTGCTTCTGTCGATGATTGCTGGCGCTCTGCTGATCCGTTTCAATGGCACTATAGCGAAGTGGTTAGTCAAAACGCCTCGGGCAACAACCCATGATACAGCGGAATTACAGGAGGCCCCGGAAAAACAAGTGGTGATCGGCAGCTATGGGCGAGTGGGCCACACCATCGCCGTTCTATTGCACTCATGCGGCGTTCCCTTTGTGGCTTTTGACACCGATCCGAAGCGGGTAGCCCAGGGGCGGGCGGATGGGCATGCGGTCTGGTTCGGCGACATTGCCGATCCGGGATTGCTGTCTTCCATTCATGTGGAAAGGGCTTCTCTAGTCGTAGTCGCCGTTGACAGCCCCGGCACCGCATTAGGTGTGATGTCGTATATAAATAGAACCTGTCCGCAGGTGCCGGTGATCGTACGGGCGCGGGATCTCGAAACCAGTACACGCCTGCTTGCTGCCGGTGCTGCTCGCGCTTATCCGGAAACGATTGAGTTGAGTTTGCGCCTTAGTGTCACCGCGATGGAGATGCTCAATGTATCGTCCGATGAGATCGACGAGATGGTTCAGGGCGTGAGAGATCGAGGCTACCAGCCTATTCTAGAAGATGAGACCAATAAACCGTAAGATGCTTTATCGGTTACAGATATCACCGAATACAACACCGGTTCTTTAGAATAGAGAGGTCAATCAGGATGAACTTATTCAAAAATATTCTTTACGTATCTGAAGGCGCTGTGGCCCAGGACGCTTCGATTATGCGAGCCGTGTCCCTAGCGGAAAACAACCAGGCGGACTTAACCGCCATTGATGTGGTTCCAGGTATCGGTATATTGCGCAGCGGTTCGATATCCAATGAACTGCAAACCGCCACGGTGAACGAGCGCCGCAAAAAACTCGAGGCGCTGATCGAGCCTTACAGGAAACGGGTCCGTATCCGGCTGGATGTACTGGAGGGCAGAACATTTCTCGAAATTATTCGGGCTATTTTACGCAACGACCATGATCTACTGATCAAACCGGCTGAGAATCCGAGCTTTATTGAACGGCTGTTTGGCAGCGACGACATGCAGTTACTGCGCAATTGTCCTTGTCCGGTATGGTTAACACGTACGGAGGAAAAATCGAAGTACGAGCATATACTCGCCGCTGTCGATTTCAATCCGGATATGCCAGATGCAATAGAGCAGAACCTCAACCAGCAGATACTTGATTTATCTAGTTCTCTCGCGTTTTCTGATTTTGCCGCGCTGCATGTGGTTCATGTTTGGGATGCCCCGGCCGAGGCGATGTTACGCACATGGGCCGATGACCCTCAGAAGGCAAGCATTGCCTACGTCGAGGGTGTGCGGTCAAGTCATGAAAACGCCTATAACCGACTGCGGCGACAGTTAATAGAGCGCGTCGGCAGAGATGCTAGCGACTATCTCTCCCCTGAATTTCATATGCGTCGAGGGACCGCCGCCACCATTATACCCGACATAGCAAAGCAGCTGCATGCTGATTTGGTGGTGATGGGCACAGTCGCCCGGACGGGTATCGCGGGTTTGCTCATTGGGAATACCGCTGAAGCCATTCTCGAACAGTTGCAATGTTCTGTGCTTGCCGTTAAACCTCCCGGCTTTGTTTCACCAGTAAAGTTATCTAAGTAGCAGGAGAGAAATCTGGGCTTCCCAACAAGAAACTTTCATTTAAAAAATAGACGAGTATTTTTTGATTTTTTGAGAGGGTGAACAGATTACGACTGAACTATCGATCATGTTAAAAATATGCCTGAGCAAATCTTTGCCATTTTTTCTCATCGTTGTGGTAGCCAACCATCTAGCCTGACAGGGGGGGCACCTATCTTGATAATTCATCGCGGCATCATTGGGTGGCTGCCCAACAGCCACATGTAGCAGATCGTAAAAAGGTATGCCAGACATATGTTGCATCAAGATAAGAGATCATCTTTAATGCAAGTTATGCTGAAACTGCAAGGTTGCCAGCTGTGAATATAGCTCGCTGCATTTCATTAGTTCCGCATGGGAACCCAAAGCTTCCAGCCGTCCTTGATCAAGGACGGCAATTCTATCAGCTGTTTTTACCGTTGATAGTCGATGAGCAATGACCAGTGTGGTACGGTTAACCATTAATTTTTCCAGCGCTTGCTGAACCCAAAATTCACTTTGCGAATCTAACGCGCTGGTTGCTTCGTCCAGTAATAAAATAGGGGCATTCGCCAGTATTGCCCGCGCAATGGCAAGCCGTTGTTTTTGGCCCCCCGATAGTCCTAATCCAGCATCTCCTAGCTGGGTATCATAACCTTGCGGCAGTTTACAAATAAACTCATGGGCATGGGCCGCTTTTGCCACGGCTTCAACTTCGGTATCGAGCGCATCGGGTCGGGCATAGCGGAGATTGTCTATGATACTGCCATGAAATAAAGCTGGATTCTGGGATACCAGCGCAAAGCATTGCCTCAGCTTGGAGATATTGAGCTGCCGGATATCGATACCCTCTAGCTTGATGGAACCCGTGTAGGTGTCAAAGAAACGTAATAATAAATCAAATAAGGTTGATTTGCCCGCGCCTGAAGGACCCACCAATGCTAGGGTTTCCCCTGCTTTGATGGTCAGTGATAGCTCATTGATTACACGGACGTCTGGACGTGAAGGATAGGCAAAGATTAAGTGTTCAATCTCGATATTACCCGAGACCGGTGGCAGTGTTTGCGGTTTAGATGGAGACTGTATTTCGTTTGGCGTAGCCAATAAATCTATAGTGCGTTCAGCGGCACCAGCCGCACGTTGTAGTTCACCGATAACCTCTGAGATAGAAGCGACGGCTGAACCCACGATGACACTGTAAAAAACAAAAGCGGCAAGCTCGCCACCGCTAATTTTTCCGTCAATGACATCCATACCACCAATTAATAGCATTAAACCGACAGCGCCTAATACCAGAATAATAACCAGGGTGACCAGTAGCGCACGTTGTATGATCCGGTTCTTAGCGACGGTAAAAGCCTCTTCAACATGATAATGGAAATTTTTTTTATCTATTTCCTGATGGTTGTAAGCTTGTACCGTTTTGATTTGTCCAAGTATCTCGCCAATATAAGCGCCTACAATAGCAACTTTTTCTTGACTTTGACGCGATAACTTGCGTACCCGCCGCCCGAATATCAAAATGGGCATGACTACCAGTGGCACGCAAATCATGACAATGGCGGTTAGTTTTGCATTGGTGATGAATAGCCAAATAATGCCACCGACCATCATAATAAAATTACGCAAGGCGAATGATACCGATGATCCAATCACTGACTGGAGCAATGTCATATCGGCCGTTAATCGTGACTGAATTTCAAGGCTGCGGTTTTTTTCAAAAAAACCAGGGTGCAGATCGATAAGGTGGTCAAATACTCTACGGCGAATATCGGCGATAACCCGCTCGCCTAGCCATGTCACCCAGTAATAGCGTGTGAAAGTGCCTATCGCAAGGGCAATAACTAATAAAAAAAATATGGAAACGTATTGGGTTAATATATCCGTCGAATGGGTTGCAAAACCACGATCAATCAACAGGCGGATGCCTTGCCCAATGGAAAGCGTGATTGCTGCCGTGAACACCAGGGCGATTAGACTGTAAAATACCTGCCATTTGTAAGGAGCAATAAAGATTGCCGCCATTTTCATGGTTTGCCAACGAGGACGAATTGAAGATTGATGATTGATCATTGCTAAAAAATTAAGTCATAAAAAAGAAAATTGATAGGCTTTCTGTGGCATAACCCGACAGGTACACGTTTTCCATAAATAACCGGCCCTCATGCCGCAGGGACTTTTTTGTGGTTTCAGTGTTAAAACTAAGGGGTATATGAGCACAGCGGATCTTGCAATGCCTAACGCCTAAGCTAACTTGCTGCCGGAGCGGCCCAAGGACGTGGAAGTAACCTTAACTGCCCTAGCGGTTAAGGCGGCCAGATTGAGTGCTCTGTTGGGCAGAGATAGCTTCCCACTTCGCAACGGGACCCGCCACTATCTGGAACAGCGGGTGCGGTTTAGGCATCGTAACGCTTTGAAACTGGAATAGCCAAGAGGGATCGCGGAATTGGAGTTTATTCTTTAAGTGTACCCACTCATAATTTAGCTGGCCCTTCGTGACTAGCAGCGCTTCAACGGAACCAAGTTGGCCGATTTTCTCTCCATTGAAGCAATAGCTGCGACGGGAAGCCTCAACAAGTACGGCCTGTAAGTAAGAGGCAATATAACCTCTGGGCCGCTCAGTTTCTTTAAAACGAACAAGTTGTGGATGATGCTTATAGCCACGAGTTAGACCTGCCAAAACAGCTTGCGCCAGTAGCGCTTCTCGCCATAGGGCGACCAAGCCTTTAGCATCAAGATATTGAGGATGTAATGACCAAAGCCGCATAATGCTCCACTTAATTTAAGGATGGTCTGATTAATTCTCTCACCATGAAATAATGCCGGCAATCATCAAGCTGGGACAAGCCTATGCGCCAGAAAAGCTTCAGCGGCGGATTCGATAAGCACGGCAAGAAGACCCGCTAAGGACGGTTTTTGGAGGAAATGGAGCAGATAACTCCCGGCGGGCCTTAGCCAAAGAGCTGACGCCGTACTACCCCAGCCCACAGGATGGCGGCCGTCGGCTGATCGGTCTAGCGCGGATGCTGCGTATTTGCTTCATGCAACAGGGGTACAATTCGTCAGACCCAGCCATGGAAGAGGTACTGTACGACTGACAAACATACTACGCCTGTTTGCCACAGCGGCAACGGGCGTAGTATGTTTGCCAGCAGACCGAAATAACCAGAAAATAGCCGAAGTATTGGCAACAGCGCGCCATTATGGAAATATGCGTTTCGTGCTCTTTACGCTTTATGTCACCATAACCGCTGGGCTAGTCTTTTCGGTATTTGGCAATTTGTTCGGCCAACAAACTCGCTGGGAAGTTTTTGCGCTCAAAGGGTTTGGCGTTATTTCTACTGCTGTATTTATCTTCTTTGATCATAATATTAATAATTATCTCCTTAGCCTGGGCAAATACATAGCGGATCGTTTTGAAGGATCACATTACTTATTTATCCCCGGTTACTCTAAAGGCACGATAAGCTACATAATTTGTACGCCGGAAGCCCTTATAGGTTTGTTTTGGCTTCCTAGTTTTTTTCTTGGATCTGCGACGTTTTGCTCTAACTAGGCGCTCCAGCCGACTGCCAAACCGCTACGCGGTTTGGTTCCTTCCGCGCTTTGCACCGCCTATCTCCCGTTGGAGTGGACACCGCTTCGCGGATTCGCTCCGTTAGGCGCTTCTTGTTGTCATTTGACAACTTCAACGCTTGGGCTCATCCTTATGCATTGAGAGGATGGAGGCGAAATGCCCAGAACCCGACATTCCAAACAGGAAATCGAACTGGCGCTTCAACATGCAGAGGCGAAGGGCTGGCGCATTGAGGTAGGTGGTTCCCATGCTTGGGGAAAGATGTACTGCCCAGCCAATGATGCGGGTTGCCGTTGCGGAGAATTTTGTATCACCAGCATTTGGAGCACACCTCGAAATCCTTCGAATCACGCTCGTCAGCTTCGGCGGGTAGTAGATCGCTGCATCAACATTGACATGTTGAATAGTGAGGACTGAATCTATGCAAGAGTACGAGTTCACCCTGAAATTCCGGCTGGAAAACTCATCTGAAAATCCAGAGGTTTATCTGGCGGCTTTGGAGGCTGCCGGCTGTGATGATGCTGCGGTGGGTCTTGGGCAGCATGGCCGCATCGCACTGAACTTTACTCGGTCTGCACAATCCGCAGCAGATGCCGTTTCAAGTGCCATTTTTTCGGTGCAAAAAGCTATTCCGGGTTCCCGACTTGTTGAAGCCACGCCTGACTATGTGGGAATAACCGATGTCGCAGAAATGTTTGGGTTTTCTCGTCAACACATGCGGCAGCTGATCGTTGCGAACGAAGCAGATTTTCCGCAACCTGCTCACGAGGGCAAGCCTTCAATCTGGCATCTGTCTCATATTCTGCAATGGTTTCGGGAGCATGAGGCACGGCGGTTCCAAGATGATGTCTACGAGATTTCAGCTGTGAACATGCAGATCAATACGTATATAGCCTTCCGCGCTATGCCAACGCCACTGAAGGAGAATCTGGTTAACTTTCAGCTATCTAGCAAGCTTGAGACGGTGGTGTCATCATTGAATTAATCCGGGACGAAGCGTCGCTGCAGTCAGCGCCTAACAAATCGTTGGAGCGGACACCGCTTCGCGGCTTCGCCCCCTTGGTTGGGCAAATGAGGGTCTAAAATCAGCTTCTTTTAAACGTTATTACACAACAAAAGACTACTAACTCCGAAGAAGGAATGAACCCTCATTTGCCCAAGTCGGGGGTGCCGCTCAACTTCGACTCGTTAGGCGCGCGCCACGACGGCCGCATATTGTAAACGGTCGGTGGCCGTGTTAGCGTTCACTTATAGTGAACTTATGGGATTGGCGTGCACGTCATATCTAAGCAACCTTTTAGCGAAGCTGTTAAGAAATATCCGAATGACCGACAGTCGATTATGGATACGTACAACGTCTTACGGCGGGGCAGTTTTTCCAGCCCATCTGAGCTTAGAATTGTTTTCCCATCATTGGACAACTTTAAGCATAAGAAGCGTTGGTGGGCCATAGATATAGGTGGCAATAATTTACGCCTAATCGCTGCGATTCAGTTTGTACATCAACACGTCTACGTGAAGCATATCGTGACGCATGCCGAATACGACAGGTTGAACTCAAGATACCTCAAAGGAGAATTATAATGCTTACTACCGAATATCGGAAAGTGGCTGATAGTTTTTCTCATTTTTCCCAAGCAGCCCATCGCTTTATCCATATCCGCAACAAGCGTGACTATCAGAAAACCTTGGATCTGATTGAAGAACTCATGACCGAAGCGGAAGATTCTAGATTAGATCCGTTGAATGACCTCATCAAGATACTGGCTGGCGCTGTTGAGGAGTATGAATCAAAACAGGACAAGATGGTTCAGTTCCACAAGGAGGCTGAAGGTATTGATCCTGGTGTTTCAGCATTAAGATTGCTTATGGAGCAGCATGCGCTGGGAGCATCTGGGCTGCGTGAAGAAATAGGCTCTAAGTCTTTGGTGTCTATGATTTTGTCTGGGCAGCGGTCGCTTACTAAAGAGCATATTGCCAAGCTATCAGGCCGTTTCGGCGTAAGCCCGGCGGTGTTTTTTGGGGCGGACCTAACAAATCGCTGCAGATGACGTTTGACCGCATATAAAAAAAAGGGTACTCCGAATCACCGCTTAGGTCTCGACTGACACATCATCTCTCATAGCCTTAATGGTGATAGCTCCATTCACACCTGCGGTTCTTTATGATGGTTTTTATAGTGCCTTTAGCTGCATTCACTGCTTGGAAAGGCGCATCTTTAGCCAGCTCAATTACTATGGTTTTTTGTGGCTTAGCACTTTGGGGGAGCCCCATTACTTTGTCCGAGGGGCCACTATTTCTCGCACCTTTATTAATCAGTGGCATCGCATTCGCTATATTTAACAATCAGCGTGGCAGAAAATATGAGATCCAACAATTTGCTGCAGCTGACCGCCAACCCGTTACGCGGGCTGCCGACAGTTGAGTCCAAGCGTTGGGCTTCAAACGACCGGTGCTGTCTGCCGGCCGAAGTCATCAACGATCGTTTTCTCACCAAAGGAGGTGCACCATGAACCGACAGATGATTTACCGAACCGTGGCAAGTGCAGCTATTTTCGTGGTTGTGGGACTTGTTTTCTTGCAGGCCGCCGATGCCTGTACGCGTGTTCTTTGGAACGACAGCGGGCTGAACGTCGTGGTGGGGAGGACGATGGACTGGCCGGAGTCTACCCAGCCGGAGATCGTGGTCTTTCCACGTGGAATGAAACGGGATGGGGGCCTCCTCGGTACGGAGACTGCGGTCAAGGTGAATCCAGCCAAGTGGACATCCAAATATGCCAGTATGGTGGTCCCAGTTTACGGCATTGGCACCGCTGACGGCTTTAATGAAGCCGGGCTAGCAATTCACATGCTGTACCTCGAAAATACGGATTTTGGGCCACGCGATCCCAGCAAGCCGGGTGTACAGGCTGGTCTATGGGGGCAGTATGCACTGGACAATGGGGCGACAGTTGATCAAGCATTGCCCCTGCTCAAGAAGATCCAGCCGGTGATGGTCGAGATGCACGGACACAAGGCCACGGTTCACCTGGCCTTGGAAGATGCCACGGGTGATTCTGCTATCCTCGAGTACATTAACGGCAAGCTGGTCATTCATCATGGCCGTCAATATCGGGTCATGACCAACGATCCAAGCTATGATCAGCAACTCGCGTTGCTGCAGAAGATGAAAAAAGAGGTTGATTTCACGCATCCAAGCAGTAACACCCCGTTACCCGGCAATGTCAGTGCTACGGATCGTTTCCAGCGGGCGTCTTATTTCTCGGCATTGTTACCCAAGCCGAAGGACGAACGCGAGGAAGTCGCTTCTATACTGTCCATTATGCGCAACGTATCGGTGCCATTTGGTGCACCCTACCAGAGCTTTGGTATCTACAATACTGAGTACCGTACGGTGACCGATCTCGACACTAAGCGCTACTATTTTGAATTGACGACTGCACCGAATGTGATCTGGGCAGATCTTACGAAATTTGACCTGAAACCCAGGTGCACCGGTAATGGTGCTAAATCCGGACAATATCGGCCTGAGTGGGAATGTCACGGATAGGTTTCACAGGGCTGAGAAAGCACCATTTTGAGGGTATCCATCCCCCTTTTTTACTCACTCCAATCCATGTTGGAGCAGTGATTGCCCAACAAGTCAATGTAGCGGACGCGCCTGACGGCGCGCTGCTGATTCCCGGCGTTAGGCGGCTCCTCTGATCGCAGCGATTCATTACAATCGTCGCAAGCTCTACATCCGGGCGGTGCTTACACACGCGGAGTACAATCAGGGAAAGTGGAAGGAGTAGGTATGCAAACTATCGAAGTTGACAAGGTACTCAACGCTTGGCCACCGATGGCCAGAATGATCTACGTACCGCACACGGAGGAAGAGTATGAGCGGCTGGTTTCATTCCTTGACAGTTTGATCGATGAAGTCGGAGAAGACGAGGCGCACCCGCTAGCTTCGCTGATGGAGATTGTGGGGGTGCTAATCGAACGTTATGAGGAAGAGCATGTGTCTGAACTCACCAAGTAGCCACTGTCACAGCAGTAGATGTCTAACTTGGTGCTGCACCGGGGTCGCTAGCACGCCCCCGGTGAGCTCGTACGTTATGCCGCAATTTAGGGAGGTTAGAAATACCATGCGTTTTTTGTCTATTGTTCTTATTGTCTTCCTGTCCGCTTGCGGGCAACCATCGACTGGTGGCACCGCGTCCACGGAGCAGTCCAGCGATGCAGACTTGTCCTTCAAGTACCAGTGTGAAAGTGGGGAAACAATCATGGTTTCATATCCCACAGACAGTACAGCCGTCGTGGAATACGACGACCGCCGACTCCAAATGGAAATCGCGGTCTCGGGGAGCGGAGCACGCTATGTAGGCGAGCGTCTGGAATGGTGGACAAAAGGCAGCGGAGAAGGCGCATCAGGCACGCTGTTTCGTCACTTGGAAGGTGGCACCTCGGGCGAAGCAATCCAACAATGTGCGCAGGTCGCAGATGCACCATAACAATTCGCTGTACGCGCCCGTGAGTTCAGGCGTTAGGCACTATGAACGATTGATATGGCTGTCCTAGAGGATTTTAATAAAAGGAGCATCCGGTTAACTAATGAAAGGCGACAGCATCTGGAATCTGCTCATCCAGAGATGAAAGGGCAGATTCGACGCGTAGGCGAAACACTCGCTAGTCCTGATAAAGTTGTGCGCTCTAGGACATATTCGTTGGCTGAACTCTTTTATAAATTTTATCATTCCACTCCGGTGACAGAGAAATATCTATGTATCGTGGTGAAGAGCTTAGAAAGCGATCACTTCATCATCACAGCTTACTTCACTGACAGCGTGAAACGAGGTGAGATTCTCTGGAAAAGGATGTAACTATTTGGTTTGATGAAGAGGGAGATTATCTCGAAGTTATCTTTGAGCGTAAGAAAGGTTATTTTAAGGAAACAGAAAACGATGCGATCATGGAGAAAGTCGATGAACAAGGCAATATTATTGGTTTTTCTGTGTTGAAGGTGAGTGCTTTAAAAGGAAAACAACCTTTATCGGTTACCCTTAAAAGACAAAGTGCCTAATAAGGGCATGGAGTGGGACCGCTCCTTTCAGTCGCGGCCCCTCATGCCTAGTCGTTAGGCAGAGTTACGGGCCCCATGGAAACTAATTCTTCGAGCGTTGGCGCAACCGGTTGGCGCCTAGCCATCCTTCTTGGATTCTTCCTCAGCACCATTGGGTTGATGTTTTTGCTCGCTCCAATCCCTCAGGATCTGGCGTACCATGCCTTCGTCGATCGCCGGTCATTCTTGGGCATTCCCAATTTCTTCGATGTCGTATCGAATCTGCCCTTCGTCTTGATAGGTATCTTTGGTGTGCGTGCATCGTTGGGGCGCTTGCCCAGGGACGTCCTGCCTGCCTGGCTGGCGTTTTTCATTGCTGTATCGTTTGTTGGTGTCGGGTCTGCATATTATCACTGGGCTCCTGACAACGATACGCTGGTATGGGACAGACTCCCGATGACAGTTGGTTTCATGGGTTTGTTCGTCGCGCTCCTCGGCGAGTACCTTGATCGGCGCCTAGTTCAAAGACTTCTTTATCCCGCCATTCTGATTGGGGCGTGTTCAGTGGTTTACTGGCATCTCATGGATGACCTGAGATTCTATGCCTGGGTGCAGTTCATGCCCCTTGCGATGATTGCAATGCTGCTCACGCTATACCGGTCGCGCTTTGAGCAAAATGGACTCCTGCTGATCGCTCTTGGTTTCTATGTATTGGCGAAAGTAGTCGAGTATTATGATGCTGAAATCTTCCAACTGCTTGGCGAAAATCTGAGTGGCCATACGCTGAAGCACTTGCTTGCCTCTGCTGGCTGCCTAACAATTGCCGTGTTGGTGACGAAATGGAACGGAAAGCATGACGCGCTACCTGCCTAACAAGGCGTATATGAGTTCCCCCCGCAGCTTTCGGTCGCTGAGCTTGGTCGTTGGGCGTCATATTGACCTATTGCTGGATCGGCATACAATGTATGTATGATCGAATTCGAATGGGGCATCGCTAAGGCGCAGTCTAACGTTAAGAAGCACGGGATCTTGTTCGAAGAGGCGAAATCTGTATTCTATGACGAATACGCGCGCCAGTTTTTTGATGAGGACCACTCGGAGTCTGAGGAGCGTTTTATTCTGCTTGGACTGAGCGACCACTCACGCGTTCTTGATCAAAGCTTAATCAATCTGTATCTTCGAGATTGCATGGCTGCTGGTCGGGAGCCCGATCTTTCCTGGAAATAAGGGTGCCCAATAGATTGCTGCAGTTGACCCGCCTATGTCGCTGGCGCCCCTCTGGCGGCAACTGAGCTTGGGCGGGGAGCAGTTACTATAGCACCTAGCCCTCAGCGCCTAATGGTCTTACAATAACCGCCATGTCTGGCAATACTCTTGGCAAACTTTTTACTGTTACCACCTTTGGCGAAAGCCACGGGCCGGCGTTGGGCTGTATTGTAGATGGCTGCCCCCCGGGCTTGGCTTTATGCGAGACGGATATTCAAATTGACCTGGATCGGCGCCGGCCCGGTAAATCCCGTCATACTACCCAGCGCCGGGAACCGGATCAGGTCCAGATCCTCTCCGGGGTGTTCGAGGGAAAAACCACCGGCACTCCCATCGGTTTGTTAATTGAAAATGTCGATCAACGCTCCCGGGATTACGATAAAATCAAGGAGCAAATCCGGCCCGGCCATGCAGACTATACTTATTTGCAAAAATATGGCCTGCGGGATTACCGGGGAGGGGGGCGTTCCTCGGCCCGGGAGACGGCCATGCGGGTAGCTGCGGGCGCTATCGCCAAGAAATACCTGGCAGAGCGGCATGGCGTAAAAATTCGGGGGTATCTGGCTCAGCTTGGCCCCATTCGGGCTGAACGATTCGACTGGGAAATCGTGGAGAAAAATCCCTTTTTCTGCCCGGACCCGGATAAAATATCTGAACTTGAAGCCTATATGGACGCTCTCCGGAAAGAAGGCGATTCCATTGGCGCCCGGATTAACGTGGTGGCTACCGGAGTCCCTCCCGGTCTGGGCGAGCCGGTCTTTGATCGCCTCGATGCGGATTTGGCCCATGCCCTTATGAGCATTAACGCCGTTAAGGGCGTGGAAATCGGTGTTGGTTTCGCCGCAGTGACCCAAAAGGGTACTGACCATCGCGACCCCCTTACCCCGGAAGGTTTCCTCAGTAACCATGCGGGCGGTGTCTTGGGGGGGATTTCCACGGGGCAGGATATTCTTGCTAGCATTGCGCTAAAACCCACTTCCAGCCTCCGCTTACCCGAGCGTACCATTAACTGCCGGGGCGAGTCTGCGGAAGTCGTTACCACGGGCCGCCATGATCCTTGTGTTGGCATTCGGGCAACGCCTATTGCCGAAGCCATGGCTGCCTTGGTGTTGATGGACCATCTGCTGCGCCACCGCGCCCAAAATATGGACGTTCAGCCGAGTTTGCCATCCATCCCCGCTTATCCCGGTGGTGGCGGCTAACGCTAGTCCTATAGGACTGGTAAAATTCTACTGTGAGAGATTAGAGCAACCATGATATATCTTTTTCTTTTTTATTTTTCCTTCGCTATTATTCTTTACTTCGTAGCGCGAAAAAAAGGCCGCGAGCCAGTATTCTGGGCGGGATTGGGATTCTTTTTTGGTCCACTGGCGCTTTTTATCCTGTTTTTTTCCAAGGAACCACAACTCCCTAAAGTCTCTAAGACTGGCAAAAAGCTTCCCAGGCGCAGTGGTAAACGGGCAGCCTAAACCAGCTTGCTTCTGGCCGCTTAAGAGAGAAAAACTCTGCTGCCTGCGGGCAGTCTAACCAGCAGAACAAAGTCTTCTTACCAAAAAATCCGGTAAGAAACTCCTTCATACGCTAATGTCCTTTAACTTGCTAAAGCAGTGACGGTATTTGTTTTCTATGGAGTAAAGTTCTAGGAGCTCCTGGTGTCCAGAGAGAGTTAAGGAAGTTCTATGCCGGCCAGAGGTAAGGTTGTAAAAATAGTATCCCCCTTCATTATTCTGTTTGTTTCCGTGGCCATCTTTGTGGGCTTGTTTCAAAGCAGGCCGACCAAGCCTGAGGTGAGCAAGAAAGAAACCGTATGGCGGGTGGCGGTCACGCCAGTCGATCCCCGTCCAAGACGGCCCATACTTCCCCTTTATGGCCGTATCGAAACCCCCCGTTCAAGCAAGCTTCGGGCCGCCATCACGGCGGATGTTCAGGAAGTCAAGGTAGAAGAGGGGGAGCTCGTGGGCCGTGGTCAATTGCTGGTCCAGCTCGATGAGCAGGAAGTTAAGCTGGAGTGGCTACAGCGTCAGGCGGATTTAAAAGAGATTGAAGCGTTTATTGCGAGCGAGAAAGTTCGGCATGCCCATGATTTGAAGGCGCTAAAGCATGAGAAATCCTTATTGGCCTTGAGTCGCCGGGCGGTGGAGCGGGCCGAAACCCTAGAGCAGCGCAAGCTCACTCCCCGCTCAGTCTTGGATGAAGCACGGCAGGCCGCCGGGCGGCAAGCCTTGGAGCTCAATAACCGCCTACTTGCGATTGATGATCACCAGGCCCGTTTGGCGCAACTCAAAGCCCGACAACTTCGAGCCCAGGCGCTGTTGGATCAGGCCAAGCTGGATCTGGAACGGACTCGAATTACATCTCCTTATACGGGCCGGATTGCATCAGTTGCTATTGCCACGGGGGATCGGGTACAGGCCGGTGATGAATTGCTTCAGATTTATGATACCGATGCTTTAGAGGTCCGGGCGCAAATTCCTTCCAGCTATGCCGGTCAAATTCGTAAGGCATTAGCGCAAAATGTATCGCTACGGGCCGCTGCCAAGGTGGATGGAAGCGGTTTTCTCTTTTCCCTTGATCGGCTGGCGGGGCGGGTGGAGAAAGGCAGCGGCGGCGTTGATGCGTTGCTTAAACTAGAGAAGCCAGAACATGCTGCCTTGCCCCTTGGTAATTTTGTCGAGTTGCGATTACAACTACCGCTGGCGGAAGACGTAGTAATGCTGCCCTTTGAGGCCATCTACGGTCTGGATCGGGTTTATAAGCTGGTGGGGGGACGGATGCAGGCCGTTGCAGTGGAGCGAATTGGCGAGTATCCGGATAAGGAGGGACAAATTCAGGTGCTCGTGAAAAGCCCCCAACTGCAAGAAAACGATCAAGTTATCACCACCCAGCTTCCCAATGCCATGGAAGGGTTGCGGGTAGAGGTCGTCGCAGACTCGTGAGTACTCCGCCGTCCCCAGGGGGGTTGATGGGGCTGTTTGTCCGGCATCGGGTGGCGGCCAACCTGTTGATGGTGATCATGATCCTTTCTGGAACCTGGGCGCTTTCTCAGCTTAATCGGCAGTTTTTTCCCAATTTTGCCCTGGATATCATCACCGTGAGTGTGGTTTGGCGCGGTGCAAGCGCCGAAGACGTTTCCCGCTCTATCACCGAGCGCCTTGAGGAAGAGCTTCGAGCTTTGGATGACCTTAAAAAACTCGATTCAACTTCAGCTTACGGCTTAGCTACCCTGACCTTGGAATATTATGAAGGCACCGATATGGGGATTGCCCTGGATAAGGTCAAAGAGCGAATAGGCCAAATCCGGGAGTTGCCCCTTGATTCGGAGACCCCCGAGATCCGCTTGGTGTCGCGCTATGAAAATATCGCCCGGGTGCTGGTCACGGGTCCTGAAGATCCCCAGGAACTGCGGCGATTGGTGCATAAGTTTGAGAGGGACTTGCTTAATCGGGGAATTGCTAAGGTGGATATTGCTGGACTTCCCCAGCAAGAGATCGCTATCCAGATACCGGTAGGGAACCTGCGGGAGCTGGAAATGTCCTTGGGGCAAGTGGCTAATCGGGTGGCGGATATCAGCCGGGATCTGCCGGCGGGCACCATTGGTCGCGATGATGTGGCCCGTCAGCTACGTAGCCTAGACCAGCGGCGGGATAGCCGGGCGTTTGCCGATATACCGCTAACAGCGCAGAGTGATGGCCGTCTGATTCGTTTGGGTGATGTGGCCACGATTGAGCGCCGGGATCGGGATGGAGAGACCCGGTTGTTTTATCAAGGAAAACCAGCGGTGGAGCTGCAACTAAAGCGCACTGAATCCGGAGACTCGCTCCAAGGCGCCGAGATTTTAATCCAATGGTTGCAAGCCGTGCGTCCCACTTTACCAGAAGGCATTAAGCTACACCTCTTCGATCAATCCTGGGAATTGGTGAAGGAACGTATCGGGTTGCTGCTCAAAAATGGCGGCGGCGGTTTAGTCTTGGTAGTCGGTATCCTTTTTCTATTTCTCAGCGGCCGGGTCGCCATTTGGGTAGCCATCGGGATTCCCGTCTCTTTCCTGGCGACCCTGGCAGTTCTCTGGGTTGCGGGTGGCAGCATCAACATGATCAGCTTGTTCGCCTTGATCATGGCCCTTGGAATCATCGTTGATGATGCCATCGTGGTGGGTGAAGATGCCCTCGCCCAGCATCAGCAGGGGCTATCCCCATTGGCGGCGGCCGAGGGCGGTGCCCGCCATATGCTCCTGCCGGTTCTCGCCTCATCCTTAACCACCGTTGCCGCTTTTCTCCCCTTGATGCTCATAGGCGATGTGACCGGTAACATTCTATTCGATATCCCCCTGGTGGTGATCTGCGTCATTCTGGCCTCTTTGGTTGAAAGTTTTCTCGTGTTGCCTGGCCACCTGCGGTATAGCTTCGAGAAAATGAAAATTGGCCGGGAAGGCAAGGTTCGTTTGCGGCTGAATCAGGTTTTTGACCGTTTCCGGAAGCGGATTTTCCGGCCCCTGGCTCTGTTTGCGATTCAGAACCGGTGGATTACCGTGAGCGCGGCCTTGGGGCTGTTGCTGGTAGTTTTGGGTCTGTTGCTTGGGGGGCGCATCAGTTTTACTTTCTTTCCCTCTCCCGAA
This sequence comes from Nitrosococcus oceani ATCC 19707, assembly GCF_000012805.1. GTDB lineage: Bacteria > Pseudomonadota > Gammaproteobacteria > Nitrosococcales > Nitrosococcaceae > Nitrosococcus > Nitrosococcus oceani. The sequence continues at coordinate 3,323,401 of NC_007484.1, read as the reverse complement.
GGTAAAGTCGTTTATGCTAATACCAGTTTTGCGCCCGGCACCCCGCCTCAAAGAGTTGCGGCTTTTATTATGGAGCTGGAACGGACGCTCTATGATACGGAGGCGGCTTTCGGGCAAGACTTGATTGTGGCTTCCATTGTAAAGCTGGGTTCAGCGACCACCGCCGGGGGCCGGGCCGCCCGTAATGGGGATCGCTTTGGCTCCATTACCGTGGAGCTCGTTTCCCCCGACCGGCGCGAAGTGCGGAATCAAGCTTTTATCCAAGCCTGGCAAGAGCGGATCAAACTGCCGCCCGGTATTGAGAGTTTTACGCTGTCCGAACGGCAGACGGGACCACCCGGCCAAGATTTAGATATTGTCTTACTAGGGGAAGATGAACGGGCCTTGAAAGGGGCGGCGGTAGAATTGGCGGAGGCCTTAAGCAAGATCCCCGGCGTCTCCGCGGTGGAAGATGATCTGCCTTACGGCCAAGAGCAACTCATTTACCGTTTGACTCCAGAAGGCCAGTCCCTGGAACTTACGGTAGAGGCCGTGGGCAGGCAACTCCGGGCGGCCTATGAAGGCCGGCTGGTGCAGATATTTCAGGACGGGGGAGATGAAATTGAGGTGCGGGTGCTCCTGCCCGACAATGAACGCTATCGTCTGGCCAGTCTCACCCACCTGGCTATCCAGCTTCCCAATGGCGGTATCGCGCCCTTGGATACGGTAGTCGATTTAGAGTCCCGGCGGGGATTTGATGTCCTGCGTCATACCCAGGGTAAGCTGGCAGTTCATGTCTCCGGGAATGTGGATCGGAAAGTCAACAACAGCAACCGCATTCTCGCTGGACTAGAACATAGTTTTTTGCCGGAGCTCCGCACCCGCTATGGAATTCAAACCCTGTTTGAGGGCCGGGCCGAGGAACAGCGGGATACCCTCGGCGATATGCAGCATGGGCTGTTGTTGGCGCTGGCCATGATCTATTTAATTCTGGCTGGGGTGTTTTCTTCCTACGGCTGGCCTTTAGTGGTTATGGCTGCCATTCCCTTCGGTTTGATTGGGGCTATTCTGGGCCATTATGTCATGGGGATCGATCTCACGATTTTGTCCTTGTTTGGTTTCTTCGGTCTTTCCGGTATCGTGGTGAATGATTCTATTATTTTAGTCACCTTTTACAAGCAACTCCGGGAACAGGGTCATCCCTGTGACATCGCCTTGGTGGAAGCGGCCTGCCAACGTCTGCGGGCTGTTTTGTTGACTTCCTTGACCACCATTGCTGGTTTGACGCCTTTACTCTTTGAGCGCTCTTTCCAGGCTCAGTTTTTGATCCCCATGGCGGTCTCCATTTCTTTTGGTTTGATGTTTTCTACCGTGCTGGTGCTATTGGTTATTCCCGCCTTGCTCTCCATTTATGAGCGTACGTTGCTCTGGTTTAAACCATCCCCGGAAGAGGATATTGCCTCGGAGCCCGAAGTCGCCGCAGATGCCGGGCAAGCCCCTGTTCGCCGTTTATCGGGTATTTCCGAATAAACCCTTTCTCTCCGGGCGGGTCTTACTATCACTGAAAGAGGCGCAAGCCGGGAAAAATGCGTAAAATTGAAGCAATACAATGCCGGTTCTAAATTCCAGCACCGGCGATCGGATTTAGAGAGGTAAAAAAGTAACGATGGCCGGAAAAACCCTGTATGACAAACTTTGGAATTCCCACGTAGTGCGTACTAATCCAGGCGGTACTGCATTGCTCTATATCGATCGGCATCTGGTTCATGAGGTCACCTCTCCGCAAGCTTTTGAGGGACTGCGCCTTGCGGGCCGCAAGCCTTGGCGGAAAGGGGCCAATCTGGCGGTGCCGGATCATAATGTACCCACTACCGACCGCAGCCAGGGCATTCAAGACCCCATTTCCCGCATTCAAGTGGAAGCCTTGGACCGGAATTGCCAGGAACTGGGTCTGACTGAATTTAGGATGGATGATCCCCGTCAGGGTATCGTTCACATCGTTGGCCCGGAACAGGGGGCCACCTTGCCGGGCATGACAGTGGTTTGTGGTGACTCCCACACCGCCACCCATGGTGCCTTTGGCGCCCTTGCCTTTGGCATTGGCACCTCTGAAGTGGAGCATGTGCTGGCCACCCAATGCCTGCTCCAGAAAAAATCGAAAAATATGCTGATTCAGGTCAGTGGCAAGCTGGCCCCCGGGGTGTATAGCAAGGATCTCATTTTGGCCATTATTGCCCGTATTGGCACTGCTGGCGGTACCGGTTACACCATTGAATTTGCTGGCGAGACCATTCGCGCTCTTTCCATGGAAGGGCGCATGACTCTCTGCAATATGGCTATCGAGGCTGGAGCCCGAGCCGGTTTGGTGGCGGTAGATGAGACGACTATTGATTATCTTAAGGGGCGGCCTTTTGCTCCCTCTCCCCATAGCTGGGGGCAGGCCGTTAATGCCTGGCAGATGCTGCAAAGCGATCCGGATGCCTCTTTTGATCGGGTGGTTACCATTGATGCCGCCGCGCTTAAACCCCAAGTGAGTTGGGGCACCTCCCCCGAGATGGTGGCCTCCATTGATGGCCGGGTGCCTGATCCCCGGCAAGAATCCGATCCCACTAAGCGGGGCGGCATGGAAAGGGCGTTGGAATATATGGGGCTTGCCGCCAATACCCCTATCAGTGAGATTCGGCCCGATATCATCTTTATTGGCTCCTGCACCAATGCACGGATTGAGGACCTGCGAGAAGCCGCCAAGGTGGTGGCGGGCCATAAGGTGGCCGGCAATATCAAGCAGGCGCTGGTGGTTCCCGGCTCCGGGCTGGTAAAACGCCAGGCCGAAACCGAGGGTTTGGATCAGATTTTTAAAGAGGCGGGCTTTGAATGGCGGGAACCTGGCTGCTCCATGTGCTTGGCCATGAATGCCGACCGCCTGGAGCCAGAAGAGCGATGCGCTTCCACCTCTAACCGTAATTTTGAAGGCCGTCAAGGGCAAGGGGGCCGGACTCATCTGGTGAGCCCGGCCATGGCCGCGGCGGCGGCTGTTGCCGGCCATTTTACGGATGTCTCCACCCTTAACCACTAAATGCAGTGAACGCCCCTTTGGAGCAATCGTTACCGGATCAATTACATACCTTGCGGGATTTTATCCGCTGGGGTGCTAGCCGCTTTAACGAGGCGGGGCTTTTTTTTGGCCATGGCACCGACAATGCCATTGACGAGGCCACCGCCTTGATTCTTCATACCCTTCATCTACCCCCTCGGGATCTGCCGCCGGAGCTTTTTGGCGCCCACCTGACTGAAGTAGAAAAACATAAAGTATTGGCCTTGCTGGAGCGTCGGATTCGAGAGCGGATTCCGGTCCCTTATCTTACCCGCGAAGCCTGGTTTGCCGGACTGAGCTTTTATGTGGATGAGCGGGTTTTAATTCCCCGCTCGCCCCTGGCTGAACTCATTGCTCAACGCTTTGCGCCTTTTGCTTTCCCCGAAAGCATTCATTCTCTGCTCGATCTATGCACGGGCAGTGGTTGCATCGCTATTGCCGCCGCCCATGCTTTCCCCGAAGCGCAAGTAGATGCCACCGATATCAGCGAAGAAGCGCTAGCGGTAGCGCGCATGAATATCGAGCGCCATGGTCTTGAAGCCCAGGTCCATGCCTTCTCTTCCTCTCTTTTCCAGAAACTCGGGGGGCGGCGCTATGATCTCATTGTCAGTAATCCCCCCTATGTAGGTCAGACGGAGCTGGCCGCCTTGGCGAGGGAATACCATCATGAACCTCGGCAGGCTCTGGAGGCCGAGGAGGATGGGTTAAGCATCGTCCTGCAAATTTTGCGGCAAGCTCCCGAGCATCTAAATGAAAAAGGAATTCTTATCGTTGAGGTGGGCAATAGTGAAGCGGCGCTGATCGAACACCTGCCCCAGGTGCCTTTTTTATGGCTGGAATTTGAGCGGGGTGGCCACGGCGTGTTTCTGCTAACGCGGGAACAGCTTGAGTATTTATAAATAAAATTTGAAGTGGTGTGGGGCGGGTGAGGTATTCCCCAAACCTGTTTCTCCTCCTTGAAAAAGGGTTTAATTCCCGCTCTCCTGGTTTTCCCCTGAGGGTATTCTCGCCCCTCCGGCCTCTCGTTCTCATCTCTCAAAACCTTTGCCGGTGAGCTTATGACTGCCCAGAGGGCAGGAGGTTACTCCTATACCTTCTGAGTGCGCTTAACTTTCTTTTATTAAGGAGCGAGAGGGTCCCTGTACCGGGGGATTGTCAGAGTTGCTATCAAAGGCCGGCCTGTCCGCTTGGTTATTTTCATGCCGGGTTGACATTTGCATCTGGGGCGCATAGCTCTCTCCCCGTTTTATTGGAGCAGACCGGCCGGTACGTGAACGGCCTCTCGCTTGGATGAGTGAGGCGCTTACGAAGATGAGTAGAGCGGCCAGGCTGGCTTCTAACAGCAGGAAAGTGCCGATTTTGAAATAGGCAAATGCCGGATGGACAAAGCGCACCAGCCAGCCGCCAGCTTCGTTGGCGACCGCCGCAAAGAAAGTCAGACCCGAGAGCCAGACCTTGAGCGTGGTGGACAGCTCCGTAAACAGCATAAGGTGGGCCAGGGTAAGTACCAGAATACCCATGGAAAAAAGATGGAAGTGGGAAACTTCCAGCAGGCTTTGGTAGCTAATGGGCTGGGTGAAGTCAGCTTCCGAGCCCAGGTAATAGTTTGTGACGGAGCTGGGTGTTAAACCCATTTTATGAAAATACATTAATCCATTGCTTACCCAGAGTAGGGCGATATAGCCTAGAAATAGCAGGATAATAGTATTTAACAAAGTGTTGCGGCGTTGTTCCCCATTAACGAAAAAGCGCATTGTAGTATTCCTTCGATTGAATTCAGATTGCTGGCCTTTTCTTGCGTGCGCGGCGGGCCTGTCCCTTTAATTTCGGCCTTTATTTTACCGCTTACTTAGGGATCCTAGTCAATTTGAGAACAAATGCAAATCGTTATCATTATTTTAGCTTAATAAATATTCATTGATCTCTTAAATGAGAATGATTATCATATTTATATGACAATAATTCTCTAAAAGGAGGTAAGCCTGAGATGCTGAGGACGCAGTGGCCGCATGATCAAACAAAGCCCAAGGTTTGCTTGCAAAGAACTATTCCTAGGGAAGTCAGTGAAGCTGAGACGCTAGCGGCTTGTTGTGGGGAAATGGTCACTCGTTTATGTGGCCTACGGGATCTCCTTAAGGAATTGCCTCAATTAGACAAAGTAAGGGCCGTGACAGGTAATCGGCATGCGGTGCACGAACAGACCGGCCAGTACCAGGCCGTTAAATTATTTGATTCCCTAGGGCGGATACAGGGAGAGGGTATTGATCTGCGCTTGTTTCTCAATCACTGGCACTATGGTTTTGCTGTCAAAGAATTATGGGACGACGGGGTCCGTCATAGCTTGCAGTTTTTTGACCGGGATGGCGTCAGCGTACATAAGATTTACCTGACTGCAGAGAGCGACTGGAGGGCTTATGAAAACTTAGTCGCCTGCTATCGCAGCGCCGATCAGCGGCCCCGTCAATCAGTGGCACCAGTGCCACGGTTGCCCCCCCGGGCCGATGAAGTAATTGATGTCACTCGGCTTCGGGAGGCATGGCGAGAACTTCAGGATCTTCGTGATCTTCCCGCGCTTTTTAGATCCTTTGGGGCGAGCCGAATTCAAGGCTTGAGGTTGGCGGGACGTGAGTTCGCTACCCCTGTGCTCCTAACCGATTTACGGGCATTGATGGAAGTGTTATGGGAAACCGAGCTACCTTTAATCTTTCAGGTGGATAATGGGGGCGCAATGCAAATCCACGGGGGAACCGTCAAACAGGTGGAGTCTACCGGGCTTTGGCTTGCGGCCCTGGATACCGATTTTACCCTTTACGTACAAAGGACGGGAATTGCCAGCGCCTGGTTGGTACGTAAACCGGAAGACAAGGATACACCAGCCTGCCTGGAGTTATATAATTGGGCGGGAGAGAATGTGTTACAGATATTCAGCCCGTTTCCACCGGGGCAGGGGGAAGATGCCATTTGGCAGAGTTTATTAGGGGCCCTGGAGAGCGAATCAATCCCGGCAGAGAGCCGATTGCACACGGTATAAATTATTAACCATGAATGATTCTATGGAGGATTCAAGCAGGGAAGTGGTCCCTAAAACTCGGGGGGCCGTGCTCAAATGACAAGCGCCATTTTACGACGCGGAGTGTATTTTGGTTAGTTTGAGGAAGAAACCCTGATGGGAGACTTTATCCCATGCCCAATTAAGCGCTGGCGAACAATTTGTATTAGTTGAGATTCATCGTGGCGTAGCGGTTTAGAAACTGTCGTCCCCACAAGAACCTCTTATCCACTTCATTCAATTCGGCTTCTTCACAGACGGCATCCCAATGCTGTTCGATGGCGGCAGTCAGATTTCCAAAGATAGCCTGGGCATCTTCCGCGGAGAGTAGGAAATTGTGTGCAGTTTCAAGGCAGGTTTTCAGTTGACTGAGGTTGTTGTTACCTGCAATCAACATAGCCTGTGACGCTTCATTGCCCGTGCGGCCTTGGGGGCAAATGTCATAGGCAGGGGTCAGGGTCAGTGCCTCGCCGTTCCAAAACGCGGCGTGGTTTCGCGCGTGGTCGTCGGTATTGCCGCACAGAATATTAAAAACGAGCCGAGAGAAAAGTTCCTTCAGTGTATTCTTCGGGTCGGTAAAACGATGACGGATAATTTCGGCCAGCGTTTCATAGCTGGCGTAACGGGCCATCATATCATCGAGGCCAAGCAACGTGAGCGCGGAAACCATAGCCTTGCGTGACCAATCGCTGCCTTGCGGAATACGGTCAAATCGCTCAATCAGCAGCACGTCCCTATTTGCTGCCTTAGCCAGTTTAACGGGGGCAACATTAAGTCCAGCCCATGCCGCTAGTCGCATAGCAATAAATTCGGCTTTGACGATGCTGTAGAGATCGGTGCTGGATGAAAATTTGGCCACATACTTCTTGCCTTGATCTTGGATCAAAGCCTTTGGCCGAGCGCCGCCGATAGAACTGCCATGGAATAATGCCTGATCTAGTTCCGGCGTAAGAGGAACGCCCTTTTCGACACGGTCAGCAGACTCGATCAGCTCTTCTATGCTGACGTTGCTCGCCGTACGCGATATGTACTCGGATGGTGAGCGTTGAAAATCGAGCGCGCCGATCCGGTCAGAGCCGGATTCGAGAAGGTAGGTCAATTCGCCCAGCTCGGCCGTATCCGTGCCAGCGCCTTTAAGACCTAATTGCTTATTGATAATCACGCGCCGCCCCCAGGCATCGGGCGAGGCGTCTCGAATACAGCCGGGCATGGTCAATCCTTTCGGCAGTGGCAATACTCCGGCCTTCAACGGCAACTCGGGTTGGTAAATTGGAATTGCAGGCGGTTGATCCCCGATACGCTCCAGATAGCTCTTGCCGTAGTTAAACAGAATGTGGCCGTTGTCTGCTTCTAGCCGTCCGGCCACAATGGGTTTCGTTTCTTCCGGCAGCCAAATCCAGACGAAGGCTTCTTTATTAGAAGTCATCCCGTACCGTCTTGGATTTCTTGCGAATGGACTTCGGCAGCAGCGCCAATTTGTCTTCGGTCCGGCGCAAGTGCTTCGTTAGCGTAGTTTCATCCGCCTCGAACAGCTTGATCCCGACAATGGTTGCGACTTCGAACACAGCGCCGATTTCACATTTAAGGTCGCCTTTCTCAATGCGTTGCAGCAGCCCTCTGGAAATACCTGCACGGTCGGCAATTTCCTGCATGGTGAGCCTACGTTCTTTACGAGCGGTACGGATCAATCCGCCGAGCAAGGCAGACGCATCGCGGGTATAACGGGAGTAAGTACGTACAATGGACTTTGGCATCGTGCTAAAATGGTTTTTATATAGACCATAAAATCTCTTTATGGTCTATATAAAACTCAAAATACTGAATTAGTGCTTCCTTGTCAAGGAAAAATGCGCGTTCTGTATCGCAGGAAGGGTGGTCGGCTAGCTTTGACCAGATTTTAAAGGGTCGTCCGGTTGTCGATTGCTCAATATTTTCTTATTCTCTCGCGTATCGTTTTGGATGGATAAAGTGATAAATGACGGAATCATAATCTTAAGCAGTCCGACATCGAAAAATGGATGGAGCGCAACAAGAAAAGCCAAAAGGAATAAGGGGCGGAACGCATGTTACTGGCCAACGGAAATAACAGCTAAGTTGCCAATAAGCTCAAGAAAGAGAAGTAAATGGGCAGGCAGGTCGATCTGAATACGAAAGTAAAAAAGCTTAAAGACAGGATTACCGAGATCACGGAGGGTCTTTAATGGAACCACGGAATACACGGAATGACACAGAAAGGAATTATTTACGAGAAAGAAAGTTACGCGATTCGCGGGGCGGTGTTTGAGGTTTACAGGGAGATGGGCTGTGGTTTTCTTGAGTCGGTGTATCAGGAATGTCTGGCTAGGGAATTCTCAAGGAAAAGAATTGCCTACATCGCGCAACCGGAGCTCATACTTATTTACAAATCCGTGCCGCTGAAGCAAACCTACAAGCCAGATTTTATTTGTCATGACAAAATAATTGTTGAAATTAAAGCTATTAGTAACTTGGCTGATGAACATCGGGCGCAGGTGCATAATTACCTAAAAGCAGCTGGCATGCGTTTAGGGTTGCTGGTGAATTTTGGGCACTATCCCAAGGTTGAAATTGAACGAATTGTTATGTAAACCACGGAATACCCAAACAACAGGGAAATAACAACATGGTTTTTCAGTGTATTCCGTGTGTTCCGTGGTTAAAGAGAAAAACATGAAAAAAATACAACCAAAAGAAGGCGAAAGCGCCGACATCGTTTCAGAGAACATTGAACGATTGAAAGAGCTGTTCCCCGAGGCTTTCAGCGAGAGCGGTGTCAATTTCGATGTGCTCCACCAGTTGCTTGGTGATGCCAAGGTGCTAGATGAGGGCGAAGAAAAATACGGCCTCAATTGGCATGGCAAGAAAAGGGCTCGTCAGATAGCGCTTACGCCATCCACAGGGACGTTGCTGCCTTGTCCAGAAGAAAGCATTAATTGGGATACGACCAAGAATCTGTTTATCGAGGGTGACAACCTTGAGGTTTTGAAGCTGCTTCAGAAGAGCTACGCCAACAAAGTCAAGATGATCTATATCGATCCGCCGTACAACACGGGTAAGGAATTTATTTACCCAGACAAGTTTCAGGAGAATCTGGATACCTACCTCAAGTACACAGGGCAAGTTGATGATGAGGGAATGAAGTTTTCTTCTAACACTGAATCAACCGGCCGGAAACATACGAATTGGCTGAGTATGATGTATCCGCGACTGAAATTAGCTAAACAGCTACTGTCTCAGGAAGGAGTGATCTTCATAACTATAGATGATAACGAAGTGGCCACACTAAGGCAGGTTTGTGACGAGATTTTCGGTGAAGAAAATTTTGTGACCAGTATCGTCTGGCAAAAGAAAGTATCTCCATCCAATGACGCTACATGGTTTAGCAGCGACCATGATCACATATTAGTTTACGCAAAGAATAAACTGATATGGCGACCATTTAAGTTGCCTATGAACGAGAGGCAAAAAAGCAACTACACAAACCCCGATAATGACCCGAGGGGTAATTGGAACTCTGCGACATACACGTGTAACAAAGATAGTGATGAGCGCCCAAATTTGTATTACCCGCTAGTAAATCCAAATACTGGGCAGGATGTTTGGCCAAAAAAGACGGCTGTATGGAAGTACTCGAGGGAGGTGAGCCAGAAACACGCCGAAGAAAATATCATTTACTGGGGTAAAGATGGGACGAGCAATTCACCCCGACTAAAAAAATTCTTATCAAAAGCAAAAGGAGTCGTACCTAGAACAGTTTGGCTTTACTCAGATGTTGGCCATACACAAGAGGCAACGAAAGTTCTCTCAGAATTAATTGATGATATCAAATTCGATACGCCTAAGCCTGTCCGCCTAATTGAGCATATGCTACGTATTTCGACCGGTGGCGATAGTGAAGAAATCGTTTTGGATTTCTTTGCTGGCTCTGCGTCTACTGCCCATGCGATACTAAATATAAATGCCAATGAAGGCTCGAATAGAAGGTTTATTATGGTGCAACTGCCTGAGTTGCTGGAAAGTGAGTCGTACAGATCGATCGCAGATATAGGTAAAAGAAGAGTAAAAGAAGCTGGAAAAAAGATCACCAATGAAAATCCCGATGCGACGTTCGATCAGGGATTTAAAGTTTTTAAACTATCAAGTTCGAATATTCAAGCATGGAACCCTGATCGGCAAGACTTAGAACAAAGTCTATTGTCTCAACAGGAGCACTTGATCGAAGGGCGTTCGGAGAATGATATTCTTTATGAACTTCTTCTTAAGCGCGGCGTAGACCTTGCTGTTCCCATCGAAAGCCGTGAAGTGTTAGGCAAAAACATCTACAGCATTGGCTACGGCGTCTTGTTCGCTTGTCTGGATGAGTCCATCAACAAGGATCAAGTCGAGGAAATTGGTCAAAGTATCGTCGAGTGGCATCGGGAGCTTGCGCCAAGCTCTGACACCCACGTCTTCTTCCGTGATAGCGCCTTCAGCGATGATGTTTCGAAAACCAACATGGCCGCCATTCTGGAGCAGAGCGGTATAACCCATGTACGCAGCTTGTAAAGATATAAACCACAGAAAACACGGATAACACGGAAATGAGTCACCATTATATTTTTCAGTGTATTCTGTGTGTTCCGTGGTTAATTTGGATTCAAAGTAAATGAAACTCCAATTTGAAGACGATCTGGATTACCAAAAAGCCGCGATAGACTCGGTTGTCAGTCTGTTTAAAGGACAGGAAATATCCCGCTCTGAATTCACCGTGACATTCCAGCCGGAGTCTAGCCTCAACTTATCTTTGGGTTTGGAGGAGAATCAGCTCGGTATCGGCAACAGGCTCTTGTTGGTTGATGAAGAAATTGAAGAAAACCTGCGTAAGGTGCAACTTCAGAATGGCCTGCGGCCTACCAAGAAGCTAGCCAGCGGAGACTTTACCGTTGAAATGGAGACCGGAACGGGCAAGACCTACGTGTATTTGCGCACGATCTTTGAACTGAACAAGAACTACGGCTTCACCAAGTTCGCGATTGTCGTGCCGTCCATTGCGATTAAGGAAGGTACTTATAAGACGCTGCAAATCACGCAAGAGCATTTTGAAGGCTTGTACCCGAAGGCCAAGGGCTACGAATACTTCCTCTATGATTCCTCCAAGCTGGGTCAGGTGCGCAACTTCGCTACCAGTTCCAATATCCAGATCATGGTGACGACGGTCGGCGCGATCAATAAAAAGGATGTCAACAATCTATACAAGGAAAACGAGAATACAGGTGGTGAAAAGCCGATTGACCTTGTTCGCGCCACGAACCCGATCATTATTGTCGATGAGCCACAAAGCGTTGACGGTGGCCTGACAGGCAAAGGCAAGGAAGCGCTCACGGCGATGAATCCGTTGTGCACCCTGCGTTATTCCGCGACCCATGTGGACAAGCATCACATGACCTTCCGCTTGGATGCCGTGGACGCCTATGAGCGAGGCTTGGTTAAGCAGATTGAGGTGGCGTCACTCCAGATCGACAGTGGACACAACAAACCCTATATCCGGCTGGACTCCACGGATAACCGGAAAGGATCAATTACCGCCAAAGTGGAAGTGGATGTTCAGCGCGGCAAGAATGTCCGGCGAGAATTCCTAACCGTGGAGGACGGCGACGATCTGGAGCAGATCACAGGCCGCTCCATTTATGAAAACATGCAGATGGGTACCATTACCTGTGGCAAAGATAATGAGTCCATTGAGGTCAAGGGCGACGGCTTCGATCAACGGCTTCGACCAGGCGAGGCCATTGGTGGCGTTGATCCCGACCAAATCAAGCGCTTGATGATCCGGCGAACCATCAAGGAGCACTTCGATAAGGAGCTGATGTTCGCTGCGAACAAGAAGCCAATCAAAGTGCTCAGCCTATTTTTCATTGATAGTGTCACGCACTACCGCCAGTACGACGAGGACGGTAACGCTGTTAAGGGCAAGTACGCTCGGATGTTCGAGGAGGAATACCGCAAGCTGGCCAAGTCAGCGGATTATCAAAGCCTGTTCAGGGAAATTGATCTGGAGGCTGGGGCGGACGAGGTGCATAACGGCTATTTTTCTATTGATAAGAAAGGCCGATCTGTCGACACCGCCGAGAATAATCAGGCGAACCGCGACAATGCAGAGCGGGCATACAACCTGATTATGAAGGAGAAGGAAAAGCTACTGAGCTTTGATACCAAGCTGAAATTCATTTTTTCTCACTCCGCTCTGAAGGAAGGTTGGGACAATCCCAACGTTTTCCAGATTTGCACGCTCCGCGACATGGGAAGCGAACGGGAGCGACGCCAAACCCTTGGCCGTGGCCTGCGTCTCTGCGTCAATCAGAATGGCGAACGGCTTCGCGGCAACGACGTGAACACGCTGACCGTAATTGCCACGGAAAACTACGAAAAATTTGCCGATAACCTGCAAAAAGAGATCGAACAGGATACGGGTATTCGCTTCGGCATTGTCGAACCACACCAATTCGCGACCATTCAAACCCTCAACGAACAAGGCGAGGTTGCACCTTTGGGGGTGGAACAGTCAGAGAAGATTTGGCAGTTCCTCAAAGATCAGCAATTTGTGGATGTAAAAGGTAAGGTGCAGGACAGTCTTCGCGCCGCGTTGAAAAACGGAAACTTTGAGCTGCCAGAGGAAATCAAGCAGGAGCTTGTCAAGAATCACGGAGAGGAACAGACTGATATAATCACATCGGATATTCAGGCGGTTCTACGCAAGCTGGCTGGCAAGCTGGATATCAAGAACGCCGATGATCGGAAAATCATTCGAACGCGGGAAGCTGTTCTTGAATCCGATGAGTTCCGGTTGCTCTGGGAGCGGATCAAGTACAAGACCACGTACCGTGTGGAGTTCGACAACCTGAAGCTCCTGAACGATTGCGCCGACGCCATAAGAAGCTGCCCGCCGATTACCAAAACCCGCGCCCAATTCAGAAAGGCGGATATTGCTATCGGTAAAGGTGGCGTAGGGGTTCAGGAAACCAGCGCTTCCGGCTATACCACAATCCACGAAAATGATATCGAGTTGCCCGATATTATTACCGACTTGCAGGACAAGACCCAGCTCACTCGAAAAAGTATCGTCCAGATACTCAGGGAGAGCCGAAGGCTTCAGGACTTCCTGCGCAATCCCCAGCAATTCATCGACTATTGTTCCGAGGCGATTAACCGTACTAAGCGGCTAGCGCTTGTTGACGGCATCAAATACACTAAGATCGGTGACGATCACGGCTATGCCCAGGCACTTTTTAAGCAGGAAGAGTTGAAAGGCTATCTGAAGAATACGCTGGAAGTACAAAAATCCGTATACACCCATGTCGTGTATGACTCGGGAAGCGTGGAGAAGTCCTTCGCCGAAGACTTGGAGAAGAACGAAAGAGTTAAAGTTTACGCCAAATTGCCCCCGTGGTTCAAAGTGCCAACGCCGCTCGGTTCCTATAACCCCGATTGGGCTGTCGTTGTGGAAGATGGCGGTGAGGAAAAGCTCTACTTTGTGGTTGAGACCAAAGGCAGCGCGTGGTGGGATGATTTACGCCACCTTGAAGGAGCGAAGATCAAGTGCGGAGAACGGCACTTTGAAGAAATTGCAAAAGACACAGAAAACCCCGTCCGCTATATCAAGGCAATGGATGTTGCAGGGATGATGGGTCATGTGGAATAGGAATTAGGTATCGAGTTTGAAGCATGGATAGGAATAATGCTATGGAGAATTCAAGCAGGGAAGTGGCCCCTAAAACTCGGGGGGCCGTGCTCAAATGGCAAGCGCCCATTTATGATTTGGAGTGCGCTTTGGTCGGTCTGAGAAAGAAGTTCCGGCGGGAGACCCTGCGCCATGCCCAATTGAGCCCTGGCGAGCAAATTTTGGACGTGGGGTGCGGGACCGGCGTGCTGACACAATTGGCGGCGGAGAAGAGCGGCCCCTCGGGGAAGGTGGTAGGCGTTGATCCTTCTCTTCCCATGATTTCCTTGGCAAGGAAAAAGGCGGCCCGCGCCCAGAGTCAAGCGGAGTTCAAATTGGGCGTTGTGGAGCGCCTTCCTTTTGGGAACGAAACTTTTGATGTGGTGCTATCCAGCTTAATGTTGCATCATTTGCCGGCGGAATTGAAACGGCAGGGATTAGAAGAAATCCATCGTGTGCTCAAGCCGGGCGGACGCTTGCTAGCAGTGGATTTTGACCGGCCGGGCCACCCCCTATGGTGGTTAGGCGTATGGCCCCAATTATTCATGCCTGCCCTCGTTGCCCATATTCGCGGGGAAATTCCAGATTATTTGGCTGCCGCGGGCTTCTATGAGGTCCAGGCAGTGGGGCGGTGGTTCAACTTACTGACATTTTGGGAGGCCAAAAAGTGACGGCTGTGCTGCAGCGCTGATAGACTTAGACTATCGCAGCGTTTCTCCTTATTCTTGCGGTGTTGGGGCTGGCGCCTTTTCCCGTAGAATGTCAAGGTCACTCACATTCCAGAACCATGACATGAGGTTGCTGCGCCAGCCGTAATAAGTCATTTCCACCATAAAATCATTCTTTTCCGCGATGGCTGCATCGCCCTGGATGTCGGCGCTGTCGAACTTAAACCGATACCAAGCGTCTTCGTTGCGAAGCACCATCCGTTTGTCATCTTCTTGACGAATGGCGGTGATACGGTATTGGTCCCCACCCTCAATGCGCTTGACTTCAGTGTCTACAATTCTGAAGGTTGCCGTCCTGGGCCATTGATAGCTGATTAGGGCAACAAACACGCTTAATACCAGAGTGATGGCAATAATAGCGCCAATTCTTTTGAATGCGTTCACGCGAAATCCTTTGCTGGTAGTAGTAGTCAATTTAAGCTCAAAAACGCTTGTTGGAAAATACCATATTGAAGGGATTTAATCTAATAGTTTAAGAGCCTCTATCCCTAGTACGCGCCCTTTATTGGTAGCGGCTTAATCTTACCGGCACCCACGGGCCTGGCAGGGTAAGCGGTCATAGAAAAAATCTTGCCATTCTCCAATTGAGCGCCAAAGCGAGTAGTTAAAGCAGGCGAATCGGCAGCATTTCCAACAACGTGCCGTGGGGCAGTACAATTCCCCTCCATGGGCTGAGTAAACGCGATCTAAACTCTCGCCCGCCGCCAATTCTTGATTAGAAACCCATGAACGCCAAGTATTGTAGAGGAGCAATGCGAAAAAAAAGGAACCCAATAAGGCAACGCTGGATATCGGAACCCTCTCGGTCCATCTCTGGGAGGCTGCCAATATTCTACGTGGGCCAGTCAATGCGGCTGATTTCAAAACCTATATCTTCCCCCTGCTGTTCTTCAAGCGAATCGCCGATGTCTACGACGAAGAATTCGCTACCGCCCTGAAAGAGTCCGAAGGGGATGCGGAGTTTGCGCAATTCCCGGAGAACCATCGCTTCCAGGTGCTGGAAGGCTGTCACTGGCAGGAGATCCGTGCCAAAAGCGCCAATATCGGCCATGACCCTCGCTCAGGCCATCGCTAATCTCAAGGGAGTCATTGCAGGCGGCGTATGCGGCCGAGGATAGGCTGCAAGCATTGCTGGCCAAAACGGATTGCTGCCATGACCTACAACCCTTCTATCCACCGCCGCCGTTCGATCCGATTACAGAATTATGATTATTCCCGGGCGGGTGCGTATTTCG
Source organism: Nitrosococcus oceani ATCC 19707 (assembly GCF_000012805.1). GTDB lineage: Bacteria > Pseudomonadota > Gammaproteobacteria > Nitrosococcales > Nitrosococcaceae > Nitrosococcus > Nitrosococcus oceani. The sequence goes on along the minus strand of NC_007484.1, from coordinate 3,307,602 downwards.
TGACCATCTGCACGCGCAACTCCCAATCAGAATTTGAATCCTATCTCTAGGGGCGCGGCCACCTTGCTGCGTGGCTATATCGATGCTAGGGATTACAAATGGCTCACCCAGGTCTATGAATCCGTGAAGCCGCCGAGAGCGGTCATGGCAAGCTGCTCTGGCACGCCCTGGGGGCCAAGATCATCGAGCTGGTGCATGAATTTGGAGTTTCGCCATGACTGATGTCGATTTTGTTCCTACAAAACCTCATCAGCCTGGAGAATTCGCGCTTCAATGGGTGTCTTGGGCTGGCCACGACTTAGCGCTCAAGGCCCTCGGTTGGGTATCACCCTCCACGCGCATCACTTCCCCTCCTACCGTAAGATTAAATCTATTATTTTTTCTGAAAATATCAGTTTTTGCCGCGCCCTAACCCAATGCGCTATAAACTGAGATTAGGCTCGCTACAAGAATCTTCAGACGGATGATGGGGAAGCCCTATGGGACAATAAAATGGGAGAGATGAGGGGTTATTCGGCAAGTGAAATTATGACCGAAGCGGTACTTGGCGGAAAATTGGGGTATGCAAGTGATACCCCACTTGGCCTCCACAGCGAAAAAGACCCGCTCAAAGACGGTTTCGCAAGCTATTGTTTTATTTGGTGGCCAGGGACAGAATCGAACTGCCGACACGGGGATTTTCAGTCCCCTGCTCTACCGACTGAGCTACCTGGCCTTAAAAACCGGCTATACTTAAATTGTTTGGTCGCCATTAAAACGATTTAGCAGCCATAAGTCAAGGCGACATCGCAAGCTAGGTCGCGTATACTTGAAATCAACTATTGATAATTTCGATTACTAAATGTTTCGCTTACTTTTTATTTTTTTCCTTACCTTTCCTCTGATTGAGATCTACCTGCTGATCCGTGTTGGTAGCGCTGTGGGGGCTGGCTGGACTGTGTTCTTATGCATAGTCACAGCGATGGTGGGAGCGCTCTTATTGCGCCAGCAAGGGTTCTCTACCGTAAGCCGGGTTCAAGCCAGTATGGCCCGCGGCCAGGTACCGGCGCTAGAGATGCTGGAAGGGGCATTGCTGCTGGTCTGTGGGATATTCCTGCTGACCCCTGGTTTTTTTACTGATACCCTAGGATTCTTGGGGCTTATTCCTCCTGTCCGCCGGGCTTTTCTGTTATGGGTTGCAAGGCGCACCCTGCAACGCGGTGGAGTTGAAGTTACCCTATACCGCCAGGGCCAGGGGCCGGAAGATTCTGACCATCGCCAGCGTCCCCGCATTATTGACGGCCAGGCTAAACGGGAAGACGAATAAGAATTTGACTTTCCCCCGCTAATCCCTCTCTGAGAACTTTAAAATCCCCGTTCGTCAATGCCTTGTGCCCCCTGTTAGGGGAGCCCTTTCGTATTTTTTCCTGTTGACTCGTGTTTTGATATTGCTATTATTAGCACTCGTTATAGGAGAGTGCTAATTTTTTTTGGTGGCGCTCTTGAAATTTGGAGTGCTCGTCCCCATAACATGCGTTCGTGTATTTCCTTAATTTAACTTTAAAAGTAACAAGGAGAAGTTAATGAAGATTCGTCCACTTCATGATCGCGTTATCGTCCGTCGTATGGAGGAAGAGAAAACTTCCTCTGGTGGTATTGTGATTCCGGATACAGCGGCTGAGAAGCCGATTCGTGGTGAAGTCGTTGCCGTGGGCAATGGCAAAATTCTTGAAAGTGGAGAAGTGCGCGCCCTTGACGTGAAAGTAGGGGATAAGGTGCTTTTTGGCAAATATTCCGGCACCGATGTAAAGGTCGAAAGCGAAGAACTGCTGGTGATGCGGGAAGACGACATCATGGCGGTGCTCGAAGGTTAAGACGCGGCTGGCAAAACGCGACAAAAGCTTGAAGTAATCACGAAATTAGTAACAGAGGATTGAAATAATATGGCAGCTAAAGATGTAAGATTTAGCGAAGATGCACGCCATCGCATGATGCATGGCGTCAATGTTTTGGCCGATGCGGTACGGGTCACCTTGGGCCCCAGGGGGCGGAATGTGGTGCTGGAGAAGAGCTTTGGCGCACCCACCATTACCAAGGACGGCGTTAGCGTTGCCAAAGAAATTGAACTTAAGGATAGGTTCGAGAACATGGGCGCCCAGATGGTCAAGGAAGTGGCTTCCCAGACTTCCGATGTGGCAGGAGATGGGACCACCACAGCAACTGTGCTGGCTCAGAGCATACTGCGCGAGGGTATGAAGGCGGTGGCCGCTGGCATGAACCCCATGGATCTCAAACGGGGCGTTGACAAGGCAGTGGTGGCTGCGGTTGAAGAACTGAAAAAACTCTCCAAGCCCTGCGAGGATAGCAAGGCTATCGGCCAGGTGGGCACTATCTCCGCCAATGCGGAAGAGTCCGTGGGTAAAATCATTGCCGAAGCCATGGATAAGGTAGGTAAGGAAGGCGTGATTACGGTGGAGGAAGGTTCTGGCTTGGATAATGAGCTGGAAGTTGTGGAAGGAATGCAGTTTGATCGGGGTTATCTCTCGCCCTATTTCATCACCGATCAGCAGTCCATGGCGGCGGATCTGGATGATCCTTATATCCTTATTCACGATAAAAAAATCTCCAATATTCGCGACTTGCTGCCGGTGCTGGAAAGCGTGGCCAAAGCGGGTAAGCCGTTACTGGTGATTTCTGAGGATGTGGAAGGCGAAGCGCTGGCGACCCTGGTGGTCAATACCATCCGCGGTATCGTTAAAGTGTGCGCGGTCAAGGCACCAGGCTTTGGTGATCGCCGTAAGGCCATGCTGGAAGATATCGCCGTGCTGACTGGCGGCACGGTCATTTCCGAGGAGGTTGGTCTTTCCCTGGATAAAGTGACCCTGGATGATTTGGGTCGGGCCAAGAAAATCACCGTTAATAAGGAAAACACCACCATCGTAGATGGTGCGGGTAGTGCTGACGATATTAAAGCCCGGGTCGAGCAAGTCCGGATACAGATTGAGGAAGCCACTTCCGATTACGATAAAGAGAAGCTCCAGGAGCGGGTTGCTAAATTGGCAGGTGGCGTGGCCGTCATCAAGGTGGGCGCCGCGACCGAAATGGAGATGAAAGAGAAAAAGGCCCGTGTGGAAGACGCTCTGCACGCCACCCGTGCGGCGGTAGAAGAAGGCGTGGTCCCTGGTGGTGGGGTAGCGCTGATTCGGGCTCTATTAGGTATTAAGGATCTTAAAGGTGCGAATCATGATCAAGATGTGGGCATTAATATTGCCCGTCGCGCCATGGAAGAACCTCTGCGCCAGATCGTGAACAATTCTGGGGAAGAGGCTTCTGTCATCGTTAACCAGATTAAGGGAGGCGAGGGTAACTACGGTTACAATGCCGCCACCGGAGAGTTTGGCGACATGATTGCCATGGGAATCCTGGACCCCACCAAGGTCAGCCGGACGGCCCTGCAAAATGCTGCCAGCGTGGCGGGTCTGATGATCACCACCGAGGCGATGATTGCCGAGGCGCCGAAGGACGAGGAGGCATCTCCTGGCGGTGCGCCTGGCATGGGCGGCGGCATGGGTGGTATGGGCGGCATGGGTGATATGGGCATGATGTAAACGCCCAAGATCCACTCGCTGTCTTAAGAGTAAAAAGCCCCGGTCTTATTAAAGATCGGGGCTTTTTTTACATCAATCCTGGATAACTATTTGGTTTTTATCCAGGAGAATAAATTGAGGTTGAGTCAGGAGTGAGGGCTTGTTGAGAGAGTCCTTCACTATTTAGAGTTTCGCCATGACTGATAGCAATTTTGTGGGCACAAAATTTTATCCGTCTGACAAATTCGCGCTTCAACGGGTGCTTTGGCTGGCCACGATTTACCGCGCAAGGCCCTCATTAGGTATCACCCTTCCACGGGCATCACTTCTCCTCCTCCCGAGGATAGGTTGCAGCGCTTGTGGCAAGGGGAAAATCATAGCGCGAATTCATGGTAAAAGGCTTCCGCCGCGTTTTGGTGCTTCGGTGGATAACAACCAAGGGAGACTGGATACCGAATTTATGGTTTCATGAGCAACAATGTAGGGACATTTCAGTCCCATTGTGATGTTACATGAGGTGGGATCTATCTTTATAGGCTTTGTTATCCTGAAGGTACAGGTGAACCGCCGATTCCTTCACCGATCTGTCCGACGGCTTCCCGCCAGTTGGGTTGCAGATAATCAACGCTGCTCCATAGCGAGGCCACTCCTATCGGGCGGCCTTGCTATAAAACGGGTATGTAAGCCTAAGCTTATTCAATATCCATGGGCGCGATAACCGGCTTACCATCCTGGATCACCGGTACGTCCACATCCGTCCTATCGACGCCGAATTCATAGGTACCTTTCTCGCCGGTGTCCTCGTGCAGCATGACGAAGACCTTGTCGCCGGAGGCAACTTCCTCATCCAGGCTAACGCTGACGTCTTCTTGGGTACCGGATTTCACTGCCGAATAGCCAATGGATTGTGGTGCAATAATATTGCCATGCTCGTCGCTGGCGTGAATCACCACGAAACCATCATCCGGGACGGTTACACTATCCACAGTAATTTCGCTGCCTGCCGGTTGAGGCGACACTTCGATTGCCGCCTTTTCGGCGGCGATGACAAAGCCGGCCACGCCGGTCATAGCCAGTACTAGCGGTAGAGTACGAAATTTCATCCCATTGCTCCTTTCTTGCCAAGTCAATGAATCCTGTTTCGCTTTCACCAAGCTAGATGAGTGCGGCAGGGTATAGGAAAAAAACTACCTTTCCCATGAGGATTAAAGGTAGTAAACGCTTGCTTGGGTGTCAATCGCTGTGATCATGGATCAAAAAATAATTGCATGCTGGCTCAGTTAACATAAAATGCGCCACCAACACATAACAGCGTGCGTCGGCTTAATTCCCTAGGCAGCGAGTTCCTTCTTCAATATTGGATTTCATGGTTGGTTGATCCGATCAATTATTGCTTTGGCATAGTCAGATTCGGCGTACCGCGTTATGGCGACTTTCACTGGAGTTTGGTCAATACAAAAACGGACAGGCCCTTTAAATAAGCGACCCGCCCAAATTTTGCTGCGTGCGCAATCGCTACCCCTTGGGACCGAACAATAGCCAGGCGATCAAGCCAATCAAGGGAAAGATAATCAATGCGATAATCCAGATTATCTTTGCCAGCGTACTCGCGCCGCTTTTCGCCACCTTGACGATGGCCCAGACCACGATGATCAACCAGATCAGGCTTAGTAGACCACCGAATACATTACCGACACTGCTAAACAAGCTATCCATGTCCTTTCTCCTTGAGGTATAGGAAAAACAAACTACCTTTCCCACGAGGATTAAATGTAGTAAACGCTGGCTCGGGTGTCAATGACCGTGAGCCTTGATCAAAAATAACTGTATTCCGGATTGAAGGGAGCTGTAAAAGGTGCGCATGGGTTTGGAATCAAACAGGCTCCATGAGTTCAAAGCCTCTTGCAGGTGAAGGTGGCGGTGCTCGAGCAGGCAGGCCGAGATGATCAAGGGATGAAACCGTTAAAATGACCGTTGAGAACGAAGGTTTTCATTCTCAATGTATCGGCCCGCTTAATGCACTCCCCAGAATCTTTGCGAATGAACCCAAATAGTGCCTGACAAAAAATTCTCTCTTAATCTAGATAAAGACTACTTGCCCAAGGCAGCAGTTCAAATAGAACTAAATTCTTTGAAAGCGAAAATAATAAAATCAGTATGAAATATCAGTGACCGTACGCATAGTGACGGCAAAGACATGAAGTAAATTGCATAGTGGTAGGAAATCAGTCGTATTCATCTTATCGCATTTAGATAATAGTAGCTTTTAAATCCTTTCTCCCCTGCCTCCACGCCTCAAATAAAGTAGGCTGCTGAATAGAGAATTTGAACTCAGCCAATCCCTATCATACTGAATTCTATGATGGGGTATCTGCCCATCTTTGGATGCTCTATTAAATCTTCTTGATCTAAAATATCGAGTTATCTGAAGAGTATAATTATAGGCAGTCATTTATAACTCTACCTACTGCTTATCTGTTTATGGCGAGCGTAGGGATAGGGCTTTTAATTTAAAAAAAGAAGGTTAGAAAGCAAGGGGTAAAGCCGAGTTAAAAATTATCACGGCGTTTGCTGTCCGCTTTTAGAATTATTGGGTAAGTGGTTCAATCTCAGAGCTCGAAGAATAGGAATAGGATTGGTTGCATAGCCACAGCTTCTGCCCTGGTGCAACCATCAACGAGTTTGCTAGGACGGCGACAATTATTGGCTGGGAAAAGATTCGCCCCCTAGCCCGGGTGCGGCAGACTTATCGACTACTCCCGGAATCGGCTGGGTAGACCCTTTAAATTTTCCCTGGAGTGCATCGACCCCCGCCTGAGGGTGGGCAAGAGGGGTAAGATCTTGGCGCTGACGCCGGCGTTCCTCGGTATTAATATCCATTCGCCGATCACGGCTTTCCACGAGTCCGGGCTTGGCTTCGCCAAAACGATTGAAGGACCAGGCCAGTGCTGGTTCGCCAAGGGGCAGCTGATCATTGTTCCCATTGCCGTGGGTGACTCGCCAAGTATGCCAGGTTTTTCCATAACTATTCATTTTGCCCTGCATCACCTCCTTGTCAGCTGCCTCTGGCAATCCGGGTGCAACGAGTTGTCCTGAGAGAATTTCGCCATTATGGGGGTGCCAGTATTGCTGCTCTTTCTCCGGAAGGCTGTTAAACAATCGCTCAGAAATAATATATTCAATACCATTCATGTTAGCGTCCGGCGTGTTGCCATCATACAGGACGCACTGAGCAAAATCCTGGTTAACCTGCTGACAGAAATGGTGCGCTTCAAATTGGTGCTGCGGATCGTTTTTCAGAGGATGGAATCCGACCAGATAAATATTGAGCTTATCGGGAGGTGCATCCCGTTGCAAAGCCAAAGCGCCTGTTTCTAACACATTTGTTTTGATACTCTCTGGTTGTCCCTCTATCTCCAGGGCTGGTAGAACTTTGCCACTGCCCGTGCATCCTGTTGCGAGTACTATCACTAGGAGGGCAGCCATGAAAATTATGTTCACCATAGTTTGTTTTCCTCCAGAGTCGCAGTCCTGCTGAGAGGGCCTTGAACCCACTGTTTGGGTTGACCTTGCCTATTTTTCTCCAGGCTTTGCTAGCGTGGCGCTAACGGTGTACGGCATTCACCACGGTAGCGGGATGAACATCGTGGCTGATTTCATCAAAATCGCTGCGTAAAATCTTTAGCGCTATCCGCTCTGTTTCTATCTCCCGTTGGGTACGTACTCCCAGGCGGCGAAATAGGGGGATTGGGGGACACCAGCCTTGAATAGCGTGCTGCAACAGAAAAGCCGATATCGCCACGGGAAATAGCAAGAATTTACGGTTTACCGCTAGCCCTAAGGTCAGACCCACTAGGGATAAGCTGGCGGCATTGGCCTCTAAAGTTCTCTCAATGTCCCACTCTTCATCTAGTTCTTGCAGACGTTGATCGATTTTTTCAGGATAAAGGGCATAGTGGCGTAATCGTTCCCGCATTTCCTCTTCAATCCGCCAATTAACTTCATCGACGGTATGCTCGGCTACTCGGTAGGGGGTTTCTGCTAAAGCCATGAAAGAAGCTCCTCAATGAATCGTGGAAAAAACGTTACTGAAAGACACCGCGGCACAGGACATCCGTTGCATTAATTCTAGACAAGCTTTCAGGGTTTACAAGGTAAAAAAAGAGGAAAGATAACCAGCTTTTTATTCTGATTGTAAAGGCGGAGAGGAGAACCACGAGTAGCAGAATTACTTGATTCTAGGTTAACCCCATCGTGGTTTGTTGCTTTGATGAATAATAGCCAAGGAAGAGCCTAAGCTCAATATGGAAGGGAGCTGTAAAAGACGCGCCTGGGTTTGGAATTAAACAGGCTCCATGAGCTCAAAGCCTCTGCGAATGAACGTAAATAGTGCCTGACAGCAAATCCCTTTTAAGACTATTTGCTCAAAGAAGCGGCTTAAGTAGAACTAAATCCGTAAAAACAAAAAGGGTAAAATCAGCATGAAATATTGTTGGAGTAGTGACCATGCGCATAGTAACGGCAAAGACGCGCGGGATAACATGTGGGTTGAACGTAGATCACATTTCCGTTAGGGCTTGTTTGTAGATATGATGAAAAAAGAATTTCTTGGAATCGGCGGCGATATGGACGGGCTGATAGACCGGGTACCGAATTTATGGTTTCATGAGCAACAATGGAGGGGCATTTCAGCCCCATTGTGATGTTACATGAAGTGGGGGATCTATCTTCTATAGGCTTTGTTATCCTGAAGGTACAAGTGAACCGCCGATTCCTTCGCCGATCCGTCCGACCCCTGCCAGTTGGGAGTCATGCAAGTCAAGTGTGCCTGGGATACAAATTCTAACCTGAAAGTTTAAGATAAAAGAGGACCATCATGGCTAACAATCAAACTACCCAAGTTAAAGAAAGGGAAACCGAGTCCACGACCGGTAAACTTTACGATCGCCCTGAATTCAAAGACCATTACGATAATTTTATCGGCGGCAAATTTGTAGCGCCTGTCGATGGTGAATATTTTGATGATATTGCGCCGATGGATGGCAAGCCGTTTACCAAGGTAGCACGTTCTAACGAAAAAGATATTGAACTTGCGCTTGATGCCGCCCACAAGGCAGCAAAAGACTGGAACCAGGCTTCTGCCGCCGAGCGAAGTAAGGTACTGCTCGATATTGCAGATATTATCGAAGAAAATCTCGAATATCTAGCGCGTGTAGAAACCGTCGAAAACGGCAAGCCCATCCGTGAAACCTTAAATGCCGACCTTCCGCTGGCGGTAGATCACTTCCGCTATTTTGCCGGCGTCATCCGCGCCGAAGAAGGCGGCATCTCCGAGCTGGATAAAGACACCGTAAGCATAAATTTGCCCGAGCCCCTGGGCGTGGTGGGACAAATCATACCGTGGAATTTCCCACTGCTGATGGCTACCTGGAAAATGGCCCCTGCCCTGGCCGCAGGTAACTGTACGGTGATAAAAGCTGCTGAACAGACACCGGCCAGCATCATTATTTTGGCCGATCTGATCAAAGAGGTAGTGCCCAACGGCGTATTGAATGTAGTTAACGGATTTGGCTCCGAGGCGGGCAAACCGCTGGCTTCTTCGCCCCGGATTGCTAAAGTTGCATTTACCGGCGAAACTACAACTGGACGGCTCATTATGCAGTATGCCTCCGAAAATCTGATACCCGTTACGCTTGAGCTGGGCGGCAAAAGTCCGAATGTATTTTTCGAAAGCGTGATGAATGCCGACGACGATTTTTTCGACAAGGCACTGGAGGGGGCCGCTATGTTTGCCCTTAACCAGGGAGAAGTTTGTACCTCTCCTTCCCGTATACTCGTGCAGGAGTCGATTGCCGATGCATTTATTGAACAGGTTGTGGAAAGGGTTAAAAAAATAAAGGTAGGCAATCCACTAAACTCCGAAACCATGGTTGGTGCACAAGCCTCCAATGATCAATTTGAGAAAATTCTCAACTACCTGGAGATCGGCCGGGAAGAAGGCGCGCAAGTCCTGACCGGAGGTCAAAAAGCAAATGTAGGCTCCAACGGCACTTCCGGCGGCTACTATATTGAACCGACGATCTTTAAGGGACACAATAAAATGCGCGTGTTCCAGGAAGAGATTTTCGGTCCGGTAGCCTCTCTGACAACCTTCAAGGATGAAGCCGATGCTATCGCTATTTCTAACGAAACACTTTATGGACTGGGAGCAGGCGTATGGACACGCGATGCACACCAGTTGTACCGCATTCCTCGGGCTATTAAAGCAGGCCGTGTGTGGGTAAATTGCTATCATCACTATCCTGCACATGCGGCCTTCGGCGGATATAAAAAATCCGGCTTTGGCCGGGAAAATCACAAGATGATGCTCGATCATTATCGGCAGACGAAAAATATGCTCGTCTCTTACGATAAGAAAGCACAGGGCTTCTTCTAAACGCTAGAACATTAACTCAAAAAGCTCCGGCCGGGCATCTCTTGCCGGGCCGGAGCCTTATTAAAAGCTGATACTAAGACGATGGCACAATCAATCCAAGTAAAACGCGTGACGGTTACCAAAGAGGCCAAAAAAGTGATCGACCAACTGCGGGAAAAACATGGCGACCTTATGTTCCATCAAAGCGGTGGCTGCTGCGACGGTTCCTCACCCATGTGTTACGAAGATGGTGATTTTAAGGTAGGCGGTTCTGACATTAAACTGGGCGAAGTCTATGGTTGCCCTTTCTATATGGCACGCGATCAGTTTGAATACTGGAAACACACCCAGCTTACGCTTGATGTAAAATCTGGGCGAGGCTCCAGCTTTTCCATTGAAATACCGATGGGCGTTCGCTTTATTATCCAATCGCGCATGTTTACCGAAGAAGAGCTACAAGCCCTGGAAAAACAGGACCCACTTTCTGCTTGACAATCTCCTTGTAACTTCCACATCCATGCAAAAAATGGTTAAACAGGATCAGGTGGTACGCGACAAAGCGAAAGCGGTGGTGAATGTCGAAAAAAAGGCAGCGGATGCAAAGACCCTAAACAAATTACCTGATCCAGGAGTGATGCCCCGGCAAGTGCGGCCGCTTTGCCATCGAGTGATCGATGACAAAGCGTAGCAGCGGACAAATAAGTGCGCTGGACTGGGCTTGCTTCACCAGGTTTTCCGCCCCCTTGTGGCGGACATTAGGAGGTATATCTGATGCTCGATGTTCATTTTACTGTAGATGTAGAAATCTGGTGCGATGGCTGGGTGGACATCGATCAGAAGTTTCCCGATGCCTTTCGTAAATACATCATCGGTCCGACTTCGAGCGGGGATTACGGCCTGCCGTACCAGCTGAAGGTGCTTGAAGATCACGCGCTATCCGCCAGTTTTTTTGTGGAACCGCTTTTTTCTACGCGGTTCGGGGATCAGCCACTTGAAGAGATCGTGGCCCTCATTCGCAATAGCCACCAGGAGATCCAGTTGCATTTGCATACGGAATGGGTGGACGAATCCAGACAACCGCTGATCGCTAACACCGCGACAAAGAGGCGGCATCTTTTCCACTATTCGCTGGAGGAGCAGACGCAATTGGTTGGCGCGGGCATCTTTCTGCTCAAGAAAGCGCAGGCGCCTGAAGTCAACGCTTTTCGTGCCGGAAGCTTCGGTTTCAGCAGAAATACTCTTCGCGCCTTGCACGCCAATGGTATTGGCATTGACAGTAGTTATAATGCCACCCGATTCGGACCCGCCAGCGGTGTGATGCCAAATGTGACGGTTGTCGAGCCAATTGAATGTGAAGGCGTCTTTGAGTATCCCATGACCGTGTTCAAGGATGGCACGGGATCGCTGCGCCATGTGCAACTGACCGCCTGTTCTTATGGCGAGATTGAGGCTCTGCTGTGGAAAGCGCTGGAGGAGAAACGCAGCTCCTTCGTTATTTTGTCCCATAGCTTCGAACTGCTTAATCCATCCAAGAACCGGCCTGATGAGATTGTCGTTGAACGCTTCAGAAAATTGTGCGCATTTCTTGACCGCAACCGCGATTCGTTCCGCACCTGTGGATTTCAGGGGCTGACTCCCAAAGCTGTGCCATCACAGCCCGCCCCGCTCAAAGTAACGCCATGGAAGACGGGAATAAGAATGTTTGAACAAGCCTATCGCAGGAAATACCAATGAAAGGTTGGAAGTTACGCCAGGTACCTTTCAAATATCAGCTCAGTGACCGGACATTGTGGAGCGCTTCATTGCCGCTCCAATGCCGATCGGTCGATCTGTTTGATGAATCGTTGCCGCAGTTGCCACTGGAACCGCCCGCTGACGAACTTGTGGAGGGAAGCCAGGGATTCAGCGTCCGTGCGCTACCGGTAGGCACTGAACTTCCCAGAATCAGCAGACATGGCAGCTACCTCTGTTACGTGCCGTTGAATTATCAGCATTACTATATTGATTTGTCCCTGACCTATGACGACTATCAGAAGACGTTTTCTTCGAAAACGCGTTCCACGATTAATCGCAAAGTGAAGAAATACGCCAAACATTGCGGCGGCAACATCCGCTGGAAAACCTATAAAGCACCTGGGGAAATCGGTGATTTTTTCCGCCAAGCACGGCGAGTGTCAAAGTTGACGTATCAGGAACGGCTTCTCGATGCGGGGATCCCTGGGTCCGATGCCTTCATCCAGCAGGCGGAAGCACTGGCGGGCGAAGACCGCTTGCGGGCCTATATCCTATTCGACGGCGAGCGGCCCGTATCGTACCTGTATTGCCCCGCTCGTAACGATGTGCTCATCTATGCCTATCTCGGCTATGATCCTGACTACATGAAGCTGTCGGTCGGCACAGTACTTCAATGGCTAGCTCTGCAAGAGCTTTTCGGCGAGGGTCGATTTAAAATTTTTGATTTCACTGAAGGCCAGTCGGATCATAAGCGCCTCTTTGCCACGCACCAAAAAAATTGCGCCAATGTATTCTTTGTCAAGAATTCGATTCGCAACGGAGCTATCATCTACAGCCACAATTTTTCGTCTTGCGTATCAGGTTGGCTGGGTTCCAGGCTCGACCAGCTAGGCCTGAAAGCAAGAATCAAACGTCTACTGCGATTCGCGGGATAAGCAAACCTCCGATGATCAACCTCGCCAAAGAACTCTCCAAGAAACTTGCTCGATTAGTATTGGGCGACTATTCCGCTTACTACGTCTACGCCAGCCCGGTTGACAGCGAGAATTCGGCACCAACTGCATCAAGACCCAAATTCAGCGTCCGCGCGACGGATCAGCAAATGCTTGAGCTAAGCAGCGAACCGCTAATTCGCGAACAGATGCATTATCTGGGCGAAGAAGCCTATGCGTACGCCTGTTACCTGGACAATCGTATCGCAGGGGTATGCATCTATTGGTATGGGGAACGCTACCGGAAACGCGATTTCTGGCCACTTCGCAACGACGAGGCCAAGCTTGTACAGATTGTCACTTCACCCTCGATGCGGCGCAGCGGCGTAGCGACTCAACTCATCGCCTTGTCATGCCTTGACATGCTCAAAAGAGGTTTTCGCAGGACGTACGCGCGCATATGGCACTCCAACTCTCCTTCATTACGTGCCTTCGAGCGGGCCGGATGGTCGAAAGTCGCCCTTGTAATCGAAATCAACCCCTTGCGTTTACGGCGTCCGAACCGAATACGTTTCAATAGCCGGTCTTGAGTCGGTAAAACCCCAGAAAAACCGGGCAGAAATTCGTTGGTTCAACCGAATCAAAGGCTTATGGCATAATTATAAATACCACGCAAAAATATTTAAAGTCAGAATGATAATGATGCTTCACCAATATTTCTCTGTCTTGGTCTTCCCGATTTTCTTGCCGTGGCACGCTGATGGGTCAATGCTTATTGGTAATGTAAATCGCTCGCTTCCAAGCACTAGCCCTTTATTAATACTTTCCCTGATTTCTTTTAGGCGTTCTGCTCCTGCATGGACATTCAATAAATCACGGTAGTTGTTCAACCGCCCATTTTTCGATATCCCTCATGCTAGCTATTCAGGATGTGGTGTTTGTAATTCACTTTGCACCAACCAAGACTTAACACGACCTTCCCACAACGTGCCCCTACGCTGGTAGGTATGGTTAAAATAGCCGAACATACAGACAACCGATTGATTGCAACTTATGCCCTATTTTAATGACAACGGTTTCCATGATAGTGGCGATGGTTCCCCTGCTGATGGCAAGCGGTCCTGGCGCGGTGAGTCGTTTCGATATTGGGTTGGTGGTGGCCGGTGACCATAGGGAAGAAAAGGAAGCAGTCGAGCCCATGGAACAGGAGTCCGGCTTTAAGGCCTAGCTTAAAGAGCGCGATCTTTTCTATAGGACCTAAGTACCCAGAGAAGCCGTAGAGGGATATTTTGCTAAAATTATAACCCTGTTTCCCAGTAATGTTGCTAGACTTTGACGAAGGGGAGTAGAAGTCTTCCGTGTCGTGAATAAGGTACTAGAGAGGTAAATAAGTATGAGTGATTTACCGGAATATATCGACGGCCTACCCAATCTCTGTGGCTCTGAAGAACTCATTGCCAGAACTCGTGCCCAAGGGCCAGTTTATCTGTCCCAGAGCGGCATTGATTTTGGCCATATCCAGAGCGCCTTTGCCATCGCCTTGCATATGCAACAGCCGCTGATTCCCGCAGGCGGAGAAGATCTCCATACCGCGGCGATTATCAGTAACCTTAAATATATGATGGATAATCAGCATATTGGGGATAATCACAATGCGCCGGTATTTCATTGGTGCTATAAGCGTATCGGTGAACTTGTACCCCAATTGGTGGATGAGGGTAAAAATCCCCGGGTCATGTTGGATTATTCCGGGTGCTTGCTCCATGGTTTGCGGGATATGGGGTTAGATGACGTTTTTGATGCGCTTAAACGGGTCACCATCGATCCTCGTTATCGGCGCTGCGTGGAGTGGCTGGGCAATACCTGGAGCCATGCGGTTGCTCCTTCCACGCCGGTCCAGGACTATCGCCTGCATGTTCAGGCTTGGCGTCATCATTTTGCAGCTATTTTTGGCCTGGAGGCCCTGAGCCGGGTGAAGGGGTTTTCGCCAGCAGAGATGGCTTTGCCCAATCACCCTGATGTTTGCTATGAGTTTGTCAAGACTCTTAAAGAGAACGGCTATCAGTGGGTGCTGGTGCAGGAGCATTCGGTGGAGCAGCCCGAGGAGGATGGACACCCCCGGCGGCCACATATTCCTCACCGGCTGGTGGCGAAAAACTCCAAGGGAGAAAGCGCCAGCATCATTGCCATCATCAAGACTCAGGGTTCGGACACCAAGTTAGTAGCCCAGATGCAGCCTTATTACGAAGCCCAAGGCTTGGGTCGCCAAGAGTTCAAAGGCCAGCTTATTCCACCTCTGGTCACCCAGATTGGCGATGGCGAAAATGGCGGAGTGATGATGAATGAGTTTCCAGGTAAATTCATGGAAGTCATGGGTGAGGCCACAGGTTCTCCCACGCCGGCGGTGAATGTCAGCGAATACTTGGAATATCTAGAAACTTTGGGTCTCAAGGAAAGCGATTTTCCAGTGGTGCAGCCGGTGCAGCAGAAAAAAATCTGGGATAACTTTGAAGCGGGAGGGGGACCAGAAAAGCTGGAAAAACTTATTGAGGAACTGCAACATAACGACCCTCAATTTAACATGGATGGGGGTAGCTGGACTAATAACATTTCCTGGGTCCAGGGTTATGAAAACGTGCTTGGCCCCATGGAAAGGGTTAGTGCTTTATTTTCAGAAAGAGTGCTGGGTCAAGCAGGCATTGCTACCTCGGAATACCGCTATCGCAATGCCCTTTATTATCTCCTGATGATTCAGACCAGTTGTTACCGCTATTGGGGCCAGGGAATCTGGACCGATTATGCCCGCGAGTTATGCCGGCGTGCCGAAGCAATTCTGGAGCATGATTTCAAGGATGCCGCGGCTTGATTTTGAACGAATAATAAGTTGCCTCGTGAATAGCTAAGTTAGGAGAATCACAGCAGGTGGATTTATCCTGTTAAATGCTTAAGGGGTCTCATGGAAAGAATCGTTTGAGAAACGCGAATTCTCCAGACTGACAAGGTGAGGTGGGACCGAACCGCAGTCAGTCATGGCGAAACTCCAAATCCTAGTTACATGCCCTAGTAGTTTCCGTCAACCGCCGGATGGGCGGGTGAATGCTGCGTTGAGTTCGTTCATCCATCAAACCCTCAATTGCGATGCATTCTCCCGCAGCCATTCCCGGCACTGGCGATAGTCTGGCATTATCCGCGCTATTGCCTGCCAGAATTCCGGCGAATGGTCATGGCGGATCAGGTGGCACAGTTCATGAACCACTACATAATCCACACAGCGATTCGGCGCCATCATGATTCGCCAATTGAACTCCAGCCGTCCTTTTGCGGTGCAACTGCCCCAACGTGACTTGAAAGTCTTGATGCCCATCCCGGCGGGTTGTACCCCGACTACCGGGGCAAAGCGTTTCACTTTTTCCTTCAGCTTCTGGTCTGCTTGTCGCCTGTACCACCGGACCAGGGCATGGCGGATCATCTGGGGCTGGTCCTTACCTTTGGGGTTGGTAACCAGCAGTCGACCATTTAACAGTTTAACTGACTGGAATGCGCCTTTTTCAACCTTCAGCCGGTAGTTGCGTCCCAGATAGGAGAAGGCTTCACCGGATACGAACTGCTTCTGGCTGACCGGCCGGGCTTGCTGGTGCAGGACGATTTTTTCCTTGATCCATTGTCGCTTCGCCTTCAGCAGCGCATCCACGCGCTCTATCGGCAGAGTGGCCGGGATAAGCACCGACACCGCGCCATCTTCTATCCGTATACCCGCGGTTTTTCGCCGATCGGTGCGTATGACTTCAGCGATAAAGCCATTGCCATCGCGGTATTCGGGTTTGGGTACCGCCATTATCCGAACTTTCGCTTAGCCAAGTCCATAAAGCGCTCTTGCACAACGGTCACAAGCGCTTTATCCGCGTAGGAACAATCCAGTATCGCCCGCTTGATTTCCTTTTTCATCCGCTTCACTTCATCGGGCTTGTGGAAGAAATCAACGATCTGGGTTGCCTCATCAAAGGTCTTCACCAGGAATTGGCTGGTTGCTTTGATATCCTCATGAACTTCATCGCCGACTAATCCATCACCACCATGCCGAGTGACCTCAGCCATGAGAATATTATAGAAGGCGAATTCCGTTTTGGTGAGACCAACCTCATCCGCTGCCTGCTTATGTTCGGTTTCGATGTTATCGACCATCTGAAGGAGCAATTCCAATTGCTGCTCCCATTTGCCATTGGTTTTCTCGATGATCTCCCGTAGACGCAGGCTCAGCGACTTATAGAACTCGGGGTCTTCCTCAAGGTTAACGATAAGATGGTGCTTGATGGCGCTTTCAATTTCAGAGGCACGGGATTCCGGCGACTTGATCTGCTCTACCGATTCCCTGAAATTTGCCGCCATCAGATCAACCGGTGGTATCTTGGGGTCTACGCCGGTGCTGATGATGTGCTCTTCCACCAGCTTGCGCACCTTTTCACCGGCGTCGAGAATATTCAAACCAGGGTCGCGGTAGCGGTTACGAGCAGCGTTCTGTACCTTGCCCCAGAACTTCAGGTCTGGCACATAGGGCTTGGCAGCCACATCCGGCAGTATCACGTCCATTTGCTTGGCGAAGCGTTTGAAGCCCCGTTCAAATTGCTGGCGGGTGTCTTCATCCTTCAGGCGCAGCACATAATCATCCACATCCGCGCCTTTCACCCCGGCAAAGATGGCGGCCACACGGGTATGAGCAGCTTTCAGCTTGGGTATTTCGTCCTTCAGCGTATGGTAGGTGCCTTGCACATCTTCGCTGCTGAACTGGTTGAGGGCTTCGGTCAGGTCATCAGACAAGCCATGGTAATCTACGATAAACCCCGCCTGCTTCCCCTTGCAGGTACGGTTCACCCGGGCAATGGCTTGCATCAGCGCGTGATCTTTCAGGCTGCGATCCATGTACATGACCTGCGCTATCGGCGCATCGAAGCCGGTGAGCAGCATGTCCTTGACGATGAGAAAGGCGGTGGGGTCTTCCCCCAGGGGCTTAGTAAAGTTTTGAATCGCCTGCTTCTGGTGGACCCGGTCTGTGTACTGGGCAAGGGTTGCCGGGTCATTGTGTTTGCCGGAAATAATCACCTCCGACGGCGGCGCGTCCAGCTCATCCAGGGTTTGCTTGAATACCGTGGCGGCATGGCGACTGCCCACCACAATCATGGCCTTGAAACCGTTGGGCTGGATGTGTTCACGGTAGTGCTTCAGCAGATCAATACAGACCCAGCGAATCCTTGCCGGGGCCTCCCGTACCGCCCATTCTACCCCATATTTTTGTTTGATTGCCCGTTTTTCTTCATCACTGCACCCTTGGAAGTATGCTTCAAACAGGGCATCCAATGAATCGCCCACCACATCGCTTTGCACCTGTCGACCTTCGTAGATGATGCGCACTGTGGCGCCGTCTTCCACGGCTTCGTTGATCTTGTACTGGTCAATATAGCCCCCGAAGGCTTGATCCATTTTTTGGGTCTTCAATAGCGGTGTGCCGGTAAAACCAATCTTGGGGGCCTTGGGCAAGGCGGCATTGATAGTCATGGCCAAGCCGCCAAACTGGGTCCGGTGGGCCTCGTCCGCCAGCACAATGATCTTGCCGCTGGGGTTCAGGTCTTTGAAGCCGCCTGCCGCTTCCGCGTCCTGGAATTTCTGCACCGTGGCGGTGACGATATCGGACGAATCGCGGCTCAACAGGGTTTTCAACTCCGCCACGGAGCCCGCGTTGTAGACCGTTTCGTTCTGGGCGCCGCGAAAGGTATTGGACAACTGGGTATCCAGTTGGGTGCGGTCGGTGACGAACACCAGCTTGTATTGCTGTAACGCCGGATCACGGCGCATCTTCACCGCCAGCATCACCATGGTCAGGGACTTGCCCGACCCCTGGGTATGCCACACCACCCCGGACTTTTCCTTACGATCCGTGCCGCTTTTAAGGCGTTTGATGACCTTGTTCATGGCGCGGTATTGCTGATAGCGGGCCACCTTCTTGACCAGGCGACCCTCAACGGCTTCGAAGATGGTGAAGTTTTGGAGCAGGTCGAGAAAGTTGCCGGGATCTAACATACCCGCCAGCAGGCGCTGTTGGGGCGTGACGGGGCTGGCCTGTTCAAACTCACCGGCATACCAGAGCGGTGGCGCCATTTCCCGTACCTCGTATTTGCCACCGGGGCTGAAGGGATGTGCACGGATGTCCCCATCGGTAAAGGGGTAGGCGTCTTTCCATTCCCCGTAATGCTGGGCACTGGAACTGATGGTGCCCACCTTGGCTTGATCCCGGCAGGTGGTGATCATTAGCTGGTTGTACCAGAATAGCTTTTGCGCCCCTTCATCGGTTTCCGGATAGCGAAGGTTGGCATAGCGGCGAAGTTGCTTAATACCTTCGCTAATGGCATCCGCCACGTAAGGGGATTTGCATTCAATCACCGCCAACGGCAAACCATTCACAAAGCAGACGATATCGGGAATGATATTCTGATTGAGTCCTTCAACCTTGAACTGGTTAACGCACAAGAATTCATTGTTACCGGGATTTTCAAAATCAATAATTTTGACCGTCTGCCCCTTGCGTCCCTTGCCCAAGTCCTGTTCGATAGACAGGTAATTGACCAACATCTGGTAAATGGCATGGTTGTATTCCATCAAACCCACATGGTTGGGGTGGGTGATTTCCCGCGCTACCTTACGCAGGTTTTCCTCACTGAGCCAAGGGTTGATGCGCCGGATAGCCCCTTCCAGACGGCCAACCAACACCACGTCCCGGTAGTAGGCCCGTTCCGCGCCCGCAGCCTCCGGTGACAGTTCAACGCCACGGACATAGCGCCAGCCTAGCCGTTGCAACTGGGCAATGGCGGGGGTTTCTACTTTATCGAGTTCGTCCTGAAACACGCCTAATCTTCTCCCGAAATTTTCCGTAGTTGTACGCACGGATATAAAACCTGCCGGTAGGACCACCATGCTATCGGTATACCGCGCAAGTTTTCTATTTTTACTATATATTTATATATTTTTATTTGTATACTATAAATATGTATTTATAAGCTTAAAAATAGATTATAGATAAAGGCGCTTTATGAAAGTTAACCCCCACAAAAAACTCGATCAGGACTCCGGTTTCACGGGTTACGTGGCCTTAAAAGGCTTCTTTAAAATCACCGCTGACTGGGGGCTTAATAACCAACAGCAACGTATCCTGCTCGGCAATATCCCGGAGCAGACCTTCTATAAGT
Organism: Nitrosococcus oceani ATCC 19707; assembly: GCF_000012805.1. Classification (GTDB taxonomy): domain Bacteria; phylum Pseudomonadota; class Gammaproteobacteria; order Nitrosococcales; family Nitrosococcaceae; genus Nitrosococcus; species Nitrosococcus oceani. The sequence continues at coordinate 3,287,720 of NC_007484.1, read as the reverse complement.
ACAAAAGGCTGCCCGACGTTAAACTTAATAAGGATATCCTGGAGCGTATCTCCTACATTCTGGGTATTCGCAAAGCCTTGATGACTCTGTTCCCTAACAAACAGCGGGCTGATGCCTGGATCACTAAACCTAACCGCGACTTCGGCAACGCCAGTGCCCTAGACGCCATGCTGGGCGGTTCCATCACTGATTTGGCCCGGGTACGCCACTATCTGGATGCCTGGCGGGGGTGACCAAGCCCTACATCACCCCGGAGGGCAGTTGGTTTCGTTTGGTGCCCTCTCACTTTCCTCCTATTGCCGTGTTCGAAGATTGCTATGATAGCCCCGACGAACTCGAGGTTGCCTTTGCCCTTGAAGCCATGACCAACGAGCGCCTGCGCGCCGAAGCTGGTAATTTACTTCTGATCCCCAAGGAAGACTGGGTGAGTGGCCCTGGCGCCACGGCCATCATGGCGGCCTTCACCCACTTAGGCAGAAACACGCGTTTTAGTGACGGCAAGTGGTATGGGGTGTACTACGCAGCCGAGACTGTGGGCACCGCCATCAAAGAAACCATGCACCACCAAAGCCGATACCTGCGCGCCACGAATGAAGACGACATGGAACTCACTATGCGCTGCTACATTACGAAGGTATTAAAGCCATTGCTGGACATCAGCGGGCCTGAATTTGTCCCCCTGCATGATGCCAATGATTACCGGCCCGCCCAGGCTTTCGCGCGGCAGCAGCGAGAGCGCAATGAATGGGGCTTTTATTACAATAGTGTGCGTCATGAGGGTTTTCATTGCATTGCCGCCTTGCGCCCCCCAGTGTTAAGCCTGGCTACCCAGGGCAGTCATTTTCGCTATGTGTGGTCCGGTAAACGGCAAGCCTTTAGCCAACACTTTCAGATCAGCCTCGATTCCTCATGGCGGCAAGCTTAACCTAATGGGCTAAAATACGAATTTCAAGCCATCTTCGTTCTAAAACAGGATATTTTACCCGCTTATTTTGTCTGCCCGATTTGGGCTTTCCAGATGTTTAGACGGTTCATTTTGTTGATAAAACAAGCGGCCGACAGGCTGAATATGGTCGCGAAGTTTTGGATTGTCGATTTGCCCGAATATGGACAAATCAATTTCATAGGGCAGCAGCAAATCGTCCAGCGCCAGGCTGATCCGGTTCAGGGTAGCCAGATCGATATCACCCTCCAGCGCCAAGTCGATATCCGAGCCGGGGCGGTAGCGGCCCAAGGCACGGGAGCCGTACAATCGTGCGCCGCGGACCGCCGGGAACCGCGCCAGCACCTGGCAAATATTTTGCCGCTGTTGCCCGGTGAGGCCGTCGCCGGTCATTGCCCGGCGGCCTTCAACTCGGCGAGGCGCTGATCCAGCCGCACAAACTGGGGCTGGTAGCGTTCGATCACTGCCTCCACAATAGCCTGGGCCGTGGCCCGATTGTAGGTATGAGTGGTCCGGTTGCGGCTGGCGATCATGTCCATCCATACCTCTCCCTGTCCAATGAGGCCCACCGAGAACGCTTTGCGGGTGGCATCCCGGGAACCCATCAGCCCTTGCTCGCCCTGGTATTGCAGGTAATCCTTCAGACAGTTCCAGGCTAGCTCGTGGGTGAACTCGAAGCTTTGGATCAGGCTCTGTTGCTCCAGTTCCGACAGGGGTCGCTCGCGGCTCAGGGCCACGGCGTTGTTCAGGTGGGCCAGCGCCCGGCGGTAGTTAGCGTAGCGCTGTTGCCAGCGAATATCCGCAGTCATGGTGTTTCTCCTGAAAGCGCTATCATAATATTTTTATATTCCACAGGCTTGACCTTACAGGGCGCGGACCCATAGTATTTTATAAATGGACTGGGGGATTCCCGGTCGGCAATCAGCCTCGATGAATACATCGGGGCTTTTTGCTTTTTGGATCAGGCGATCACTGGTTCCTCTTGTTCGACGTTGACGCGGACTTTGCCGGTGAGCAGGTCTTGCATCAGGGCTTTTTTGGTATCGAGCAAGAGAGTAAGGCGTTTTTCAGTTAAGGCTATTTTCTTAGTTACTGAATTAACAGCATTGAAGATAGCTTTTTGCTCAGTTAGTGAAGGAACTACCACTGTAAGGTTTTTCATATCACTGACGTTAAAGTGCTGCTGAGCAAGTCCACCTTGTGCCTTCAAGACTTGCCCTTTTCCGTGGTCAGAATTCACCCATAAACAAAAAAAGTCTGAGTCAATACGCGAAGATGGACGAGTAATGACAACATCTATGCAGTTACAGCCTTCAAATTCATCAGTAACTACCGCTGTCGTGCCGGGATAACCTGTTCTGACTGTCAAAAGGTCACCCTTTATTAGCCGGCTTTTTTTGAGTATTTCATTTGAGTCTTCTGAAAAATATTTCAAGTTATCCATGGTTAAACCGTTTTCACGAACATTTGCGGAGCGCAATGCAGGAACGCCTGATTCAACATAGTATTGCGCTGGTTTAACGACGACCCCAACCATTATGGCAACAGCGACTTCCCCCGCGCTGCAAATACTCCACCCCACCGGAATCCTTCCCACCGGCGAGTCCTTGAATTCCGTGTGCCCAATCCCTTTGGTCAACAATTCCTGCATCATGGCGGTTTTCAGATCTTTCAGCTTGTGGATCTGGGCGCGTGTTTTTTCAATCACGTCATCGACGGAGGACAGGATGGCGGCGATTTTTTGTTGTTCGGGGAGAGGGGGCGTGAGAAGTGGGGCCTCATTGATAGCATCCGCAGTCAGACCAAAGCGAGTTATTCCATTTGCCAGTATGTAAAAGTAGTGCTGAACGCTTGGCAACTGGAATAGATGGGAAAGGAATTCACCGTCGGATTCATCTTGATCTGGCTTCAATAAGGTTAAATGATAGCCACAAACCACCCCAGAAAGATCATCACTCACATACGATGGGACTGCTATGTCATCAGGAGTTTCAGAATCCTTCGTGATTATCACATCTCCTTTTTCTAGCGAGAAGCGGTCTATTTCCCGCTGTTTCGCACTCGCCGCCATAAAATCAATTGCAGACGTGATCCTGTTGTTGTAATACACATCAGTGTAGTTACACAAACGAACCGGGATTTCCGACGTTTCAGTCTTCTTGTCAATATTACTAGATCGAACGTCTACGAGTTTTCCTAGCGGCTTAACTTCCCACCCCTCAGGAACCGTATCACTCATACCCTAGCTCCTTCAGATAGCCTTTCATCACTTCCTCAGCTGCCGCCACCTGGGCGTCCAGTTCATGCAGGGACACCCGGTACTTGTCCCACCAGCGTTCCAGTTGTTGGATCACCTTGGCGTCAACTTCCCCAGCCGCTTCCCGGATGGCTTCCTTGGACTCGATCTCGGGCTTGAACTCAAAGTAGCGCTCATCCCGCCTCACAAAGACCATGGTCACATCAAAGTCTTCCAGTATTTCTTCCCGGATATACTCGCTTTCCACTTCCCGCACGGGAATACCGCCGTGGAGAATGGCGCGGACATCGAAGATTTCCGGGGGCGGCGAGGTGTCCGCGTAGCGGCGAATATTCAGGTTATCATCGTTCCCGGCAATGTCCGCCAAACTGACCACCTTGGAATACCGCTTGATCTCCCTGTAGTCATCGAAGGTCCGAACGATCTTGTCCATATCCTGCGGGCGCAGTTTGTTCTGGTTCTTGCCTTCCTGAAATTCCAGCTCGCCGTTGATGAACAATACCTTGCCTGTGCGTTCCGCCGGTTTGTTTTTGTTGAGGATCAGCAGGCAGGCGGGGATGCCGGTGCCGTAGAACAAAGCGGCGGGCAGGCCGATCACCGCTTCCAGTAGATCATCCTTCAGGATGCCCTGGCGGATGGCTTTTTCGCTGGCGCCCCGGAACAGCACCCCGTGGGGCATGACCACCCCCATCATGCCTTCGGCGTTCAGGCTGGCGATCATGTGCTGGACAAAGGCCAAATCCCCGGCGTCCTTGGGGGGTGTACCGTAGGGGAAGCGCCCGTAGGCGTCCTTGTCCGCTTCATCCTTGCCCCACTTTTTCAGGGAAAAGGGGGGATTGGCGATCACCCGGTCAAAGGTCATCAGTTCACCGCCCTGGGTATGCTGGGGTTCCCGCAGGGTATCCCCCTTGCGGATGTCGGCGCTGTAGACTCCGTGCAAAAACATATTCATCTTGCAGATGGCCCAGGTGTTCAGGTTCATCTCCTGACCGAACAGGGACAGATTGGCCGGGTTTTCACCATGACGGGCCAGATAGTTGCGGGTCTGCACCAGCATCCCGCCGGACCCGGCGGTGGGATCGTAGATGCGCATCCCGGCCTGGGGCTTGAGCAGGGCCACCAGCAGCCGCACCACCTCGGAAGGGGTGTAAAACTCGCCGCCCTTCTTGCCGGCGCTATCGGCAAACATTTTTATCAGGTACTCGTAGGCGGTGCCCAGTAGATCGGGGTGCTCGAAGTCTTCATTGCGAAGCCGATGGCGGCTGAAGTGACGGAGCAGATCCCGCAGTTTCTTATCCGAGAGCTTGTTCTTGATATTGAAGTCGATGGACACCAGCACCCCTTCCAGGGAAGGGTTGACTTCCTCGATGGCTTCCGTGGCCTTGTTCAGCTCGGTGCCAATATCGTGTTTCAGGTCTTTCAGGGCACCCCAGCGGGCGATGGGCGGAATGTAGAAGGTCTTGTCGTATTCGTCCTCATCGTTGGCCAGCTCCCGGGCCTCGGCGTCAGTTTTGCCCTTGCCCAGGTAGTACTGGATAACCCCTTCCTGGGCTTCCTCAAAGGCATCGGACAGGCGCTTGAGGAACATCATGCCGAAGATATAATCCTTGTACTCGGAGGCGTCCATGTTGCCCCGGAGAATATCGGCGGCCTCCCACAGGAAGGATTCCAGTTGTTGTAGGGTGATATTGTGGCTCATTTAGAAGGGATTTCCTGGACTGCAATGGCCGCGAAGGCGGGCGGTTGAATAGCCGCTTGCCTCCTCGCGGGAGTAAAGATGGCTTTGAGTGTACCGGCAAGGAGGATGGGCAGGCAACGGGGCGGGTGGTTTAATGCTGAGCCAAGTACCGCATATTCCACAAATTCACGCGAAGGGGGCTGGCGTCTTTAGGCGGCAGGGGAATTCGCGTCCTCCTCGTATTTAAAATTCCGACAATTATGATATTGTTACCTCTATGAAGGAAATTGTTAGAACAACGCTGATTAAGGTTGATTTGCCCTTTGAGGCGGCAAAGAACACGGTCATCGCCTGGACAGAAGCTTGCAATGCGGTGAGCTGTAGGGCCTTCGAGAACGGCAAACTCAGCAATGCGATCAAACTGCAACAGCTTTGTTACGAAACGGCCAAATCCTTTGGCCTGTCGTCGCAAGTGGCCGTCTCTTGTATTCGGCAGGTTGCCAGCAAATACGCGGCAGCGCGCACGGCCAAAAAGACCCTTAGCAAGCCTGTTTATTTTCGCCCATGCGCCGTTGTTCTGCAGGGCGGAAAGCGCGGGCGAGACTTCAGTTTTACGCAACAAGGACTGAGCGTGTGGACGGTGAACGGAAGGATAAAAAGCCTTGTCTATCATGGTGCGCCGAAACTGCAAGCGTATGTTGCGAATTGGCGTCTGGGTGATGGCCGTTTGTTTGTTCGCAAGGGCAAGGTTTTTCTGTCGGTCTCTTTCAAACATGAGGCCGAGACTATTTCCAAACCTAACGATGCTGTGGTGGGCGTTGACCGGGGCATCAAGGTGTTGGCGACCGTCACCGACGGCCAACGCCAGCTTTTCTTCGGTGGCGGACACACCCACCATGTGCGCCACCGCTACGCCAAAACCCGCGCTTCTCTCCAAAAGAAAAAGGCACGAACGGGCAGCCGCTCCACGCGGCGAGTCCTGAAACGGTTGTCTGGCCGAGAGCGACGCTTTATGAGAAATATCAATCACGTGATGAGTCGCCATCTCGTCGATTTTGCCAGGGACACGGGCAACCCAACGATTGCCGTTGAGGACCTTGGTGGTATCCGCAATGGACGCAGACTTAGAAAGCAACAGCGCACGGATCTCAACCGCTGGGCCTTTTATGAGTTGGAGCAATTTATCCGCTATAAAGCGGACACCTTCGGTATGGAGGTGATCGGGGTTGACCCGAAGCACACCAGCCAAGGCTGTTCCCGCTGTGGCCATACCGAAAAAGCTAATCGACATCAACGTCGTTTCCTCTGCAAAGCGTGTGGTTATGAACTACACGCTGATTTAAATGCCTCTCGCAATATTCGCCTGAGAGGTGTCCTCGCCAGGCAAGTTCTTGACGAGGATGGGGTGCTGTCAATCACCCCTGAAGCACGCCCCGTTGATCCAGGCTCCAAACCAGGGGAGGGGACGGGCAAGCCGCTTGCTTTAGCTAGCGGTCATTGACTTGGAGAGGTAAAAATCCCTCTGGATGCTTATCGGTGGCGTCTGATTGTTTTGGATGGAGCGATCTTAATCGGCTAGTATGATTTTACGTGTCGTGCAGAGTTTGTTAAGCAAGGTGATGGCGGAAAAGCGCTTCTTTTCTTTGCGTCCCTTTCCTGCTTGATCGTAGATATTATCAATGCTTAAGGCATCTCCCTGCTTGTTCGCCCGGACAGTATAGGCATCATAGCTAAAGTCATTGCTGATATGGAGTAAGTCCATCGGCATGAGGTATTCGATTCCATTCGTGATATATCTTGCCTTGAAGCCTGCCGTTAGACTCAATTTTGTTAACTTTCTGGACGGGGAAGGTGCTGGGTTAAGTTGAGGCTGGAAGGTCTCTTCATACGCTAAAATTTTGTTTCCCTTTTTTTCGTTGATAGGGACAAGGAGCGTATAAGATTGTCCATTCGTGAGTTGTAACAAGAAATAATCCCCGTTTTCCCCGTTAGTGCGCTCTCCTCTTGTTTTGACTTCAAATATCAGTTGATTATCTGCTGAGATCTTGGTTTTAACGCGTAATATATCAAGCTCTGGCGGCAGGGCTTTATCTTTGAAGGAGGGTAGAATACGAGGATCATCGTAATTGCTCATGGCAAAGACAGGGGCGATTCCTATCAGCATAAAAAACACTGTTAACGCCATGTTTTTACTCATGGCTAAAAAGCGTCCCTTGCTCATGGATCATGTTAGCAATATCGACAGCGTCTTCCACCGCATCGAACAGAACTCTAATTCTTCCTTCGGGATCGATGAGAAAACCGGTGCTACTGTGATCAACCTGGTAGTGAATTCTGTTGCCCGCATTTTTGGTATAGAAAACAGTTTCCACGCCAAAGGTGCTTTTAAGGTGTTCCAGGTCTTTGCCTGTTAGGCGTAGATAGGCAATATCGGCATTAAATTTATCAGTGTACTCGGCTAATACTGCATGGGTGTCCCTATCAGGATCGATGGTTACAAAAGTCCCTGCCAGTTTAATATTTTCTTCCTCCGCAGCGCCCATTAGCATGGAAAGATTTGCAAGCGACATGGGGCAGACATCGCTACAGTTGGTAAAGCCAAAAACAACCAGCCTCCATTGCCCACTGTCGCTTTTACTTCCTTGGTTTAAGTGGGCTATCGTTTCTTTTTGCAAAGGCGCGACGTGCTTCAGCACGATGGTTGAGGCTATTAACTTAGTGGGGGCAAGCAGCAAAAGCATCATGATAGCAGCAAGATTACATAAAGCACGATTTCTCATTTCTACGTTATGATTCCTGAATCAATTTTTGTGGCTATATTATCGCTGCCGCACCCAACCGGCCCAGCCTTGAAAAATATAGGGGCCGGTGGGCGTATTCAGCAAGTGACCATCAATAATTAACGCATACCACCCGCGGCATACAAACCATGCGGCATGACAAGGCCGTCTCCAGGACCGAACACCTTCGCGACCGTATCCGTCAGGGTATCAATTTTGATGATGTACCCTGAAAACCAACTGCCTACCAATAAATAGCGGTTGTCTGGCGTTGGATTCAGGGTGTGGGCAATAGCAAATCCCTGGGGAAATTCCGCGCCTGGCTTAAATCTTTTTATAAACCGTGGCCGGTAGCGGTTACTGATATCGAAGACGGAAACATAGCCATCATCACCGAAGGTATGGTCAATGGAATCTTCCTCTGCAATATAGAGTTTGTTGCCAACAACAGCAATGTCAGAGGCAGAGCGAAAGATGCCACGCCCATTAGCATGTTTGGTATGCTTGATAATTCTAGTGGCGGTTCCCTCCCAGGCATCAATCATCCACACGCTCGGCGGGATGATCTTACGCGTGGTTGGCGGTGTCAAAGAGGTTTTCCCAAGCTGCATCGAGGCGGTGAGGGCGTAGCGCTCGTCCAGCCAAAAAACATAATGGGAAAAAGCCGCATGCTTTCTCTCGTTACCTAGCATGATTTGCTTCACGGCCTCCAATTGACCGGTTTCCCTATTGGTTTTATATAAATCGATTACGCTATTATCAAAAAAATAGCCTGTTCCCAACCCCAGGGTTCCCGACTTATTGAACATGACGCCATGAGTCTGTTCCGTATATCCGGGAATGCTGATGGGATCGGCATTAGCAAATGCATTGGTTTTATAATTAACGACGCGTACCTTGTCCCCTGTCAATTCGGTAAAGTAGACAAAATCTGAATAGGGCAACAATGTGGGTCCGTGAATTTGGGTTGATGGAGACACTATCCAGTTAGGAATCGCTTGGATAGGGTTGATGGATTCTACAAAGGGGAATTCTGATGGGGTGTTCGGAACATCTACTGGCAATACTGAATCCAGTACGACGTCTGCTGTGCCATTATCCCAGTTAATATCATCCACCTTTAAAGCCATAATATAAGAAGGATGATTATCCGTATTATCGGTAGTAACGTAGAATCTGTCTCCCTCCGGTAATATCATGGTATGTTGCAGGGGAACATCGCCTGGCCAACCTTCGATAAAAAACGGATCTACCGTGATTATTTTGTCCTTTTCATAATTAAGGAGGTATATCATACGTGTGTGATAATCGATAGCAGTTACCACGGGCTGTAGGTATTTATTATAAATATTTTGTTGTTCCTCCGCTTTAGCTTGGCTTAAGGGCAGAGTCAGTAAACATATAAATGCTAATAGTAAATAAGAGGCATATTTATTCATTAAAAAATTTCCTCGTTTGTTATTTATTTCTTAATCTTTTGGAAGTATTCCAACCTGGAATTTTTCGCAGGCTTTCAGTTCAATATCTTATTTTTTTATCGTTTTTTATTGTGAGGAATGCTTCTCAGTTTGGCGCGTGGATAATAAATCCACTAGCACGACAATTCTTGACATATCAACAATTATCCAAATGAACTGATTGCTGGAAGTATTAGCAAATGGCTGGCAGTAATTTCGTTAATTTTTCTAGGCAAGTCGTTATTTTTTATTTAGGGATGTGCCTGTTGCCCCTGAGAGGGTTAATGGTTTGCTCGAGAAAAGACCATATTGTGACAGCAGGATGGGATAGCTCATTGACGGATTTCATGGATGCAGTGACAGTGGGGAAGACTGATTTGTATCCAGGACAATCATTGGCAGGTTGCCAGCGTATACACTGCTTAGCATTTTGCGGCGGCGGTTGAGTAGTGTAAAACTGCCCCTACCGGGATACGGATACTGTTTGTACGAGGATAACGTTAACCTGGGTTATATCGGTGGGGAGCTAGTGGGACAATAATCTGGGGCTATTTAAAGATTGGGTGTGCCTGTTGCAAGTATGGATTGTGCAGGGTTTAAGGGCAGGTAAGGAAAAATCTGGGTAGGGTTGGATTTGAAAGTTAGGCGGAAAAATTTTCTGCTTGCCCATGAGAAGCCTTGGACAGTGAAGGGGATGGATAATGGGAATGTGCCGGTAGAGTATGTTACAGTTGAGCCCAGCTAAATTACTTGTGCGTTTGAGCTGTTAGAACACTGATTTCATCACATTTCCCTAAGAAGTGGTGCCGAGGAGAGGACTTGAACCTCCACAGGGTTTCCCCCACATGGACCTGAACCATGCGCGTCTACCAATTCCGCCACCTCGGCTTGTATTAAATTAGGGGTGCTTAGATAGATATAATAGGTGCTTTTAAGCAAACGCAAACTTTACCGACCCAAAAATTACTTGTCAATGAGCGATTGGAAAAAAAAGGACCCCTACTTTGCCCGTGAAACCCAGAAATACGGGCAACCTATCCCCAGCCGGGAATATATCATGCAATGTTTAGAACGGCGGGGTAGACCCATGACTCGCAAGGAGCTGATAAAAACCTTAAAGCTTGATAGCGGCGAGGAGGTGCGGGAGGCTTTCCGCCGCCGCCTGCGGGCCATGGAGCGGGATGGCCAACTCATGCGCAACCGCCGCCGCGCCTATGGCTTGGTCCACAAAATGGATCTGGTGCGGGGGCGGATCATCGGTCACAAGGATGGTTTCGGTTTTCTGGTGCCCGATGAGGGGGGAGAGGATCTTTATCTTTCCGCGCGACAAATGCGTGCTGTCCTGCACGGGGATAGGGCAGTCGCCCAGGTTACCGGGATTGACCGACGCGGGCGCCGCGAAGGGGCCGTGATTGAAGTGTTAGAGCGGAATAACCACCGGGTTGTGGGCCGCTTTGTCGCCGAGGATACATTGGGTTTCTTGGTGCCCAGCAACCAGCGCCTCAGCCAGGATATTCTAATTCCGCTGGAGCATCAGGAAGGTGCCCAGGACAATCAAATTGTCGTTGCCGAGATCACGGAGCAGCCTACCGCCAAGCGCCAGCCCATTGGCAGAATCGTGGAGTTGCTCGGCGATCACATGGCGCCAGGGATGGAGATGGATATTGCGCTTCAAATCCATGAACTACCCCATGTTTGGCCGGAAGAAGTGCTGACCGAGGCTAAGGTTTTCAAAACCACGGTGCCTAGAAAAGCAAAAGCGGGACGGCTGGATTTGCGGGATCTGCCTCTGGTGACCATTGATGGGGAAGATGCCCAGGATTTTGATGATGCGGTTTATGCGGAGCGCCACGACCAGGGTTGGCGCTTGTGGGTGGCGATTGCGGATGTCTCCTGGTATGTACAGCCTTATTCCGCCCTGGATAGCGAGGCCGAAAAACGGGGCAACTCGGTGTATTTCCCCAGCCGGGTAATTCCCATGCTGCCGGAAGCGCTGTCTAATGGCTTGTGTTCCCTCAATCCGAAGGTGGATCGGCTGTGTTTGGTCTGTGAAATGGTGATCGGCCCGCGGGGGGGATTAAATAGCTTTCGTTTTCATTCCGGGGTAATGCGGTCAGCAGCCCGGTTGACTTACCATCAGGCCGCGGCCCTCCTTGAGGGTAGTGATCGCAAGCTGCAAGAGCGTTATAAGACGGTGCTTCCAGGGCTTGAGGCAATGCATAGCCTTTATCAGGTGTTACATAAAGCCCGCGCCCGGCGGGGCGCTATTGATTTTGAAATGGGCGAGACCCAAATCATTTTCGATGAGGCTCAAAAGATTAAGGACATTCAGCCCTTGGTGCGTAATGACGCCCATCGTCTGATTGAAGAGTTCATGATCCTGGCCAATGTGGCTGCGGCCCGGTTCCTGACTCAACATAAAGTGCCCACCCTTTATCGCGTTCACGAGCGACCAGCGGACGATAAATTGGTTGATTTACACAAGTTCCTGGCCGAATTAGGATTGGCTTTGCAGGGGGGTGAGTCTCCTGGAGCCAAGGATTTTGCCCGCTTTTTACGCTCTGTTCAGGAGCGCCCGGATGCCCACCTCATCCAGACAGTGATATTGCGCACCTTTAAGCAGGCGGTTTACAGTCCCGACAACCATGGGCATTTCGGGCTATCTCTGCCCGTCTATACTCACTTTACTTCTCCCATACGGCGTTACCCTGATTTGCTGGTGCATCGTGCTATTCGCCATGTGCTAGAACAGCGATCCGCAAAAACGTTCCTGTACACCCAGGATGAAATGATGGCCCTGGGGGAGCATTGCTCCATGACCGAGCGCCGCGCCGATGAGGCCACCCGTGATGCCGAAGACTGGCTCAAATGCGAATATATGAAGGATAGGGTAGGCGAGTCCTTTGACGGCCTAATCACCGGGGTCACCTCTTTTGGCCTCTTCGTGGAACTCAGCGATATTTATGTGGAAGGGTTGGTCCACGTTACGGCTCTGGGCAACGATTATTTCCATTTTGACCCTGCGGGTCGCCGTCTTCTGGGGGAGCACACGCGCCAGGTTTACCGTTTGGCCGATAAAGTCCGGGTCATGGTCGTCCGGGTCGATCTGGATGAGAAGAAAATCGATCTGGAATTGGCTTGAGGCGTCATTTTTTTAATTAGGCCCGTATCTGGAAATTACCCATCCTCCACGGCCATCACTTCGCGACCTCACCAGAGGGGGTCGCTCAACATCCCTGTTTATAGCTTCAATGCTCCCCTTTTTAGGCATTGGCCCATTGTTTTTCTACCTCTGTCTGGACGGCGGTGATAAGTTGCCCCAGGGGTTGGCCCATGCGTACCGGCATTTCCGCTTGCAGCTCGGATTGCCAGTGGATCGTGTCGGGGGGGAAAATCAGAATAACGGTAGAGCCCATGTTAAAGCGCCCCATCTCCTGGCCTTTTGCTAGGGAGATCGCTTTCTCTCCTTCGTAAAGCTGGTGATGAGGTTGATGTCGGTAGGGTGGGGTGATTTGGCCGGCCCATACAGTTTCGATACTGCCGACAAAAATAGCGCCCACCAATACCATGGCCAGGGGACCCGCTTCAGTGTCAAAGACGTTGACCACCCGTTCGTTACGGGCGAAGAGGTTATGGATTCCATTGACGGTTTTCGGGCTAACTGAAAATAATCGGCCTGGCAAGTAGGTCATTTCCCGTAAATGTCCAGCCAAGGGCATATGGATACGGTGGTAGTCCTTTGGGGAAAGATAAAGCGTTGCAAACTGGCCGCCGCGGAAGGGGGCGGCCCGGCTTTTGGAGCCACCGAGCAGCTCTACTAGGTTGTAGCTCCAGCCTTTGGCTTGGAGCAAGCGGTCATCGGTGAGGGAGCCAAGTTGGCTGATACACCCGTCCACGGGGGAAACGACGGCATCTGCCGAGTCTGCTATGGGTCGCGCCTCCTTACCGAGAGCGCGGGTAAAGAAGGCATTAAAATGGGGGTAATCTTTGGGGGAGGAAAACTCCGCCTCTTTCAGGTTGACCCCAAAGATTCGGGCAAATAAGCGGATTTGGAGGCCCGTTAGCCAGACGATCCGATGCCTAGTTAGGCGATACATGAGCTGGGACAGGGTACGTTGGGGAAGTAAGTGCTGATAGAGACTGAGAAGCCAGTCTCTGAGCCGATGCTGAACCGTGTTAGCCATGAATTTTAATCCTTAATCCTCGGTAATAAGGGCTATTTTATAGAGATAGCGGCATTATGGCATCTATTAAAAGAAAACCTTGGCCGGTTGGATCGGTCTGAAGGGTATAGATTATAGGGTGGCAAATGATAAAATCGAGTGCCTGATCAGGAAATGCGGTATTCTTTTGTGGTTTTTCGCCGAAGTATATTTAAAGACATGGTACTTCTTCGCTATTTGGCATCGGCACAAGCAAGGGACGGACTCTATTTTGGTGGCGCAACAACTTGGCAAAACTATTCCTATTACGCCTGCTCCTGAAGAGGAGGCGGTTCCCCAAAGCCTGGAGGAAAAGCTTGGCGAGTATTTGATTGAGCGGCGCAAGCTGCGGGCAGGTGAATTCCGCCATGCCTGGCGTTTGGCGGAGGAGGAAGGGCTGCGGCTTTCCGTTATGCTCATAAGGCTGGGGTTGATCTCGGAGCGGGATATGGCGGAAGCCTTTTCCGCCTTGCTCGATCTGCCGCTGCTAGCAACGAACGATTATGATAATAGCGATCTGAACGGTCAAGTTTCATTGCGGTTCCTCAAAGAATTCCGGGCCATTCCCGTGCTGGAGGAAGAGGAGGCAGTGGTGCTGGCGATGGCCGACCCTAGTGATGATTATGTCCAGGAAGCCATTGCCCTGGCTTACAGCAAGCCCATCAGTCTGCGGGTCGGTTTGCCTTCGGATATTGAAGCGGCCCTTGATCGTCAGGCCGGGGGAAAATCGGCCATGGGACAGATCGTCGAACATCTGGGGGCGGACGAAGATGGGGAAACCGATGTCCAGCACCTGAAGGATATGGCCAGCGAGGCCCCGGTCGTCCGCCTGGTGAATTTGTTGATTCAGCGTGCGGTGGAATCCCGAGCTTCGGATATCCATATCGAGCCTTTTGAAAACAGTCTTCGGGTCCGCTACCGGATCGATGGCGTGTTGCGGGATGTAGAGGCCCCCCCGGCGCGTTCCACCGCTGCTGTGATTTCCCGCTTCAAGATTATGGCTAAGCTTAATATCGCTGAGCGGCGATTACCCCAGGATGGGCGAATCCAGCTTCGTATCCAAGGGCGGGAGCTGGACTTGCGGGTCTCGACAGTGCCGACTCTGTATGGCGAGAGCGTGGTGCTTCGGCTGCTAGATAAAGGCAATGTGGTGCTGGATTTCGACTCCCTGGGCTTCCAGGGAAGTACCTTGGAGCGTTTTTTGCATGTATTGGAACAGCCCCATGGAATTATTGTCGTCACGGGTCCCACAGGTAGTGGTAAAAGCACCACCCTTTATACCGCGTTGCATAAACTCAATACTCCAGACCGAAAAATTGTAACGGTGGAAGATCCGGTGGAGTATCAGCTTGAAGGGATCAACCAAATCCAGGTTAAACCGCAGATTGGCCTTACTTTTGCGGGTGCTTTGCGGTCTATCGTGCGCCAAGATCCGGATGTCATCATGATTGGTGAAATGCGGGATAAGGAGACTGCTGGCATCGCGGTTCAATCGGCCCTGACGGGTCATGTGGTGCTCTCCACTCTCCATACCAATGATGCGGCTGGAGGGGTTACCCGCTTATTGGATATGGGAATAGAGGATTATCTGCTGACCTCCACTGTCAATGGTATTTTGGCCCAACGCTTGGTACGCACTCTCTGTAAACATTGCAGTGAACCTTACGAGGCCCTGCCTGAACTTATAGAGGAGCTGGAATTGCATCGCTTCAGCCAGGAGAAACCCGTGATGTTGCATCGGGCCGTTGGCTGCGAGCAATGTAACGGGATTGGTTATCATGGGCGGGCGGCGATCATGGAATTTCTGGTGATGAGCGATCCTATCCGCCGTCTTGTGCTCCAGCATACCGATGCGGGGGAGATTCAAAAGCAAGCTCAGAAAGAAGGCATGCGTATTATGTATGAAGATGGTCTTCATAAAGCACTCTCTGGCTTCACTACTATTGAAGAGGTGATCCGAGTCAGCCAGGAATCGTGATCATGGCTGCTTTTCATTACAAAGCATCAACTTCAGCAGGAGAAATCCTGGAAGGGGAGCGCCGGGCGGACGATGAAGCCAGCGTAGTCGAGTGGCTCCATTCCCAGGGTTATATTCCCATTCGTATTGAGGAGGGGACTGCCGGAGGCCGGGGCCGATCCCGGCGATCAGCCGGAAAGCGCTTGTTCGGGCGCAAGAAAACGGTTCGTCAGAACGAAGTGGCGGTACTGACTGGAGAGCTGGCGACCCTATTGCGGGCTGGCCTTCCTTTGGACAGGGCCTTTAGTATTTTGATGGAGATTGCCGATGATGGACCTGTAAGGCAACTTTTAAGCCAGCTTCAAGAGCAGGTAAGGGGAGGGTCTTCCCTGGCGGAAGCCATGGAAACCCAGGCCGAAACTTTTTCTCCCCTCTATATCAGCATGATTCGCGCGGGCGAGGCGGGAGGCGCTTTGGATGTGATCCTGGGGCGGCTCGCCGATTTCATGGAACGCTCCAAAGCATTGAAAAACGCGGTCACTTCGGCCCTCATTTATCCTGCTATTTTGGTGGGCGTTGCCGGTCTTTCCGTCATTATTCTCTTAACTTTTGTGGTTCCCCAGTTCCAGCAGCTATTTGAAGACGCGGGTAAAGCCTTGCCGGTGGCTACCCAGATCGTGATTGCCGCGGGTAATCTTCTGCAAAATTATTGGTGGGCGCTGTTACTGGGTTTTCTGGCCATCTTATTGTTTATGCGTCATCAGCTACAAATCCCGGAACGCCGTTATCGCTGGGATGGCTGGTTGCTGCGGCTGCCCCTGGTGGGCGACTTGATCGCCAAGCTGGAAGTGGCGCGTCTCTCTCGCACCTTGAATAGCTTGCTGCTAAATGGAGTGCCTTTGCTTTCGGCGCTGGCGATTATCAAGAATACCTTGAACAATCAGGTGATGGCGGAAGCTCTAAGCGAGGTCGCCGACGCCCTGCGCCAAGGCCATGGAATGGCTGATCCCTTGCTGGAGACGGCCTTATTTCCCAAAATGGCGGTGCAAATGATTAAGGTGGGGGAAGAAACAGGCCAATTAGAGGATATGCTCGGTCAGGTCGCCGAGGCTTATGATCTGGAAGTGGAATCGACGATTAAGCGCCTATTGGCCTTATTGGAACCCGTCCTGATCCTGACCCTGGGTGTCGTCATCGCCGGGATCATTATGTCTATATTGGTCGCTATTTTGAGTGTTAATGAATTGGCGTTTTAAAAACGAGGAAATTTTGATGCAACTAAAGAAAGTAAGCCCTGCCGGTAGCTTTGGTTTTACCCTTATTGAGTTATTGGTTGTACTGGTTATCTTAGGTTTATTGGCGGGACTTATCGGTCCCCAGGTGATGAAATATTTAGGCAGTGCAAAAACTGATTCAGCCCGTCTCCAGATTGAGGATCTAGCTGCTACCCTTGATCTCTACCGGCTGGAAGTAGGACGCTATCCCAGCACCGAGGAGGGGCTCCAGGCGCTGGTGGAAGCGCCTCCTGGGGCTACTCGCTGGAATGGTCCCTATTTAAAGAAAAAGCAGGTGCCAGTAGATCCCTGGGGATATGAGTACCATTACCGTTCGCCAGGTGAGCACGGTGCTTTCGACATCTACTCCCTGGGCGCGGATAACTCCGAAGGAGGCGAGGGTGAAGACCAGGATATCGTCAGCTGGAAATAACCACCAGACCACCATGTTTTCAAGTAAGGTAGGGAGCTTTTGACTAGGGAAGAAGCCTCCATGGCCCAAGTCCAATGGCGGTGAAGAGGTCTTCCGCTCTCCTCTTCCAGCGGGAGGGGAGCGCCTCCCGGGGACTTTTTCGGCACCAGCCCCAGCGCGCATTTACCCTGCTTGAATTGCTGGTCGTTTTGGCTCTTGCAGCAATATTGATGGCGTTGGTACCGCCTTTATTGCAGGGAGGCGTTGCCAACGCCGAGTTGAAAAGCACCGCTCGGAAATTGGCGGCGGCCCTAAAATACGTTCGCAGCCAAGCCATTACTCACCACCAGGAAGCCGTTTTGGTAGTGGATTTAGAGCGCCGCTATTTTATGATTACCGGCAAAAAGCGCCGATATCCAATTCCAGATAATCTGGAAATCTCCCTCGTTACCGCCCGTTCCGAGCTGGATAGCGATCATATCGGCAAAATCCGCTTCTTCCCCGATGGCACTTCCACCGGTGGTCGCATTACTGTTGCCCAGGGCAAGAGCAAATATGGGGTTGATGTCAATTGGCTGACGGGTCAGGTGGCCATTCTTGATTAGGAGCCAGCGGGGGTTCTCCTTACTTGAAGTATTGGTAGCCTTCGCTATTCTGGGAGTCGCGCTGGGAGTATTACTCCAGATTTTTGCCACCGGGATGCGGGCCACTACATTATCGGAGGACTATACTTATGCTGCCTCACTCGCGGAGACTAAGCTTGCGGCTATTGGGGTGGAGGCGCCCTATTTAGAAGGAGTTGAAGAGGGAAAATTCGACCAGAAATATAGCTGGCGCACCACTATCCTTCCCTATGTGGAACCAGAGGAAGCCCTGGAAGAACTAGAAAGACGGCAAATAAATCAGGGAGGAGGCTTTGATAATAATCCGATAAATCTCCCTGTTCTTCCTTACCAGGTCAGAGTAGAAGTGTTTTGGGAAACAGGGGGGGGCAAGGTGCGAGAGGTTGTCCTCGAAACTTTACGCCTGGGAGCAATCCTGCCCTAGAAGGCGTGCTGGCCGCCCCATTGCATTCAACCTCCAGAAAAAATAATTAAACTTAATATTTGTGCGAGGGATTTTAATGAAAGGGATGCTCTCCCCTGTGCCTTCACTGAGTACGGCCCCTGTTTTTTCCTTCTGGCGTATGTTGTTCGTAGCCTTGGGGGTGATGGTCCTCAGCGGCGTTCTGCTGGCGGGTGGTTTTCTGGCCTATTACCTCAAAGGTTTTACCTTGCCTGAGGTTCAGCCTAGGGTTTGGCGTGGAAATACCCTGCAATTGGTTGCCGGGCAAGGCGCCAGCGTGGGGGAATCATTGGAGCTTCAGGCCCTTTCCGCCGGGGGCCAAGCCATCATTTCATCGGGCAGAATTACCCTGACCGCAGCGCAATATCCTGTTCTCGAATATCATTTACAGGGCCTCCAGCCAGACATGGAAGCGGTCTTTTTTTGGCGCAGGGAAACGGCGCCGGGAAAGGTGATTTCTTTGCCTTTGCGCTGGGATGGGGAGGAAAGCACTTTGATGCGGCTTAACCATCACCCCGCCTGGCGGGGCGCCATCATTGAATTTGGTCTCGGCTTCCGTAACACACTTCCTGATCCGGTGGTGATTAAAGAGCTCGATTTTAAACCGCTTTCGGCAGGGACATTGCTGGCTCTGGTAGGGCCTGATTGGCGTACTTTCGGAGGCTGGAGTCAGCGTTCCATTAATTTTGTGGCAAAGGGTAATGCTTTGGCTCCACCGCTGATAGGGGCAGCCGCTTGGGCTGGACTTGCTTTATGCTTGTACGTTGTGGGGAGTATTTTTAAGCGCCGGTACTGGGATTGGCGCGTAATAGGAACGATTTTTTTGCTGGCATGGCTGGCGGTTGATATTCATTGGCAAGCGGGTCTTTGGCAGCAATTGCAAGCAACCTATGACCGCTATGGCGGCAAAGGATGGGCGGAAAAACACCGGGCTGCCGAAGATAAGCTGCTGTTTGAATTTGCTGTTGAGATCAAGGCCCACTTAGAGTCTATTCCCCAGCGCGTTTTTCTGGTAACGGCAAAGTCCTTAGAAGAAGATCCTTATACTCGCCTTCGGGTGCGTTACCATTTACTGCCCTACAATATTCATGATTATGGCATCCATTTGCCCCGCCAAGCCCATGCCCAAAGAGGTGACTATGTTTTGATACTCGGCGCGACTCCTAACTTTATTTTTGATCCAGAAAAGGAGTTCCTGAAAGAAAGAGGAGGAGAAAGGGTAAAGCTGGCGGCAAAAAAGATTCACGAGGCCACCATGGGCGTCCTTTATCAACTACGGTAAGCCTTTCATCCCGTTTAGCTTAAAGCGGTTCTTAAATGTTACGGGCTCTCCACATTGGCAAATTTTTCCCGCCTTTCGCTGGTGGGATGGAGTATTTTCTGCGGGATTTGTTAGGAGCTTTATCCCGGCAAGGTATTGAGGTGGCGGCGTTGGTTCACGATCATCTTATGCCCCGGCAACGGCGCTGTTCCCATCATCCCGATCCCGCCGAATGGCCCTTTCCCGTTTATCGCGCCCCCTGCCATGGCCGTTTTCTCTATGCCCCGGTCAGCCCTCAGTTTCCTTTCTGGCTGCAAAAAACTATCCGGGATTTTAAACCAGACCTTTTGCATCTGCACCTTCCCAATACCTCCGCTTTTTGGGCCATGGTGGTGCCGGTAGCCCGGCGGCTGCCCTGGATCATCCACTGGCATGCCGATGTTGTTGCATCCCGTCACGACAAGTTCCTTGCTCCCGCTTATCTTTTTTACCGCCCTTTTGAACAAAGTCTTCTGGGGGGCGCTTCGGCTATCATCGCCACTTCGCCTCCCTACCTTAATAGCAGCCTGGCGCTAAGGCTCTGGCGAGAGAAGTGCCACACCATTCCCCTTGGCCTCGATCCGTCCCGCTTGCCGGGACCTAGTGAAACCGAGCAAGCAGACGCCCATCGGCTCTGGGGAGATGGAACGTCCTTGCGAGTACTTACTATTGGCCGTCTGACCTACTACAAAGGGCATGAGGTACTCTTACATGCCATTAAAGCTTTGCCAGAAGCCCGTTTGGTGGTGGTTGGCGCCGGCGCTGGCGAAGGGAAACTGCGGGCGCTGATTGCAAAGCTAGCCTTGGAAGGGCGGGTCAGCTTGCAGGGTGGCTGCACGGAGGCGCAGCGCAATGCGCTATTGGCAACCTGCGATGTCTTTTGCTTGCCTTCCATCGAGCGGACCGAAGCCTTTGGAGTCGTGCTTTTGGAAGCCATGAAGTTTGCAAAGCCGGTAGTCGCCAGCAGGATAGAGGGCTCTGGCGTGGGCTGGGTTGTCGCCGATGGAGAAACAGGAATATTGTGCCCCCCTCAAGACCCGGCTAGCTTAACCCAAGCCCTCGGAGATTTATTGCACACTCCCGAAAAACGGGAATCACTTGGTAAGGCGGGGGAGCAGCGTTTTCGTCAGTATTTTCAAATCGATCGCATTGCGGAAAGAACAGCCGTGCTTTATCCTCGCGTGTGAGAGACGATGCCTGGTTTCTGGATAGAGAGATAGGGGTAAATGCAAGGCGGTTTTACTCCTATTGATAAAGACTATTCCGGTTGGGTTGCTTGCTTTTTTGAAGACCGTGCAACGATATCGTGAGCCTTGAAAGGTGCCTCTAAAAGCCAGGAGAAACATATTACTATGAGTATAGTATGGATATTTATTTGGACTTTAGCTATGGTGGGCGCGGTAGTTTATGCTCAGTACCGCATCCCCTCTCATTCTACGAGTACCACCCAAAGTTGGATAGTCCGCCTGATGTTGGTGGTGATAGGCGTGGGTGTAGGTTTTGTTTCGGTAAGCCGTTATCAAGGAAGTGCGAATATACCTCCTGTGCTGGCTTTTCTTAATGGTTTTGGCGCCGCGCATGTGCCGGCTGCTTTTATTTTATGGCTTAAAGGGAGGGGCAACGTTCCTTAAATTTCCTCGTCTACATAGGTGACATGACGAAAATAACGCTGGCCTTCAAAGGAAGCGCCTAGCGAGCCTATCATTATTCCTAAGGAGGCGATAAATCCGGATAGCACCAAATAGTGCCGGAGGTAAATATGGCTTTCTAGGGAGGCAGCCCATCCTTGGAGCAAGACGGGATTATAGAAGACCTTCCCTAAGAGTAGCACTAGCAAAAATAACATCAGGTAAGTGGTCGTCATTCCCAGGACCACCACCGTAGTAATGGCAAGGTTGGTAATAACCGTCTGTTCGGTTAATGGGCGCTTGCCCCGATGGAGCAATAACTGCTGCCGTTTCAGAATAAACAGGCTGGTGCCGGTCAATGCCAGCAGTGAGAGTCCAGTGACAAGCAGCGGCGGTTGGCTCATGCCTAGTTCCCAGACTTCAGCCGTGATGATCAGGACAAGCAAAGTGGAGATCGCTGCTGCCGTTAAGCGGCTTAATCGAAAAGGAAACTCCCAAGGTTTAGCTTGTATGACAGCGCTGGCAATATCGCCGCGACTCCTCCCGAGGACTTTAAGATAGAAAAGCCAGGGCCGCGTTTTGCCGGTTTGGAATTGTTCTTCTAAACGAATGTCTCCCACCTCTGCAAAAGCTTCAGCAAGTTGTTCTTGCTCTTTCTGTGAATAGCTTGTCATTCCGTCTAGGTCACGGATGATTCGGGGCGGATACATAAATCCTTTCGGATCATCTCTATGGGGCAAATCATTTAAATCACCTAATAGGTGCATTCCCAAGGCGAAGATCTGCTGCGCCATGACCGTGTTATTTTTATCGTCATCCAAGTGAAAGGCAAGCCGAGCAGTGGAGAGCACCGCCACATTTATGGCCCGGGAAGGTATTGCCAAAGCGTAAGGTTTATAATAGCTTTTTAAATCGGCGCGGGTGACTACAAACGCATAATCCCAGCGCCGGATTTCCCGCTCATGCTCGCCTTTTTGTAGTAAATCGGTGGGGGCTTCCAGGGTGCCGTGAGGCTGTTCGGTCCGTTTAATGACGGGCATCCGCCATTCAAATTGAGGAAAGTGCTGTTGCAGGTATTGGAGCATTTGAGCCCGTCCTTGAGAGATAGAAATTTCTTCTACGGACTCCAGCTCATTAATAATCAGCCATCCTAATTCTATTGTGTTTGGAGGGTAAGATTGTAAGTTAGAAGCCATCTCAAGCTAACGTCTATTCAAATAAGCTATAGCCATTATAATATTTTATCCATGGCTAACATTAGGTAAAATAATTAATTTGGAATTCCCAAAAAAGAGGTTAAGCAACGACACTCAAACGTCTCTCCTTATACTTTAACTTTTTCCCTTCCCCAAAGTTCTAATTGCCCTTTCCTGCTGTGCTTAAGCAGGATGTCCTTATTTGCGCGGGCAGTATAAATTAACATAAATGATTAATATTTACCTTGTCAAAGTGGCGAGACTGGTTTAGATCTATCCAATTAGCACACAATTGTAATGTGTAGATTACATGTGCTTCTTGTAGTGTATAGCGCAAATGCTGGAGGGCGTTCTATCAGGTCGTAATCGGGTTCAATTTAGCGCATTGATGGTTCTAATAAAAACGCAAATTTGACAATGAAGTTGTAATATTTATTAGGTTGATAGTAAAAATATTAATGCAGGCTAATTTAACTTGTACTAGTATTAATGTGGAGTGCTTTTAGTAGAACTCAAAAATATTGCCGTCAGGGTTAAGGAAAAGCAAAACGTAGTAAAAATAAAATGCCACAGGAGGTATTATGATTTATAAAAACTTGAGTATAAGCGCGTTATTATTAGCGTTTTCGTTTGTGCTAGCAGGTTGTGATGTGGATAAAACGCAAGAAGGTGAGATGCCAGATGTTGATATCCAAACAGAGTCGGGCCAAATGCCAGAATATGATGTAGATACTCCAGATGTGGACGTGGGCACCGAGAAAAAACAGATAGAAGTTCCTGATGTGGATGTGGATACTGAAACAAAGGAGATAGAAGTACCTGACGTAGATGTAGACATGCCGAAAGAATAAGAAAACCAGGTTGGAAAAAGACTATCGTTAGTTCCGATAGTCTTTTTCCTTGGCGCTTGTATAATGAGGAGACTATAGTAAATGAATACTGACACGCAGAGTTCTACGATGAAATGCGCGCATGCTCCCTGCTCGTGTGTCGTCACCGCTGAGGAAGGCGTAAAGAAAGACGGACAAGTATACTGTAGTGAAGCGTGCGCTAGGGAGCAAGGCTGTGAACACGGCGCATGTGCTTGCCGCAACCAACAGGCTGGATAATAAGCTGTTTTCCAAAGATTTAGAGACAGCAACCCGAGTTCATCATCCCATTATTTCTAATTGAAAATTAGTTCGTGAATTATATAAAGAACTGCGGAGGCAGAGCAGGGTATGGGGGAAATAGCAGTCTTTAAGTTTTTCTCTACTGCCTCCTCTGTAATATTTTATTCTATTATCTGACCTCATTACTTTTATTTAAATACCCCCTAGTAAGTGCTGGTAGCGAAGCGATACTTACCCGAGAGGTTGGGCGAAGCTTATTCCACGTGATTTATGATTTAGAGAGAGTACTTTACAAAAGCCGAAAATATAAGTTATATAGTAATAAGCTACGAAAGTGCGAGGGTATGAAAGTGTGAGGGTTATGCAGTCATTAAAAATAATGATAAAAGCTGTCAGCGTTTTGCTGCGAGGCGTTGGGCAAGTTGTATTTCAGAACAATCCTATCTCAGGGCTGGTTATTCTAACCGGCCTTTTTTTTGCTTCTTTAGCAGCGGGAACGGCAGCTTTAGTGGGAGTGATCGTCAGTACTCTGACAGCCGTTTTATTAAAGGTTGATAAGGATCTTATTGGGGCTGGGTTGTTGGGTTTTAATGGCGTTTTGGTAGGGATCGCGATCAGTCTTTATAGTAGTCATAATGTTACCCTGGGTGATCTGCCGGTTTGGAAGATATGGTCTCTGGTTGTGATGGGATCAGCTTTCTCAACGGTGGTGATGATGGCGCTCAGCAGGTTTCTTTCTCCCTGGAACATGCCTGCTTTGACCATGCCCTTTGTGTTGTGCGCTTGGATATTCGTAGGATCGGTTGAGCATACCGTCAAGCTTGAAACGCCGGGCGCCTTGGAGAGCTATGCCTACCAACTTTTTCAGCCTGAGATTGGCCACCGTATAGAAGAATATCGGCAATACACTTTAGAAACCTGGTACATGGGCATTGGCAAGGGATTCAGTGAGATTTTTTTGCAAGATAGCGCCATTGCGGGATATCTAATTTTACTGGGGATTCTCATTAATTCCCGTATCAGCGCAATCATGGGTTTGCTAGCAGCGTTGCTATCTATTACGGCAGCCATGCTATTTGGTGTGACTGAGGAGAGTATTCGACTAGGACTTCACAGTTATAATCCAATTTTAACGGCATTAGCGGTCGTCTTATTTGTTCGTTTTACTATCAGTTCTGGCTTCTATGCTTTGTTTGGCGTGGTGGTTACCGTTTGGGTGAGTTTGGCGGTTGGGCTTGCCCTGTATCACCTGGAATTTCCCGTTTACACTTTCCCCTTTGTTATCGTTACCTGGGCGCTGCTGCTCGGGGCGATGAGTGTTGGCAGATTAAGATATATTCTGCCAGCGGAAGCTCTTACCCCGGAAGCCAATTTAGCTCGCTTTGCGGCCCAGGAAATTGAGGGGGCCCCTGAAAAAAGGCGTGATTCGCCGCATCAGCTGGACCCAGAAAAGCCGATGGAGGATCAAAGGGAATAGAGGTGTCGCAGAGCCCTAAAATCTTTAGTCCCCAGTGGGTTTTATACGCTCATTTTATGAATTGAAGCGAGCGGCCTATGAAAAAAATAGCTGTTTTTAAGCAGATGCCTTGTGAAGCGGCGGATGCTCCTCCTGCCAAAACTGACCTACTCCCTTTGTCTTGGCCCGCTAAGCTTGAACTTGGTTATCAGCGGGTGAAAATGCGCACTGTGCCCGTCTTGCGGCGTCATCAAGGACCGCTGCGGGTACAAAAACACCTTTATCCGGAAGGGCCAGCAGTTTGTCAGCATATGATTTTACATCCTCCCGGGGGTATCGCGGGGGGTGATACCTTGGATATCCAAATACATGCGGGCTCCCATGCCTGGGCGCAGCTGACCAGTCCTGGGGCAGCAAAGTGGTACCGCTCCGAGGTTTCGTTAGCTCGGCAAAACCTGGCATTGAGCACGGAGCCTGGTGGCATCCTTGAATGGTTGCCCCAAGAGACCATTTTTTTTGCAGGTTGTCAGACAGCGTTGGATACCACTATTGACTTGGCTGAGGATGCCAAGGTAATTGCTTGGGATATTATTGCCCTTGGCCGGCCTGCCAGCGGGGAGCGGTTTAACTCAGGACGGATTTATCAACGATTTCGCCTGCGCCGCAACGGCCGTCTGCTTTGGAGTGAGCGGATGCAACTGCTTGGGGGCAGCCGATTGCTCGAATCGCCCATTGGTTTTGCTGGCTATCCCGTGGCGGGCACCTTGCTCGCGAGTGGAGAGCTAAACGATCAGCAGTTAACCGCCTGCCGCAGCCTTCCAATCGAAGGAGGGCGTGGCGGTTTGAGCCAACTTCCAGGGCTAGTTGTCGCGCGCTTTCTGGGTGAGGAAACCGAGGCAGCGCGCAATTGGTTTATCGCCTTGTGGCAAGAACTGCGTCCCGCTTTATTGGGCCGCTCCGTATCTATTCCTCGTATTTGGAATACCTGAACTGTTAAGGAGGTTTTATGGAACTCACTCCACGGGAAAAAGACAAGATGCTGATTTTTACCGCGGGCTTGGTAGCCGAAAGACGCCGCGAGCGGGGTTTGAAACTCAATTATCCGGAGGCAGTAGCGTACATTTCCGCAGCCGTGCTGGAGAAAGCACGGGAGGGTATGAGCGTTGCCGAGTTGATGCACCACGGCACGACTTTATTGACCCGGGATGAAGTCATGGAAGGAGTGCCGGAAATGATATCTGATATCCAGGTAGAGGCCACCTTTCCCGATGGTACTAAGCTGGTGACGGTCCACCATCCTATTACCTAAAATTAATGATAATAAAGAGGATCTATACCCATGATACCAGGGGAAGTACAAACAGCGGGCGGAGATATCGAGCTTAATGCGGGCCGCCGTACGCTTTCGATCAGTGTAGCTAACACGGGTGATCGCCCCATCCAAGTAGGATCTCATTTTCATTTTTTTGAAACCAATGGCGCCTTGTCCTTCGATCGGGATAAGACCCGGGGGATGCGCTTAAATATCCCGGCGGGTAATGCGGTGCGTTTTGAACCTGGACAAAGCCGTACGGTAGAACTGGTGGAGTATGCAGGGCGGCGCCATGTATATGGGTTTAACGGCAAAATTATGGGGGCGCTATGAAAATTTCTCGGCACGCTTATGCGGATACCTATGGCCCTACTACAGGAGACCGGGTGCGTTTAGCCGACACGGATCTGTGGATCAAAGTGGAACGGGATTTAACGACCTATGGAGATGAGGTTAAATTTGGTGGTGGCAAGGTCATCCGTGATGGGATGGGCCAAAGCCAGCTTTCCAGGGATCAGGTCATGGATTTGGTGATTACCAATGCTCTCATTGTAGACCATTGGGGAATCATCAAGGCTGATGTGGGCATCAAGGATGGTCGTATCGCGGCGATAGGCAAAGCCGGGAACCCTGACACCCAACCTAACGTAGATATTAATATTGGGGCCGCGACTGAAGTTATTGCTGGGGAAGGCAAGATTCTCACCGCAGGAGGTATCGATAGCCATGTTCATTTTATCTGTCCCCAGTTAGTGGAAGAAGCGCTAACCTCGGGGGTGACTACCCTGATTGGCGGCGGCACAGGCCCAGCAACTGGCACCAATGCGACTACCTGCACGCCGGGGTCATGGAATATTGGACGGATGCTCCAGGCGGCGGATGCTTTCCCCATAAATATGGGTTTTTTAGGTAAGGGCAATGCCAGTTTACCCCAATCCCTTGAGGAGCAGGTACGGGCGGGGGTACTCGGTCTTAAGTTGCACGAAGACTGGGGTACCACGCCAGCCGCCATTGATAATTGTTTGAGCGTGGCGGAGCGTTTCGATGTGCAGGTGACTATTCATACGGATACCCTCAATGAATCCGGTTTCGTTGAGGACACGATTGCCGCCTTCAAGGACCGCACTATTCATACCTATCATACGGAAGGTGCCGGGGGTGGCCACGCGCCGGATATCATCAAGGCTTGCGGCGAGGCGAACGTACTGCCTAGTTCCACTAACCCGACCACTCCCTTCACGGCAAATACCATAGATGAGCACCTAGACATGTTGATGGTTTGCCATCACCTGGACCCTTCCATTCCGGAAGATGTGGCCTTTGCCGAAAGCCGTATTCGGCGGGAGACGATTTCCGCCGAGGATGCCCTACATGATATGGGAGCGTTGAGTATGCATGGTTCCGACTCCCAGGCCATGGGCCGGGTGGGGGAGGTGATCTTGCGCACTTGGCAGAGCGCATCAGTTATGAAACGCGACCGGGGTACCTTACCGGAGGATAAGGGGGATCATGATAATTTTCGCATTAAGCGCTATATTGCCAAGTACACGATTAACCCGGCGATCACCCATGGAATAGCCCACGAGATCGGCTCGATAGAAGTGGGGAAACTGGCGGATTTGGTGCTGTGGAAACCAGCCTTCTTTGGGGTTAAGCCAAGTTTGGTGCTAAAAGGAGGTGTGATTGTCACTGCTCCCATGGGGGATCCCAACGCCTCTATTCCCACCCCGCAGCCGGTGCATTACCGTCCCATGTTCGGCAGTTTTGGCGGCAGCCGCACCGCGAGCTGCGTCAGCTTTGTTTCCCAAGCAGGGTTAGATGAAGGCATCGGCGAGAAGCTGGGCCTCCAGAAGCGTCTTGTGGCGGTGAAAAATATTCGCGGCCTGCGCAAAAGCGATCTGATCCATAACAACGCGCTGCCGCGCATAGAAGTGGACCCTCAGAACTATCAGGTGCGTGCCGATGGCCAGCTTTTATGGTTCGAGCCATCTAAGGTTCTGCCCATGGCCCAACGTTATTTTCTATTTTAGCAGGGACTCTTTAAGCTTATGCTGTGCTTTGAGCGGCGTCTGCCAAGCGATACTCCGGCAGATCTAGAGATGGCTTTTACTTTTGAGCAGCGGGAGCGCAGCCGGTTGCGCTTCCCATTACCCGATGGCCGTGAGGCCGCTTTTCTCATCGAACGGGGCGCGCCTCTAGTTGAAGGAGAACGCTTGGGAACCGCGGAAGGCCTGGTACTGGCTATCCAGGCTAAGCCCGAGCTATTGATGGAGGTACGCACCTCCGATCCGCTTACTTTGGTTCGGGCTGCCTATCATCTGGGCAATCGTCATGTGCGTTTGGAGATAGGAGCGCACTGGTTGCGTTTACCGCCAGATTATGTGCTGCGCGATATGCTAATGCGCCTCGGTGTGGAAGTTTTCGAGGTTACTGCTCCTTACCAACCCGAATCGGGCGCTTATGGAGGGGGCCACCATCATAGTCACAGCCATCATGAGGGGGATGAGTTCCATTCCAAGCCCCGTTTGCACCATTTCGGAGGGAGCCAATGAACAGTCTTTGGCCCTTGTTGCGTCTAGCAAGTCCGCAATTGCCTATTGGTGCCTATACCTATTCCCAGGGGCTAGAGAGCGCTATCGATCAGGGCATTGTCTGGGATGCCGACAGCGTCCGCCTCTGGCTTTCTGACCAATTAGCCATGAATATCGCCTGTTTTGAAGCGCCCCTGTTTGCCCGCATGTTGGAGGCAGCGGCCCAGGGGCAGTGGCAGCAGTTATTTTATTGGGCGGAAGAGTATGTCGCCAGCCGTGAAACCCGCGAGCTATACCAGGAAAGCCGGCAAATGGGTTTTTCCTTGGTTCAGCTGTTAAACGATTTGCCTGAATTGGATGAGGCGATGCGGCATCAGCTGTTGGGTTTTGTGGAACCGCCTTTGCCCTTGGTCTGGGCAGTGGCTGCTCGAACTTGGAACCTTGACACCCGAAGCGCGGTGGCTGCTTGGCTTTGGGGTTGGCTAGAAAATCAACTGGCGGCGTTAATGAAAGCGCTACCTTTGGGTCAGCAGGCGGCCCAGCGGCTGCTCTCGCAGCTGTTGCCAGAACTGGATGAAGCTCTTGAGACTGCTCTGGCATGCTCTGATGAGCAGCTGGCCAACGGTACGTTGGGCCTCTCGATTGCTTCTATGATCCATGAAACTCAATACACTCGTTTATTTCGATCCTAGGAGGTTTATTAATAATGAGTAAGCAACCTCTGCGTGTTGGCATAGGAGGTCCGGTGGGGTCCGGTAAGACAACCCTTACCCTTTCTCTCTGCAATGCCTTGCGCAATCGCTACAATGTGGCCGTCGTCACTAATGATATTTATACCGAGGAGGATGCTCAATTTCTGGTGCGCCACCAGGCGCTTGCGCAAGAGCGGATTATTGGCGTGGAAACAGGCGGCTGTCCTCATACGGCGATTCGGGAAGATGCTTCTATTAATCTGGAGGCGGTGGCCCAACTTAGCCAGCGTTTTTCAGATCTTGATCTGATCTTGGTGGAATCCGGCGGCGACAACTTGGCGGCGACCTTCAGCCCTGAGTTGTCCGATTTAACCCTGTATGTGATTGATGTCGCCGCGGGCGAGAAAATCCCCCGTAAAGGTGGTCCTGGAATTTGTAAATCCGATTTGCTGATTATCAATAAGACTGATTTAGCTCCCCTCGTAGGTGCTTCCTTGGAAGTCATGGACCGAGACGCACGCAAAATGCGTGGCGAGCGCCCCTTTTTGTTCAGCAATTTAAAAAGCGGGGAGGGGCTCGATCAGATCATTGATTTCATTGAACGCCAAGGTCTGTTTAAAACCTAATGAGAGGGAGAGTTTATTGTGAAGACAAAAAAATACCTATCCATTCTTGCATTGCTACTATTTTCTAGTATTGCGCTGGCTCACCCCGGCCATACGGAGCATGACTTTTCTGGCTTCATCAGCGGATTGCTGCATCCTTTGACCGGTTTGGATCACTTGTTGGCAATGTTTGCCGTGGGACTATGGGCCGCTCAGCAGCAAGGGAAGGCGCGGCTAGTGGTGCCAGCGACTTTTATTCTGGCCATGCTGTTTGCCGGCCTATCGGCGGCTTATCTTGGAATAACGCTGCCGTTTGTAGAGAACGCTATCGCCGTATCTGTGCTCGCCCTGGGTTTATTGGTTGCCCTAGCCATACGTTTGCCCCTGTTCGTAGCGATATTGGGAACAGCCTTGTTTGCCGTTAACCACGGCTATGCCCATGGGGTGGAGATTCCGGTATTGGCTAGCCCGGCCGGATTTGCCATGGGTTTTGTACTGGCTACCATGGCGCTGCATGCCATTGGTTTTGGACTCGTCAGCTTTCTGCCCCCTCGTTTTGCCCCTCTTGTCCGTATGCTGGGCACCTGTTCCGCAGGTGCTGGCCTGTGGCTGCTTGCCTCATAGGGAAGCTTCCTGGCCCGCGCAGCAACCATTCGTTGCGCGGGCTGTTTTTCTCGCCTCCAGCAAACACTTTAGGAAGAGGTTCTATCCGGTCATAAAATCTTTATTCGGCCGGAGGAGATTGTCTGTCCGTGGATTTTATTAGGTAGTGGCGCTGTAACAGCGGTTAGAATTCAATAAAATTACAAAAGAGGAAACGATTAAGGTGTCTCGAAGCAATGACAAGAAAGGGCATTACCGCTCAGGCATTGCTAGCGTCTTTATCCTGGTTATCATGGGGCTCCCTAGCGTGGTTCAGGCGGCAGCAGGTTACTACAAGCTTGATGAAACTAAATGGATAAGTGTTGGTGGCGGTTTAAAATCGAGCTTTAAGGCAACCGAGAACGGTAATGTAACGGGCGATGGTTGGAGCACCAATCCCACTATCAATAATTTTCGTATTTATGTTAACGGGCAGCTGCATAAGTATATTAAATTTGAATTTAATACCGAGTGCGCAGCTTGCGAGGAGGAAGGGGATATCACGATATTGGATGGAATCTTAAAATTTGACATTACCGATTATTTCAATGTTTGGCTAGGACGCATGCTAACTCCCGCTACCCGGGGAGAGCTAAGCGGTCCTTTTTTTCAAAATATTTTCGAATTTAATAGAACTCCTTTCTATCCTTCCGATTTTTCTGGCGAGAATCGTGAGGCGGGACGGTTCGGCCGCGATGAAGGGATGAATCTCTGGGGTGCTTTAGGCGCGGAGAAAAGATTCACTTATGTGGCCGGTATATTTCGCGGCCACCAGGATGCGCCTGGCCCCCTGTACGCGGCGCGCTTGAGCTATAACTTCTGGAATGTAGAGCAAAATCCAGGTTATTACACTAGCAGCACTTATTATGGCGCGGCGGGCGATATTTTTACCGTTGCTGCTGCCTTTCAATATCAAGATAATGGCGTTGGCACGAGCGAAAATCCGGCGGATTTTTTAGGAACCAATGCGGATCTCCTCATAGAGAAAGTGCTTGCCAATAAAGATGTGTTGACCCTCGAGGGAGAGTACCAATATTTTGTTCCTAATTTAGATCAAGCTGCGTTAGCCGCTGCAAATTGCTTTTGCATCTTTGAAGGGCATGCCTATATGGCAACGGCGCTTTATCTGTTTTCTCAACAAGTATGGGTAGGTCAATTTCAGCCCTATATGCGCTGGACGGATAATAGGCCCAGTAACAGTTCAGACCGTAATGAGGTTGAAGTGGGCCTTAATTATGTTCTAGACGGACATGACGCTAGGATCTCTCTTTTTTACCAATACGGTGATATTAATACTAAGGGAAGGGTTTGGGTCCCTGGCGTGGAAGGAGAAAAAGTCAGTGCGGTTGGCATTGGTGTTCAACTCCAGTTGCGGTAAGCAGGGTAATATATTACTGGCAATGATTCATTTTGCAGTGGATCATTTGACGAAAGTGCCGTTTGGGAACCTATATCTAAATTTATAAATATTGAGACATTTGTGTTATATTCATTCATACTGTTGTGATGAGATGTTCAATTGATTTGCGCAAACGAGTAATCGATTTTGTAAGGGGCGGTGGAAGCAAGGCGGAAGCGGCCCGGAGATTTCAGGTAGGCCGCGCGAGCATTTATCGCTGGTTGTCGCAGGATGATGCGCTGTGTTACGAGCGTCCCGGCCCTCGCCGTTCACACAAGCTGGACTGGGAGGCTTTACGGGTCCATGTGGAAGACAAGGCTGCTCTCACCTATAAAGAACGCGCCCGGCATTTTGGCGTTTCGTATTACTGTATTTGGCATGCGATGCACAAAATGGGGTTAACCCGTAAAAAAAATGACGGGGTACACGCAGCGCTGTAATATGAAAAGAAAGAGCTTTCTTCGCCTTCGTGAACGCTATCGCCGCCGCGGCAAAAGATTTGTCTATCTTGATGAAAGCGGTTTTGAGCCGGAGGTTTCCCGTCGTTACGCTTACGCTCCAAAGGGGCGGCGTGTTTATGGTCTGATCTCCGGTCATCGCAGACCGCGAACCTCTTTATTGGCCGCCCGTATGGATGAAGGCTTTGAAGCGCCGTTTCTATTTGAGGGAACCTGTAACACGGCTGTGTTCAATGCATGGCTGGAAAAAGAGCTTTGCCCCTTGCTCAACAGCAACCACATTGTCATCATGGATAATGCTCCGTTCCACAAAGCCGTTTCTTCACGTGAAATCATCAAAAAAACAGGGGCGGGAATTTTATTCCTCCCCCCTTATTCCCCTGACTTTAACCCCATAGAAAAAGACTTCGGAAATATCAAAAAAATCAGAGAATACAACGAACATGAAACCCTTGAGAATATCGTTGCAGCGTATCAGTAATTATAGATTTAGCTATAATTAAGCATGACTAATAAATAAAAATAAAAATCGTTGTAATTTTCATGAAGGATAAGAAGATTTGGAGCACTCTTCTTAGAGGAGGTTGCGCGCTTTTTTTTTGAGTAAAGCGATTTATGCCCATCCCGTAGAGTCTGAGCCGCTAACAGCCGAATTAGATAAAATCAATGTTACCGAGTATGCCAAAGATTTAACTGGGCCTACTGCTTCGGTTTCCCAAGGCCGCGTCAGCTATGTTCAACTCGAAAAGCGGCCCCTGTTAAGGATTGGCGAGTTGCTAGAAGTCGTGCCGGGAATGATTGCAACCCAGCACAGCGGGCCGGGTAAAGCCAATCAATATTTTCTGCGAGGATTCAACCTGGATCACGGTACCGATTTTTCAGCCAGCATTGATGGAATTCCGCTGAATTTGCCTACCCATGCCCATGGACAGGGCTATCTTGATTTAAATAGTCTTATTCCTGAGATGGTTGAGAGTATTGCCTTTCAAAAAGGCCCTTACTATGCGGATGTTGGAGATTTTTCTTCGGCGGGAAACGCCCGCATCCAAACCTTTAATCGGCTGTCTCAGGGGATTGCGAAGTTGGCCGTTGGAGAGGACGATTTTTA
The DNA here is from genome assembly GCF_000012805.1 of Nitrosococcus oceani ATCC 19707. GTDB lineage: Bacteria > Pseudomonadota > Gammaproteobacteria > Nitrosococcales > Nitrosococcaceae > Nitrosococcus > Nitrosococcus oceani. The sequence goes on along the minus strand of NC_007484.1, from coordinate 3,254,256 downwards.
TCGTGGTTTATTGGCTGATTCCAGCCAATTGGGAAAGGGTGATCTGGTTTATGCGGGTGAATTTAATTTTTATAATGGACCTTGGGTGCATTCCAATGATAGCAAGCAGTATAAGGGGCTTATTAAGTATACGGTGGGTGATAGCGCCCAAGGTCTAACCTTATTGGGCTCAGCTTATCATGGGCGTTGGAAGGCGACGGATCAAATCCCGCAACGCGCTGTGGAGCAAGGGCTTATCTCCCGTCTAGGCACGATTGATCCCACGGATGGGGGGGAAAGCAGCCGGTATAGTTTGGGTGTGAACTGGCGACATCACCGGGCTAATAGCAGCACTCATATCACAGCCTATGGATTTTACTACGATCTCGATCTCTACTCGAATTTTACCTTTTTTCTTGAGGATCCCCTTAATGGTGATCAGATACATCAAAAAGATCGGCGCTGGGTGGTGGGCACCGAAGCCGAGCATACCTGGTTTTTGGCCTGGGGCGAGCGAGAGGTTGCTAATACCATTGGTTTGCAGTTTCGCCATGATGCGATTGGTGAGGTGGGGCTTTTTCACACCCGGGCTCGTAAGAGCCTAAGTACTGTCCGCAGCGACCAGGTCTATCAAAGCAGAGTAGGTTGGTATGGAGAAAGCGAAATAAAATGGAATGATAAATTTCGTTCCGTTGTAGGATTGCGGGGCGATTTTTACAATTTTGATGTGAATAGTAGGCTGCCTGAAAATACCGGCGATCGAACGGATTTTATCGCCAGCCCGAAACTGAGCTTTATCTTAGGACCTTGGGCTAAAACGGAATATTTTATTAATGCAGGCTATGGTTTTCATAGCAATGATGCCCGCGGCGTTACGGCAACGGTGGATCCTGAAACAGGCATGCCGCTTAAGCAAGTCAATCCTTTGGTCAGATCCCAAGGGGCAGAAGGGGGTCTTAAGAACCAGGGGATCCCGGGGCTTACAACGACATTGGCCGTATGGTACCTTGCTTTAGATTCTGAGTTGGTTTTTGTGGGTGATGCGGGCACGACTGAACCCTCCGGTAGCAGTAATCGCTACGGCGTGGAATGGACTAATTCCTATCAGTTGATCTCCTGGCTCACGTTGGAGGCGGACTTTGCGTTTTCAAAAGCAAAATTTGCTGGAGGAGGGGAAGTGCCCAATTCTTTGGGACGGGTGATTAGTGCAGGCGTTACCATGGATTGGCCGGCCAATACCCGTTTTTTTGGCGCACTGCGTCTTCGCCATTATGGCGATTCTCCTTTAACCGAGGGGGGGAACGTAAAAGCGCGCAGTACTACAGTGCTCAACTTAAAAGCAGGGTACAACGCTAAGCAATGGGAAATAGCGCTTGACGTTTTGAATCTTCTGAACTCGGAAGATCCGGATATTGCTTATTTTTATGATTCTCGCCTGCCGGGAGAGCCATCAAGCGGCGTTCCGGATATTCTTTTTCATCCTGTCATTCCGCGTAGTATTCGCGGCAGCGTAGTGGTCCGTTTTTGAGCGGAAAATTCGCCGACAGATAGCTGGTTTTGTTTTTACCCCCACCGCCAATTATTTATGCATCTTGCGCTAATCCCATTTATTTCATAGCGAGCGAAAGGATGAAGGCTCAAACCGAAAATAAGCTTAAAAAGGCGATATTTCCTTCGGAAACCGTCCTTATATCTCGTGATCATGCTCGGATTACGCAGCGTGCCACCTATGCCGCCGTGTCGGTGGCGGTAATTCTTGTGGTGATTAAGTTAGGTGCTTACCTAGTGACGGGCTCTGTAGCTATGCTCTCCGCTTTGATTGACTCTGCCCTAGATGTGGCGGCTTCCCTGATTAATGTGTTTGCGGTGCGTACCGCGCTGACGCCAGCTGATCGGGAGCACCGTTTTGGTCATGGTAAAGCTGAACCCTTGGCTGGGTTAGGCCAGGCGGCTTTTATTACGGGGTCCGCGCTTTTTCTAGCGGTGGAATCCATAAGGCTACTATGGGTACCGCAGCCAGTAGAAAATGGCGCTTTAGGTATAGGCGTGATGGGCGTATCCACTATGCTGACGCTTGCCTTAGTCTACTATCAGCGCGGCGTAATACGTAAGACGGGTTCCCTGGCGATTAGCGCGGACTCGCTCCATTACACGGGGGATGTGCTGGTTAATTTGGGGGTTATAGCGGCTATTGGGTTAAGCACGCTTGGGGGCTGGACTCTGGCTGATCCACTGTTTGCGTTGGGTATTGCAGCTTATATTTTATGGACTGCCTGGCAAATTATTTTCCGCTCGCTGGACCAGCTCATGGACCGGGAGCTGCCGGAAGAAAAGCGCGCGCAGATTACCCAACTTGCTTTATCCCATCCTGAAGTGCTCGATTTCCATGATCTCCGGACACGAGCTGCCGGCCAAAATATATTTATTCAATTTCATCTAGGTGTGGATGGGCAGTTAAGTTTGTACCGGGCCCATCGGATAGGGAAAGAAGTAGAGGCTAAGGTCTTGAATATTTTTCCCCAAGCAGAGATTATTATCCACCAGGATCCGATAGACAAGGACAAAGAAGATTCGCTCGGGTAGAATTAATTTAAGCAAAATGTAGAACCCGCCTTCTATTTAAGCTTATTATAATTTAATGAGACGACCAGACAGCCGCGTTACCTTGAATTCAGGTAATGAGGAAAGTCCGGGCTCCATAGGGCAGGGTGCCAGGTAACGCCTGGGGGGCGTGAGCTTACGGAAAGTGCCGCAGAAAATATACCGCCTAAGCGTCTGCGGGCGCCGGTAAGGGTGAAATGGTGCGGTAAGAGCGCACCGCGCGGGTGGCAACACACCGTGGCAAGGTAAACCCCACTCGGAGCAAGGCCAAATAGAGGAACAAAGATGTGGCCCGCATCGTTCCTGGGTAGGCTGCTTGAGGTGCATGGTGACATGTATCCCAGATGAATGGCTGTCCACGACAGAACCCGGCTTATCGGTCGTCTCAATCCTTTCGCATTATTGCCTTTCCCCTTTCTTCTTAGCTTCAACCTTTTCCCAAGCATTCGTTTGTAAATACTTGAAATTTTTGAAAAAAATATGCTATTTCAGGGAAAACTTAAAGGAAACTCTTAAGTCTCTGTTGACACTCTGCGGTGCGCGCACCTACTATGAGGCCGAGTGGGCTAAAGTGGGCTAAAGTGGGAGAGATGGCTCAGTTGAGGGGTAGGCGTTGTTTCGGGGGATAACCACACTCAACCTGGATGCCAAAGGACGGTTATCCATACCTGCCAAATACCGCAAATCCTTAGGGATCTGTTGCGATGGTAAAGTCATTATCACAGTTGATTTGCTTGAGCCTTGCTTGCAGTTATATCCCCTGCCCGAGTGGGAAATTGTAGAGCGGAAATTGGTAGCCTTGCCCTCCCATAATCGCCAGGCTCGGTATATCAAGCGACGACTTATTGGTCATGCAGAGGAGTGCGAGCTCGATGGTCATGGTCGTATTCTGTTACCACTAGAGCTGAGGAGCCGGACAGAGCTTGGGAAGAATATTAGCTTGGTGGGGCAGGGCAACAAATTTGAACTGTGGGACTCGATGGTTTGGGAACGGCAAATGGCAAAAGAGGAGGCGTCGGCCAAAGAAGAACTGACTCGGGAGCTGGCCCTATTAGCGCTTTGAGAACGGAAAATGCCCCTATGGATAACAATGAAATCTCAAGCCACCAACCTGTGCTGCTGCGAGAAGCTATTCAAGCCTTGGCCATTCGGAGAGATGGCCTATATATAGACGGTACTTTTGGCCGTGGCGGCCATGCCCAGGCAATTTTAGCTGCGCTGTCCAGCGAAGGACGCTTGCTGGGCGTGGATAAAGATCCAGCAGCTATCGCTGCGGGTCATGCCCTAGCCCAAAAGGACGGGCGTTTTACCATTGTTCAGGCTTCTATCGGAGATTTGGCCCGGGTAGTGTCGGAGCGGGGCTGGTTAAAAAGGATAAATGGAGTGTTGTTTGATCTGGGTGTTTCTTCTCCCCAGCTTGAGAGTGCTGAGCGAGGTTTTAGTTTTTTACGGGATGGGCCTTTGGATATGCGCATGAATCCAACAGTGGGACAAAGCGCGGCCGAATGGCTTGCTAATGCTAAAGAAAAAGAGATCGCAGAGGTTCTTAGGGTTTATGGAGAAGAGCGCTATTGCCGACGCATTGCCCGAGCCATTATCCAGGCCCGAGAACTCAATTCTCTGACTCGCACGAAGCAACTGGCTGAAGTCGTAGCCAAAGCTATTCCCCGTTGGGAACGAAGGATGCATCCTGCGACCCGCTCCTTTCAAGCAATCCGTATTTTTATCAACCATGAATTGGAAGAACTGCGCGCCGCGCTTGAGCAGGCGCTGGCGGCGCTTGCGGTCAAGGGACGTTTGGCGGTGATAAGTTTTCATTCTCTAGAGGATCGAATCGTTAAACGTTTTTTTAGAGAGAAAGCCCGGGGGGAAGAGCTGCCCCCGGATCTACCAGTCATGCAGAAGGATTTTCAGCAAGCTAGCCTGAAAGTATTAGGTAAGCCGATTTGGCCGGTCCCAGAAGAGATTGCCCATAATCCTCGAGCCCGTAGCGCACGGCTACGGGTAGCGGAGAAACAGACGTATTAGCGGAGCGTTCATGGTCCTGGCGCGCTGGTTGTTAGTAGCGGTATTAAGTGCCTTGGTTATAGGTTCGGGCGTGGCCGTGGTTTATGTCAAGCATGAGAACCGCAAGCTATTTATGGAGTTACAGAGCTTTTATAAGGTAAGGGATCAATTAGATGAGGAATGGGGGCGTTTACTTCTGGAACAAAGTACATTGGCTAGGCAGGGGCGGGTGGAACACTTGGCTCATGAACGGCTTGGGATGGTTGTGCCGAACCCAAGCGAAGTGGTCATTATCACACTTATGAAATGGTAAGCCGACGAGGACACGATAAGGATTATCCTGGCCGCTTAGGGGTCGTAGGGCTTGTTTTTGCCGTGGCCGTTGCTGGGCTGGCTTGGCGCCTCATCGAGTTGCAAGTGCTCGACTGCGATTTCCTGCGAGGGGAAGGAGAAGCCCGTCACCTTCGGGTTGTGAAGATGCCTGCTCATCGGGGCATCATTACTGATCGTCATGGGGAGCCTTTGGCCGTGAGCACACCCGTGGCTTCGATATGGTTCAATCCTCAACTGTTAGGTAAGGCTAGGGAACAATGGCGCGCACTGGCAAAAGCAGCAGGCGTTTCCATGGCCCATCTGGAAAAACGGATAAAAGAAGGAGGTGAGCGGGAGTTTGTGTACCTGAATCGCTGGGTCGAACCCGATGTGGCCCAGCGAGTACAAGCTCTGGATATCCCCGGCGTTAATCTCCAATCGGAATACCGGCGCTATTATCCTGCGGGTCCAGTAGCGGCCCATGTGGTGGGGTTTACCAATATTGATGATCGGGGCCAGGAGGGCCTGGAGTTGGCTTTTGATGAGACCCTGCGAGGAATTCCGGGTAAAAAGCGGGTTATCCAGGATAGCCGTGGGCGGGTAGTGGAGGATGTGGAGAATCTGAGAGTCCCGCGGCCGGGACGAGATCTGCGCTTAAGTATTGACCTGCGGCTTCAGTATTTAGCTTATCGGGAACTTAAAACGGCGGTTCAGGCCCATAATGCCCGCGCTGGTTCATTGGTGATTCTGGATGTTGGCACCGGTGAAGTTTTAGCGATGGTGAATCAGCCTTCTTACAATCCCAATGATCGTTCTCAGCTGAAAAGCCATTTATATCGTAATCGGGCAGTTACGGATTTATTTGAACCCGGTTCTACTATCAAGCCTTTCACGATAGGGATAGCGCTGGAGTCGGGAAAGTATTATCCCCATACCCCTATTGATACAGCACCCGGTTACTTCCGGGTAGGACGTTATACCATTCGTGATATTCGTAATTATGGTCGCATTGACGTCAGCACAGTGATTAAAAAATCAAGCAATGTAGGCGCAAGTAAAATTGCCTTAAGCCTCGATCCGCAGCGTCTCTGGCAGGGTTTTTCCCAAGCGGGGCTAGGGGCTTCAACAGCCAGTGGATTTCCTGGCGAAGCGGAAGGCCATTTGCCTAATCCTCGTTTTTTTCCTTTTCGGGAAATTGAGCAAGCCACGCTGGCTTTTGGCTACGGCCTTTCGGTAACCCCGCTGCAGTTAGCTCGGGCTTACGCAGCTTTAGGGGCGGGAGGTGAGCTAAAGCCAGTCAGCTTCCTTTATCGAGAACAGGCCATAAAGGGGCGTCAGGTGTGGTCTGAGGGCATTGCGCCTGCAGTGTTGTCTATGCTTGAAGAGGTGATTAGTGATGGTGGCACGGGAGAGCGAGCCTATGTTCCTAGCTACCGGGTGGCGGGTAAGACAGGTACGGTGAAAAAAGCGACTCGGGGCGGATATGCCAAGGAAAGGTATCTTGCCGTATTTGCCGGTCTTATCCCCGCCAGCCATCCCCGTTTAGCGGCAGTGGTGCTGATCGATGAACCCCAGGGGAAATACTATGGGGGACAAGTGGCGGCTCCGGTTTTTTCTCAAGTGATGATCGGGGCAATGCGATTGCTGAACATTGCACCGGACAATTTGCCTCCCCTGCGTTTAGCGGAGCGGGAAAATAGCGGGTAAGCTAGTAAGGACGCAGATGGAAACGGCAGCAAGAGAGCGTGGAGCAATGGTGGCGGCATCCAGGGATCGAAGCTGCTGTTTAAGTGATTTGCTGGCAGAATGGGTGTCCATTGGGGCAGTTCAGGAACGGCGGATTAGTAGCTTATCTCTGGATAGTCGTCGGGTTGCTCCCGGAGCGCTGTTTTTTGCCTGCCAGGGGACACAACGGTCAGGCCATGGCCATATCGGTGCCGCTGTGGATCAAGGTGCCGCTGCGATTGTTTATGATCCGGTAATTCCCGTTTCTCCAGCAATCCAAACGCGGTTACAGGTCCAAAATATACCATTAATCCCTTTACCTGATTTAGGCGCCAGGGTAGGAATAATAGCCGATCGTTTTTACCTTCGGCCGTCACGGCAGGTTTGTGTGTTGGGGGTTACGGGAACCAATGGCAAGACCTCGGTTAGCCATTTTTTAGCTCAAGCGCTTCACCGGCAAGGGATTCCTTGTGGTTTGGTGGGAACCCTGGGCAAGGGGCTGGTGGGCACGCTCCAACCTAGCCCCCTCACCACCCCGGATGCGGTGACTGTGCAGGAACAATTGGCGGCCATGGCGGCGGCAAGGATCCGTTATACGGTGTTGGAAGTCTCTTCCCATGCCCTGGAACAGGGGCGGGTCAATGGGGTGGTTTTTAATACTGCTATTTTTACCAACCTAAGCCGCGAACATCTTGACTATCACGGTGATATGGTCCGCTATGAAGCCGCCAAATTTCGCCTCTTTAACCAGCCTGAACTACGCCATGCCGTTATTAATATAGACGATGTCGCAGGCCGTGCTTTTTTAGCGAATCTTCCTTCTGAGGTAGCGGCCATTAGCTACGGAATAACGAATCCTCAAGCTAATCTTTGGGCCAGTGAACTTCATTGTGACCGTTATGGTATTGCCATGACGGTTCAAAGTGCTTGGGGTGAAGGGCAATTAACGTGCTCTCTGCTGGGCCGATTTAATGCTTATAATTTGCTGGCCGCTCTTGGTGGATTGCTGGTGGTTGGGATGCCCTTTACCGAGGCGTTGCAGCGGCTTTCCCAGGTTCGGGCAGTGGCCGGGCGTATGGAGGCTTTTGGCGAGAAGGAAGGTGAACCTTTATTGGTAGTGGACTATGCCCATACCCCGGACGCTCTGGAACAAGTTTTGTGCTCCTTACAGATGCATTTGGGTCCAGGAGGCCGGTTATGGTGTGTGTTTGGTTGTGGCGGGGATCGAGATCGCGGTAAACGTCCTTTAATGGGGGCGGCAGCTGAGCGTCTGGCTGATTTTGTGATACTGACGGACGATAATCCCCGGGATGAGGATCCCATCCAAATTATCATAGATATTCTCTCCGGCATTCATAATCCAGATAGGGTTTACCAGTTTAGGAGCCGGTCTGAAGCAATCATCCGTGCTACCCAATTAGCTGGACCTGAGGACATCGTACTCATTGCTGGAAAAGGGCACGAGGAATATCAACAGATCGGCGCTGAGCAGCGCCCCTTCAGTGATCGGGAGCAGGTGCAAGAAGCTTTGCGGCAGCGGCGAGGAGGGTTGCGCTGATGGCGCGGGGATTCGCCATGAGTCTGAGAGAACTAACTTCTGCAGTTCAGGGGCGGTTGCAGGGGGCAAATGTTGCTGCGAGCGGGGTGAGTACTGATACTCGTTCCTTAGTGCCTGGGTCCTTGTTTGTAGCGTTGAGAGGGGAGCGTTTTGATGGCCATGCCTTTATCGCCCAAGCGCGGGAAAAAGGGGCAAGTGCTGCCCTGTTAGAACAAGCGATTAATGATCCGCTACCCCAGATTGAGGTTGCAGATGCCCGAATCGCCTTAGGTCAGTTAGCAGCCTGCTGGCGCCAGCGTTTTGTCCGTCCCATCGTAGCGGTGACCGGCAGCAATGGTAAAACCACAGTTAAGGAGATGATAGCCTCGGTCCTAGGCTGGAGGGAGCCTGTATTGGCGACCCGAGGTAATCTTAATAACGATATCGGTGTTCCTTTGACCTTGTTGGAGCTCGATACAAGTCATCGTTTTGCTGTAATCGAGATGGGTGCTAACCGGCCTGGCGAGATTGAATATTTGAGTCGTTTGACGCGTCCTCAGGTGGCCCTCATTACCAATGCGGGGCCAGCCCATTTAGATGGATTTGGCGATCTCAAGGGAGTGGCTCGCGCTAAGGGGGAAATTTTCCAGGGGATGGGCTCAGAAGGCGTTGCCATTCTTAATGCCGATGACCCTTGTTTTAGCTATTGGCGAGATTTGGCAGGCGAGCTGCCGGTGATAGGGTTTGGTTTAAGCAAATCCGCGGAAGTAACGGCCCGTCATGTAGTGGCTTCTACTGGGAGTAGCTGTTTCACCCTCATTACTCCTGCCGGCAAGGCTAAGATTCAGTTACCCTTGCCTGGACGGCATAATGTTCTTAATGCCCTTGCGGCAAGCGCCGCTACCATTGCCCTGGGAGTGGACCGGCAGCATCTGAGCGCTTCTCTGGCAGCTTTGTCCTCTGTTCCAGGCCGGTTGCAGATCCGCCGGGGAATCGGTGGGATGCGGCTGCTTGACGACACTTACAATGCCAACCCTGCCTCTTTTCAAGCAGCCTTGGAATTGCTCGCCAAATTTCCTGGAGAACGTGCCCTGGTGCTGGGCGATTTTGCCGAACTTGGAGAAGAAGCGGCCTCTTTGCATCGAATCATGGGAAAACAGGCTCGGGCAGCGGGTGTGAACAGACTTTATACCCTGGGTCGTCTGGGTGCTTTTGCGGCGGAAGCTTTTGGGCGGGGGGCATTGCATTTTTTAGAGCAGCGGTCCTTACTGGAGGTTTTGCAAGAGGAGTTGCATCCTAATATCACCCTGCTGGTAAAGGGCTCCCGCTGTATGCGTATGGAGCAAATAGTCGCGGTTTTGAGCAGCAGCGGGGAGAGCGGTTAGGGCAATGTTACTATATGTGACCGACTATCTTGCTCGCTTCGATAGCGGCTTTCATGTATTTCAATACCTGACCTTGCGGGCTATCTTGGGCGTGTTGACCGCTTTGGTGATCTCTTTTGTCGTAGGGCCGCCCATGATTCGCCGTTTGAAATTTGTGGGCCAGCCGGTGCGCTCAAACGGACCCACTACTCATCTTTGTAAAGCAGGGACTCCAACGATGGGGGGAGCCCTTATCCTGGTGGCTATTGCCGCGGCAACATTATTGTGGGCAGATTTGAGCAACCGCTACATTTGGGTGGTGTTGGTGGTAACCCTCCTGTTCGGAGGGGTGGGATTTGTGGATGATTACAAGAAGCTGCTTGCTAAGGATTCTCGGGGATTAACGAGCCGGTACAAGTATTTCTGGCAGTCTGTGATTGCCTTGGGAGTTGCCCTGTTTTTGTATTTTACCGCCTCGGTGGCGGCGGAGACCGAGCTGATCGTTCCCTTCTTTAAAGACGTTGCGGTGAATTTGGGGGGCTATTATGTTCTGCTGACCTACTTTGTGGTAGTCGGTAGCAGCAATGCGGTTAACCTCACGGATGGCCTGGATGGGTTGGCTGTACTGCCTACCGTGCTGGTAGGGGGCGCCTTGGGGATCTTTGCTTATGCTGCGGGGCATAGCGGATTTGCTCAGTATTTAGGGATTCCCTACATTCCAGAGGCAGGAGAGTTAGTCGTATTTTGTGGTGCCCTGGTGGGCGCTGGGTTAGGGTTTCTTTGGTTCAACGCTTATCCGGCTCAAGTGTTTATGGGGGATATCGGCGCCTTAGCCTTAGGTGCTGCCTTGGGCATACTGGCAGTTCTAGTACGGCAAGAGCTAGTGCTTTTCATTATGGGAGGGGTGTTTGTTGTTGAGACGGTGTCCGTCATGCTGCAAGTGGCTTCTTACAAGCTAACGGGACGGCGTATTTTTCGTATGGCGCCTTTACACCATCATTTTGAGATTAAGGGCTGGCCGGAGCCTCGAGTGATTGTTCGTTTCTGGATTATTACTGTCATCTTGGTATTGATTGGCTTAGCAACCCTGAAAATTCGCTAATTTTATAGAAACTATAGAAATGCTAGGCATTATAAGGAATGGAGCCGTAAGTTCAGCCAGTGCTTTTTCTTCATGGACGGGATGGTGACGTGTTGAATGAACCCCTACAGCCCCAAGTGGCGGCAACTAGCGTGATTCTTGGTCTCGGCAAAACCGGACTATCTAGTGCCCGCTTCCTAGCTAGCCGCGGCTTCTCGATAGCAGTCATGGACAGTCGTAAGTCCCCGCCAGGACTGGCTGCCCTCCAGGAGCAAAATCCTGATGCGGTGCTCCGGCTGGGTGGTTTTGATGCTGCCCTGATAGCGGAGGCCGAACAATTGGTCGTCAGTCCTGGCGTAGCCTTGAGTGAGCCAGCAATCCTGGCAGCTCGGGCAAGAGGAATACCTGTGGTAGGGGATATTGAATTATTTGCTTCCTATGTCAAGGCGCCCGTGATAGGGATCACCGGCTCTAATGGTAAAAGCACTGTGACCTCGCTTCTTGAAGCGATGGCGCGCCAGGCAGGCAGGCAGGTACTCGCGGGTGGCAATTTGGGAACCCCCGCCTTGGAATTGCTAGAAAAGCCGGTGCCGGATCTTTATATCCTGGAATTATCCAGCTTTCAATTGGAAACTACGTATACCCTAGATGCCGTTGCTGCTTGCGTCCTTAATATCAGTCCCGATCATATGGATCGATACCCCGATCTAGATGCCTATTGTCAGGCGAAAGCCAGAATTTACCGGGGGACTGGGACGATGGTTATTAACGCCGATGATTTTCGTGTGGCAAGCCTCGTCCAACCCCATCGGCCTTGCCTTCGATTTACCTTGGGGATGCCGGCTGTTGATGAATACGGCTTACAAGAGCGGGCCGGTGAAACTTGGCTGGTCCGCGGCCATGAGCGGCTGCTATCGGCTCGGCGGTTACCTTTAGCTGGGCGCCATAATCTAGCCAATGCCTTGGCCGCGCTGGCGCTGGGGGAGGCCGTGGGATTGCCTCGCGCTGCGATGTTGTCGGCTTTACAGGCATTCTCCGGTTTACCTCACCGTTGCGAGTGGTTGGCAGAGGTAAACGGGGTGCGCTGGTACAACGACTCCAAAGGAACCAATGTAGGTGCCACGGTAGCTGCGATTGAAGGAATTCCCTGCCAAGGCAAGCTGATACTTATTGCAGGAGGTGTCGGCAAGGGCGCGGATTTTTCTCCTTTATCCAAGCCTTTGATCCAGCGGGCCAGGGCAGTTGTCTTGATGGGTCAAGATGCTTCCCGGTTGGAAGCGGTGTTAGCCAGTGGCCCCCCCCTCTATCGGGTTAATAGCATGGATGAGGCGGTGGTTAAAGCGAATGTCTTGGCCCAATCTGGTGATTGCGTCCTGTTATCGCCTGCCTGCGCTAGCTTCGATATGTATGCTGATTTTGAAGCTCGCGGTCAAGCGTTTAGGCAAGCTGTACGGGAGATCTTGTCATGTTGAACCGTTTCTTATCTACCCGGCAAGCGGCTCGCGGTAGTGTATCGCAGCCAGATCTCTATTTGCTTGGGGCAGCGCTGGCTTTGGCGGGCCTTGGCTGGGTGATGGTGGGCTCGGCTTCCTTAGCCATTGCCGATGGTCCTCGCTTTCTTTGGCGCCAAGGGATCTTTTTATTGATGGGATTGGCCGCGGCTTTTGTGGTTTGGCGGATACGGTTAATCTTTTGGGAGCGGTTTGGTCCGGTGCTGTTGCTGTTCGGATTGGGGCTATTGTTGCTGGTGTTAATGCCGGGTATTGGCGTAGAGGCCAATGGTAGCCGGCGGTGGCTGGCTATTGGACCTATAAGCCTGCAGCCTTCGGAGTTAGTGAAGTTATTTATGGTGGTTTATTTCTCCGGATATTTGGTGCGCCGCAGTTATGAGGTGCGCACTACCGTAAGGGGGTTTTTCTTCCCGGTAGGGGTATTAACTCTAGTGGGGCTGCTATTACTGCTGGAACCTGATTTTGGCGCGGTAGTTATTCTGTTCGCCACCATGCTGGGAATGCTGTTTCTGGGAGGGGCTCGTCTTTGGTATTTTGTGCTGCTTGCCGCCATAGGGGGAGTGGGACTCGCTGCCCTAGCTTGGGGTTCTCCCTATCGGATGGAGCGGTTAACTTCTTTTCTCGATCCCTGGTCTGATCCTCTAGATAGTGGCTACCAATTGACCCAGGCTTTGATTGCTTTTGGCCGGGGCGAATGGTTTGGGGTGGGATTAGGCAACAGTATTCAAAAATTATTCTATTTGCCCGAGGCCCATACGGATTTTCTCTATGCAGTTTTGGCTGAGGAATTAGGCTTGGTAGGAAGTTTAGCTGTGATTGCCCTGTTTACCGTGCTGGTTTACCGGGCTTTGCTGATTGGGCGGGCAGCGGAGCGGGCAGGTCGTGTTTTCGGTGCTTATCTGGCCTATGGTCTCGGAATCTGGATAGGGTTACAGGCGTTTATCAATTTGGGGGTCAATATGGGAGTGCTTCCCACCAAGGGGTTAACTCTCCCCCTTATGAGCGCGGGGGGTAGTAGCATCATCGTCACCTGCATTGCAGTAGCGCTTATACTGCGGGTGGATCTGGAGACCCGCTTCCCTAAAACCGCCCGGAGAGGCATTAAATAATGGCAATACGGGTGCTTATCATGGCTGGCGGCACGGGGGGGCATATATTTCCCGCCTTGGCGGTGGCCGATAGGCTCCGGGCATGGGGGGTTGAGGTGGTATGGATGGGAACTCGCCATGGGCTGGAAGCCGAGCTGGTGCCAAAGGCGGGTTATCCTATCGAGTGGATTTCAATTGGTGGTTTGCGTGGTAAGGGTCTAACCCATTGGTTAAGGGCGCCATTCAAATTGTTGCTTGCTTTATCTCAAGCTTTGCGTGCTCTGCGCCGCTGGCAGCCGGCGGTCGTGTTGGGGCTAGGTGGGTTTGTTTCTGGGCCAGGGGGCTTGGGAGCCTGGCTACTGCGGCGGCCTTTGCTGATTCATGAACAAAATGCGATTGTAGGCACGGCCAACCGGTTGCTGGCTCCGCTGGCCGGTCGGGTGATGGAAGCCTTTCCCGGCACTTTTCCTCCCGCGAGAAAGGCTGAATGGACCGGAAACCCAGTGAGGGAAAGTATCGAGCAGCTTTCCGAATCGCGAGCTCGGCTTCAGGCCCGGCAGGGCTGCTTCCACTTGTTAGTTCTTGGCGGTTCCCAGGGGGCACGAATATTAAATGAAACCGTTCCTCAGGCACTGGCCCTGTTGCCCACCAAGGTACGCCCTCAGGTTTGGCATCAGTGCGGTTCTCGGCAGTGGGAAGGGGCGGTGGTTGCTTATCGAGCGGCGGGAGTGGAGGCTCGGTTAGTACCTTTTATTGATGATATGGCGGCGGCTTATGCCTGGGCTGATCTAGTGGTGTGCCGCGCCGGAGCGTTAACGGTGGCAGAGTTAATGGCTGCGGGGATTGGCGCGTTACTGGTGCCGTTTCCATTAGCAATTGATGACCATCAACGAGCTAATGCGGATTATCTTGTTGTGGCGGGGGCTGCTCTACTATTACCGGAAAAGGAGCTATCCCCTTCGCGGCTGGCGCAAGAAATCGAGCGCTTGGGAGCGGATTACTCTACTTTCATAAGCATGGCTCAAGCAGCCCGGCAGCTCCATAGGGTAGGCGCGGCCCAGCGGGTCGCCGAACGTTGCCTGGAGGTAGCTAGTGGTTGAACCCCAGGTGGCACCCATTGCGCCTATGATGCGGCGGATTCGACGAATTCATTTTGTCGGTATCGGCGGGGTGGGCATGGGTGGAATTGCCGAGGTGCTGCTTAATCTAGGCTATCAGATTTCGGGCTCGGATTTGCGCAAGAATCAGCTCATTCAACGGCTCCTAAGCTTGGGTGCCCAAATTAGGATCGGCCACGACCCTCAACATGTTGAGGGTTGCGATGTGGTAGTAGTTTCAAGTGCTATTGATGAAGATAATACCGAGGTGAGTGCTGCTCGTGGCCGCCTCATTCCGGTAGTGCCACGGGCAGAAATGCTAGCGGAGTTGATGCGCTTCCGGTACGGCATTGCCGTGGCTGGAACCCATGGCAAAACCACGACTACAAGCCTGATTGCCGGGATTCTTGGGGAGGCAAATCTGGATCCCACCTTCGTGATTGGCGGCCAAGTGAATAGTATTGGTGCTAATAGCCGGCTAGGGAAGGGTGAATATTTAGTGGCTGAAGCGGATGAGAGTGATGCCTCTTTTTTGCTGCTGCAGCCCTTGCTGGCGGTCATTACCAATGTGGATGCCGATCATATGGATGCCTACGGGGGGGATTTTACCGCCCTTAAAGCCGCTTTCTTGGAATTTCTGCATCATTTGCCTTTCTACGGTTTAGCCGTGGTATGCCTGGATGATCCTGTATTACGGGAGTTATTGCCCGGCATTGGACGCCCTGTCTTGACTTACGGAACTTGCAAGGAGGCTGATTACCACTTACGGGAATTGAAGCAGACCCAGGGCCAAACCCAGTTCCAGGTGGCTCGTCCAGGCAAGGATAACTGGCTAACCGTGGTTCTGAATTTGCCTGGTGCCCATAATGCCTTAAATGCACTGGCGGCTATTGCAGTAGCCCATGAGTTAGGGATAGCAGATTCCGCTATTCAAAGGTTTTTGAAAGGCTTTTCCGGTATTGGGCGCCGGTTTCAATGCTATGGAGAAATTGCCACGCCAGCAGGAAAGGTGCTCTTGGTGGACGATTATGGGCATCATCCCCGAGAACTCGCCGCTACCTTGGAGGCTATCCGCGCCGGCTGGCCTGAGCGGCGTCTGGTGGTAATCTTTCAGCCTCACCGCTATACCCGAACCCGAGACTTATTTGAAGAATTTATCCGGGTATTATCCCAAGTGGACGTATTGCTTTTGCTGGAAGTTTATCCAGCAGGGGAAGCGCCGATTGGGGGAGCTGACAGCCGTGCTCTATGGCAGGCTATTCAAACCCATGGGCAAGTGAGCCCTATCTTGGTAGAGGATAAGGAAATTATTGGAGAGATGCTGTTTGATCTGTTGCAGGAGGGCGATTTGCTGTTGACGGTAGGTGCCGGTGATATCGGTGCCCTGGCCAGGCGTTTATCCATCTCCTTAGAAGGGAAGCGCTGATGGGGGGGATAAGTGCCGCTTCAGTGCGGGGTTGGTTGCGGCACCATGTGGTTATGGCAAGCCATACCTCTTGGCGTGTTGGTGGGCCGGCCCAGCGCCTGTACCGCCCTGCGGATAGAGATGATTTGATAGCATTTCTTCGCTTTTTACCTAGAAATGAGCCGTTACTTTGGCTCGGGCTTGGCAGCAATTTACTAGTTCGAGATGGTGGAATTTCAGGTACGGTGATTGCTATTGCAGGAGTTTTGAATAGGATTGAGCGTCGTACCGACACCACGGTATGGGTTGAAGCGGGGGTGTCCTGTGCCAAATTAGCGAAGTTTTGTGCCCGTGAAGGATTGCGAGGGGCGGAGTTTCTGGCAGGCATTCCTGGGACGGTAGGGGGAGCGTTAGCCATGAACGCGGGTGCTTTTGGCGGCACCATGTGGGAGTTGGTAACGGCAGTGGAAGTGGCAGGAATAGGGGGTGAGCATTGCCGCCGTTTGCCTCAAGAATATCAAGTCAGCTATCGGGAAGTCCATGGGCCGGAACGGGAATGGTTTCTGGCGGCTGAATTGCGCCTAACGCTGGGGAATAGTCAAGTTGCACAGCAGCAGATTCGGCGATTACTGCGGCAGCGCAATGGTTGTCAGCCGATTCGCCAGCCCTGTGCTGGTTCAGTTTTTCGTAATCCCTGGAATGATAAGGCAGGACGGTTGATTGAAGCCTGTGGACTAAAAGGCGCCTCTATTGGTGGAGCGCGGGTCTCAGAAAGACATGCTAACTTTATTGTAAACACAGGTAATGCTTCTGCTGCCGATGTTGAGCATTTAATTCAATGGGTTGCTGAAACCGTAGCCCGGCAGGCAGGGGTAAGTTTGGTGCCGGAAGTCCACATGGTGGGAGAGCCGGCATGATAGGGAGGGTGGATGTCAAAGCCTGGGGCAAGGTTGTGGTGTTGATGGGTGGCTATTCTGCGGAGCGAGAGATTTCTCTTAAAAGCGGTACCGCCGTCCTTCAATCTCTCCTAAGGCAGGGAATTGAAGCCCATGGAATTGATGTGGATAAAGGAGTGTTAACGCAGCTTTCAAAAGGGCAGTTTACCCGGGCCTTTATAGCTCTGCACGGACGCGGGGGAGAGGATGGTGTTATTCAGGGAGTTTTGGAAACTTTAAACTTGCCCTATACCGGCAGTGGGGTATTGGGGTCTGCCCTGACCATGGATAAGCTGCGTAGTAAGCGGCTTTGGCGGGGAATGGATTTGCCTACCGCAGATTTTTCTGTGCTCACCAGGGATACAAATCCAGCTTTAATTGCGGCTGACCTAGGTTTACCCCTTATTGTGAAACCGGCGCGGGAAGGTTCAAGCTTGGGGATGATGAAAGTAGAAAGCATTGAGGCGTTGCAATCTGCTTATAGAGAAGCGGTGATTTTTGATACAGCGGTATTTGCCGAGCGGTGGCTACCAGGGGCGGAGTATACCGCTGCTATTCTTGCGGACCGAGTCTTGCCGCTCATTCGTTTGGAGACGCCCCGCGTTTTCTACGATTTCGAAGCGAAATATCATGCTAATACAACCCGTTATTTCTGCCCCTGTGGGCTCTCGGAGAAGCAAGAGCAAGACTTGCAGGCACTAGCTTTAGAAGCGTTTCAGGCCCTTGGGGCTAGCGGCTGGGGACGAGTGGATTTGCGCTGCGATGAGAAAGCACATCCCTATTTGCTTGAGATCAATACGGTGCCGGGTATGACGGATCATAGCTTAGTGCCGATGGCGGCCCAGGCTGCGGGTATTGAGTTCGATGAGATGGTTTTGCAGATATTGGCAAGTAGTTTGGAGCGGAGAATGTTCCAGGATGGCACGTAGGAAAAAAAACCGCCGAGTACAGCGTGGGGCGAGTCGTTCTCAGCCTCCCCGCGCCTTCCCATGGTGGACGATTGGCCAAGGTTTGTTGACATTATCTCTTGTAGGGGTAGTTGTGTGGGGAATTAACCATCTCGCCGACCCCGAAACTTTGCCCCTGCGTCAGGTGAACATCAAGGGGCAGTTTAAGTATGTGACTCAACAAAAATTGCATAAGGTAACGGCTGGTTACGTAAAAGGTGGTTTTTTTAACGTGAATCTGAAGACGATACGGACGGTAGTGGAGGAATTACCCTGGGTAGCTCAAGTAAATGTACGCCGGGTTTGGCCTGATGCCTTACAGATTGAAGTTCAAGAGAAAATACCCCTGGCGCGCTGGGGTAAAGATGCCTTAATCAGTATTGAAGGCGAGATTTTCACCCCGCCTGAGGCGAGTTTTCCTCAGGGGTTGCCAAAATTACAAGGTCCTCCGGACAGTGAACGATTGTTAGTTAGCCGTTTAGAGAAAATACAGGCGCAATTGAATTCTCTTGGGCTGCGGGTGGTTCAGCTCACCATGGGAGAACGGCGGGATTGGCATGTGGTTTTCGAAGACGGTATGGAATTGATTTTGGGGCGGGCTCACAGCAAGCAACGTCTAACCCGATTTCAGCAAATCTATGCCCACTTGTTGCGATTACATCGAGAGGATATAAAGCGAGTGGATATGCGCTATACGAATGGTTTTGCAATCACCTGGCACGGCAATACAGCACCCGCATGGGTTCGTGAGGCGGCATTCGATGTCTAAGCGTAGCGATAAGAATTTTATTGTAGGTCTAGATATCGGTACCTCTAAGATAGCCGCCATTGTGGCTGAAACTCACCCTGAAGGTGAGATTGAAGTAGTAGGCATTGGTTCTCATCCCTCCCGTGGATTGAAAAAAGGTGTGGTAGTGAATATCGACTCCACGGTTCAGTCTATTCAGCGGGCAGTGGAGGAGGCGGAATCGATGGCGGGTTGCCAGATTTACTCGGTGTTTACCGGCATCGCCGGTAGCCATATTCGTAGTCAAAATTCCGACGGAGTTGTACCCATTCGTGACAAGGAGGTGACTACGGAAGATGTGGAACGGGTAATAGATTCCGCCCGCGCGGTTGCCATTCCTGCGGATCAGAAAATTCTTCATGTATTGCCCCAGGAATTTATTATTGATAGCCAAGAGGGGATACGAGATCCGGTCGGTATGTCGGGGGTTCGTCTAGAGGCCAAGGTGCATTTGGTGTTTGGCGCCGTTAGCGCTGCCCAGAATATTATTAAGTGTATCCGCCGGTGTGGGCTGGAAGCGGATGATATTATCTTGCAGCAGCTAGCTTCAAGTTACTCGGTCCTTACCGATGATGAGCAGGAGCTGGGCGTGTGTTTAGTAGATATCGGTGGCGGGACCACGGATATTGCGGTGTTCGTGGGCGGGGCGATTCGTCACACCGCGGTAATTCCGATTGCGGGCGATCAGGTCACTAATGATATTGCCGTGGCTTTGAGAACTCCGACTCAGCATGCCGACGATATTAAGCTGAGATACGCCTGTGCCTTGACTCAATTGACTCATCCTGATGAACACATTGAGGTTCCCAGCGTCGGCGATCGGCCGCCACGGCGATTATCGCGCCAGGCGCTAGCTGGGGTCATCGAGCCCCGTTACCGGGAGCTGCTGGAGCTTGTTATGGAAGAGTTGCAGCGGAGCGGGTATGAGGAATTGCTGGGGGCGGGGGTCGTATTAACAGGGGGTAGCGCCAAAATGGAAGGGGTGATGGAGTTGGCGGAGGAAGTTTTTCACACGCCGGTACGACTCGGTATACCCCAACATATGGCTGGCTTGCCTGATGTGGTGAGGAACCCGGTACATGCTACCGGCATAGGGCTTTTGCTTTTCGGGCATCATCATCCTTACACACCGGGTTTAGGAGGTCGGCCGCTGAGAAGCGTTCGGGGGGTATGGGATAGGATGCGGGGATGGTTTCAGGGGAATTTTTAAAAATACTCGAATTTAGACCAGCTTATCAATTATAGAAATTTAAATGACAAGGAGAATGACCATGTTTGAATTGATGGATTCATATACTCAAAGTGCGGTGATCAAGGTCATTGGCGTCGGTGGGGGGGGCGGCAACGCCATTCGGCATATGGTGGACGCCAAAATAGAAGGAGTCGATTTCATCGTCGCCAATACGGACGCGCAAGCCCTGAAAGATTGTGCTGCCAATACCGTGTTGCAACTAGGAAACAATATTACCAAAGGGTTAGGGGCCGGGGCTGATCCAGAAATTGGCCGCCAAGCTGCTCTGGAGGATAGGGAGCGGATCATGGAAGTGGTGAGCGGTGCGGATATGGTGTTTATTACTGCCGGTATGGGTGGTGGTACTGGAACAGGCGGTGTTCCCGTGGTGGCCCAAGTCACTAAGGAACTCGGGGTTTTGACTGTTGCCGTGGTGACTCGGCCTTTTTCCTTTGAGGGGCGCAAGCGGGCAGCCATCGCCGATGAAGGAATTAAGGAGCTAACCCAGTATGTCGATTCTTTGATCACCATACCGAATGAAAAATTGATGCCGGTGCTGGGTAAAAGTATTAGTCTGTTAAATGCTTTTAAGGCGGCTAATGATGTTTTGCTCGGTGCAGTGCAGGGAATCGCGGAACTCATTACCCGACCTGGCTTGATTAATGTGGATTTTGCCGATGTTCGCACAGTCATGGCGGAAATGGGAATGGCCATGATGGGCTCTGGCAGCGCCACGGGGGAGGAGCGGGCCCGTTTGGCGGCCGAGGCGGCGGTAGCAAGTCCCTTGCTGGAAGATATCAGCCTAAAAGGTGCTCGCGGGGTGCTGGTCAATATCACGGGGGGGCCGAGTATGTCTATCGGCGAATTCGAGGAGGTCGGAAGCACAGTTAAAGAATATGCTGCAGATAATGCGACCGTCGTGGTGGGTACCGTGATTGACCCCGGCCTGGAAAATGAACTGCGGGTTACGGTTGTTGCTACCGGACTAGGACAGCCGGAGACCCAAACGAAAGCGCCCATCAGTCTTGCGCAGATTTCTTCTCAACAGTCTGAACCTGAAGAACCTATCGATTATCATACGCTGGATAAGCCTACGGTTATCCGCCATGGTTCATCGCGAGATCCAGTCACAACGAGCAGTGATTCCAGCATGGATTATTTGGATGTTCCAGCATTTTTGCGCCGACAGGCCGATTGATGTTCCAACCCAGTCCAGTTTTAATAGGGGGCACCGCCATTATTGGGTCCGTGCGGGTATGGGTCCTTCGCTACCTCCCCGGCAAGTGCTTGACCCGATGAATTATTGGCTAAAGGAAATATATTCTACCATGATAAAACAACGTACACTTAAAAATGTCATCCGCGCTACTGGGGTAGGATTGCATACTGGGGATATTGTTTATCTCACGTTAAGGCCGGCAGCAGTGGATACCGGTATCGTCTTCCGTAGAGTTGATTTAGATCCCCCTGTGGAAATAAAAGCCAGGGAAGAGAATGTGGGAGATACCACGCTTTCTTCCACCCTCGTCAAGGAAGGGGTACGCATTGCTACTGTGGAGCATTTGCTATCGGCTTTTGCTGGCTTGGGCATTGACAATGCTTATGTGGATTTGAATGCTTCTGAAGTTCCTATCATGGATGGAAGTGCGGGTCCTTTTGTTTTTTTGATACAGTCTGCGGGAATAGTCCAGCAAGAGGCGCCCAAGCGCTTTATACTGATAAAAAAAACGTTGCTCATGGAGGAAGAGGGTAAGTGGGCCCGTTTTGAGCCTTTTGACGGCTTCAAAGTTTCCTTTGTCATTGATTTCGATCACCCGGCATTCAAGGGTCGACCGCAAGGGGTTGAAATTGACTTTTCTTCTACTTCCTTTGTGAAGGAGGTGAGTCGTGCCCGAACTTTTGGCTTTATGAAAGACATCGAGCGCTTGCGAGAAGCTAATCTGGCGTTAGGAGGTAGCCTGAACAACGCGGTAGTGGTGGATGATTATCGGGTGATTAACGAAGATGGTTTGCGTTATGAGGATGAATTTGCCCGTCACAAGATTTTAGATGCCATTGGCGATCTTTACTTGCTTGGCCATACCCTCATCGGCGCCTTTAGCGGTTATAAATCGGGCCATGCCTTAAATAATAAATTACTGTGTGCCCTCATGGCAGATAAATCTGCTTGGGAAATCGTCACCTTTGAAGATGACGAGACCGCAGCTCCTATCCTTTTTACCCGCCCTTTAACGGCAGCATAAAGCTGGGTTGTCTAAGCCGAGTGTCATTATTCTTTAGACCTTAAGGATAAGCGTAAAAAGGCTGCTTTGAGGTGAGAGTTTTTCATTCCTCTCGCTATATTACGGAGCAAAACCGCGTTCTCATGGGAAAGGGCAGGACGCTGCTTTTGAGAAGAAGGTAAAAGAGGAGTGGGAGGGCGCACTTTTACTACTACTCTGCGAAGGTTGCGAAATTCCTGACGCTGCTGTAGGTGCTTGATAATATTAGGCATGTAATAACGTAGAAGGTTGGCTTGGGCTGGGGTATCGGTATGCATAATGAGGCGGTTATCCCGAATGTTAGCGACTAAGCAATGGGAGGATAGGGCTTGCGGCAGGCATTGACGAACTTCAAAGGTCAACCGCTGTAAGGTTTTGGCTCGGGTAAGCAGGCGTTGCAAGTTCCCTTCGGTGGTCTTAAGTACCTTGTTAATGGATGGGGTAACTCGCATAGTAAATATTCCTAGATTGATACCAGGATAAGGAAAAAATGGACATTATCATCCTTCCCAAGGCGTCAAGAAGCCGAAACTGTATCCATCTGGGTACCCGTGCTTTCTTCGCTTGCTTATTTTTAATACTAACATTCCTATTGCTAACGGTGTACGGGGCTTATCATTTTGGTATGAGAACCCAATTTACTGTACAGCAGGAATCTCTTGCCCAAATGCAGGTGCTGACTAAGGATTGGCAGGCGAGATTGGAGCGGCAGCAGGCAATGTTAGCAGCGACAACGAAGCAAGCTGAAGAAGGGCTTGGTGTTCTTGCTCAGCGGCTCGGATACCTCCAAGCGAATGTGATTCGCCTGAATGCCCTGGGACAGCGTCTCATTGTATATGCGGATTTGGAGCAAGGAGAATTCGATTTCACTCATCCGCCCGCTATGGGCGGGCCAGAATCTCGCATAGGGGAAATACCGAAACTGAGCGATTTCTTGGCAACCATGGAGCAATTAGCACAAGAAATCACTGATCGCCAGCAACAACTGCGGCTACTAGAGACCATGTTGCTAGAATGGGATATACAGCAAGCGGCTTTGCCGGCGGGCCGTCCTTTGCACCAGGGTTGGCTTTCTTCTAAGTACGGGTATCGGACTGATCCCTTTAATGGTCGAAGGGAGTTTCACAATGGGGTGGATTTTGCCGGCAAAGCAGGCACCAAAATTTTAGCCGTAGCCGCGGGTATTGTAACTTGGGTAGGGAAACGTTCAGGATATGGAAGGATGGTTGAAATTAACCATGGCAATGGTTATGTGACCCGTTATGCCCATAATCGGAAGAATTTAGTACAAGTAGGTGAACATATTGTCAAAGGGCAGGTTATTGCTTTAATGGGGTCCAGCGGCCGCTCAACGGGGCCTCATGTCCACCTTGAAGTTTTACATGAGGGACGCACGGTAGATCCTCTCCAATTTGTCAGGGCAGTGGAAGATAGCTAAAGTAAGAGTTGAGCGGCATTGTTTGTTATAATTGAAAATTTTCAGCAGGTAAAAGCAAGGCGGATTTTTGAATAATTTTCTGCTCGAAGCTGGTTAGTTAGTTTGGTCTTAATCGCCCCTTAATATCGAGCTTAGTACCCACCTTATAATCTTTAGAATCAATTCTACATCATCAATAGTTATGGTCACTAATTTACTCAGCAAGGTATTTGGCAGCCGCAATGATCGCTTGTTGCGGAGCGTGAATAAAGTCGTGGCGCAAATTAATGCTTTGGAGCAGGAATTTGCAGCGCTTAGCGATGGGCAGTTACAGGCTAAAACCGACCAGTTCCGGGATCGGCTTGCCGCAGATGAAAGTTTAGATGAACTCATACCCGAAGCCTTTGCCGTGGTCCGGGAAGCGGGTAAGCGGGTTCTTGGCATGCGCCACTTTGATGTTCAACTTTTGGGCGGTATCGTGCTCCACGATGGCAAGATTGCTGAGATGCGTACGGGGGAGGGTAAAACTTTGGTGGCCACCGCAGCTGCTTACCTCAACGCTTTGCCTGGTAAAGGGGTCCATGTGGTGACGGTTAATGACTATCTGGCCCAGCGTGATGCTCAATGGATGGGACCGCTTTACCAGTTCCTGGGCCTTTCTACGGGGATTATCGCTTCCAATATGGATCCTGGTGCTCGAAAAGCCGCCTACATGGCGGATATTACGTATGGCACCAATAATGAATTTGGCTTTGATTACTTACGCGACAACATGGCCTTTAGTTTGGAAGAAAAGGTACAACGGGAACTGCACTATGCCATTGTGGATGAAGTCGACTCTATCTTGATTGACGAGGCCCGTACTCCCTTGATTATCTCCGGCGCCGCAGAGCAGAGTTCCGAACTTTATCGGCAAATCAACGTCTTTATGCCCCGTTTAAAGAAGCAAGAGAGGGAAGATGGGCCGGGTGATTACACGGTGGATGAGAAAGCGCGCCAAGTATATTTGACCGAAGCGGGACATGAGCACGCGGAGCAGGTTATGCTCGAGTCGGGCTTAATGCAAGAAGGAGAAAGCCTCTATGATGCCGCCAATATTGGCTTGATGCATCATTTTAACGCGGCCTTGCGGGCCCATGTGCTTTTCCATAAGGACGTCGACTATATCGTTAAGGACGATCAGGTGGTGATCGTGGATGAGTTTACGGGCCGCACCATGCCTGGCCGAAGGTGGTCGGAGGGGCTTCATCAAGCGGTGGAAGCCAAGGAGGGGGTGTCCATCCAAAGCGAAAACCAGACTTTGGCCTCTATTACCTTCCAAAACTATTTTCGTCTCTACGAGAAATTAGCGGGGATGACGGGGACGGCGGATACTGAGGCTTATGAATTCCAACAGATTTATGGCTTAGAAGTCGTGGTCATTCCTACTCACCTTCCCATGGTCCGGGTTGACCATGGGGACCAGGTCTATTTGACCGCGGAAGAAAAATACCAGGCCATTATTGAAGATATCAAGGATTGCCACACCCGGGGCCAGCCTGTGCTGGTGGGGACTGCTTCCATTGAGACCTCCGAGCATCTCTCGGGGCTGCTTAAAAAAGAAAAAGTTGAACACCGAGTGCTCAATGCTAAATTTCATGAGAAGGAGGCTGAGATCATTGCTCAGGCTGGCCGGCCCGGCACGGTTACTATTGCGACAAACATGGCCGGCCGCGGTACCGACATTGTGCTTGGCGGTAGCTTGGATGCGGAATTAGCGACCCTAGGCGAGAATGCGGATAAGGCGAAAAAAGAAGAAATACGGCGCCGGTGGCAAGAAGGTCATGACCAGGTTGTGGCAGCTGGAGGACTGCATATCATTGGTACTGAACGCCATGAATCACGACGTATTGACAATCAGCTTCGGGGACGGTCCGGGCGCCAGGGAGATCCGGGTTCCACTCGTTTTTACTTATCCTTGGAAGACAACCTGATGCGCATTTTTGCCTCGGAACGAATTTCGGGCCTGATGCAAAGGTTAGGTATGGAAGAAGGGGAGGCTATTGAACATCCGTGGGTCACCCGTGCTATCGAAAATGCCCAGCGTAAAGTTGAGGGTCACAACTTCGATATCCGCAAGCAATTGCTAGAGTTTGATGATGTGGCCAATGATCAACGTACGGTGATCTATCAGCAGCGTAATGAATTGATGGCGGCAGAGGATGTTTCGGACATGGTCCAAAGCATTCGCCAGGGCGTAATTCACTCTCTAGTCAGCCAATACATTCCCCCGGGGAGTATTGACGAACAATGGGATATTCCGGGATTACAGGAAGGGCTGGCGAGTGAATTCGGTCTTGAGGTGGATATTGCTGGTTGGCTGGAAGCCGATGAAGGTCTCCACGAGGAGACCTTGCGGGAACGTATTATGGAAGCGATGGAAGGCGCTTATGGAGAAAAAGAGACCTTGGTTGGTCCCCAAGTGATGCGCCATTTTGAGAAAGCAGCCATGCTACAGGTATTGGATTCCCAATGGAAGGAACATCTTGCAATGATGGACCACTTACGCCAGGGTATTCATCTGCGCGGTTATGCCCAAAAGAATCCCAAACAGGAGTTCAAGCGAGAGGCTTTCGAATTATTTCAAGAGATGTTGGAGCGGATTAAGCATGATGTCATTGCGCTCCTTTCCAAGGTGCAGGTGCGTACCGAGGCCGATGTGGAGGCGGTGGAGCATCAACGCCGCGCTGCCAGCGCGGTAGAATACCAGCATGCAGCGGCAAGTACGATGGCGGATAGTTCTGGCGATGTAAAATCCTCGACTGCTGAATCCAAGGCGCCTTATGTCAGGGATGGTCGGAAAGTAGGTCGTAATGAGCCTTGTCCCTGTGGTTCAGGAAAGAAATACAAGCATTGCCACGGTAAATTGAATTGATGTAATCAATTTTGTGCTGACAAAGCTATTCTTATCTGAATGCAAGGAAGTTGATGGCTGCTGGCCTTGAGCATTTACAAGAATTGCTACCGGTAGCGGGGGTTGAACTGGGAACGGTGGCTGCGGGGATTCGCTACCGTGATCGTCCTGATTTAGCGATAATAGCGGTGACTGGGGGCAGTACCTGTGCCGCTGTTTTCACTCGTAATGCTTTTTGTGCCGCACCTGTAATCGTAGCTCGCCGTCATTTAGCTGGAAATTCTCCGCGCTTTCTCTTGATTAATGCGGGCAATGCCAATGCAGGTACCGGTATCCAGGGAATAGTAGATGCTGAGACCTGCTGCGCCACTTTGGCTGAACTGGGCGGAGTGGCTTCCACGGCGATACTTCCTTTTTCCACGGGAGTCATTGGTGAGCTGTTACCGGTCTCCCGTATACAAGCCGCTTTACCTCAAGTCTGGCAAGTGTGCTCGCCTACCGGGTGGTCCTCGGTAGCCCGCGCTATAATGACTACGGATACCGTCCCCAAAGGCACCTCTGTCCATTTTACCTGCCAAGGCCACCCGGTGACTGTCACGGGCATCGCTAAGGGATCAGGTATGATCCGGCCCGATATGGCTACTATGCTGGCTTTTCTGGCGACTGATGCCCAGGTTCCTAAGAAAGTATTACAGCGCTGTCTTGCCCGAGGCGTGGCAGAGAGCTTTAATCGTATTACTGTCGATGGCGATACTTCCACGAATGACGCTTGTGTTCTTCTGGCTACAGGACAAAGTGAAGTTTCTATCGCTACGATTGAGGACCCGGCTTTTGCTGCCTTGCAGCAGGCGGTGACCGAGGTATGCTTATCTCTGGCCCAGGCCATTGTTCGGGATGGAGAAGGGGCAACTAAGTTTATTACGGTTGAGGTGGCGGGGGGAAGGAATATTCAAGAATGCGAGCAGGTAGCTTATACGATTGCTCAATCTCCTTTGGTCAAGACCGCTTGCTTTGCCAGCGATCCCAATTGGGGCCGGATTCTTGCCGCCATAGGGCGCAGCGGCGTACCTGATCTTGAAATAACAGGAGTTTCTCTTTACTTAGGTGAGGCTTGTGTGATTCATGGAGGCGTTCTTCATCCCGAGTATACCGAGGAGCAGGGTCGAACGGTTATGGCTCAGGATGATATTACCCTAGCGGTGGAGTTAGGCAGGGGGGATGCCCGTGTGCAAATCTGGACCTGCGATCTTTCCTTTGCCTATGTAAAAATTAATGCTGAGTACCGCAGTTAATGATCAGATAGATATATGCTGGGAAAGCTAGCACCATAAATCTAGGAATAAGTAGGCATCTTTTCCGTATCGGTGAGATAAAGTTTATTGCCGATCAGCTTAAATGGTATTGGTTCTAAGCGAGTTCCAGGGCAGGGGCCAGCCAAGCAGAGGCCGTCATGAAACCGGAATAAGGCCCCATGAGTTGCGCATTGGATGTATTGGCCTTCCAAATCGAGGAATTGATGAGGGACCCAGTTGAGGGCTACTCCCGTATGGGGACAGCGGTTTAAGTAGATCCAGAGCTGAGCGGCCTGGCGAATGACAAAAATTTCCTGTTGCTCAAGGGTAAAACCGCGGGTGCCATATTCTGGAAGGTCTTCCAAGTGGCACAAAAATAGAGATGAAGTTTCTGTCATCGTATTGATTATCGCTGGTCTCCTAGACCGTTGAATCCCTGCTGCCCACACTTACGGCCAGCTAGCTGGCACGCCAAAGTAAGGCTTTCAGAAAGAGAGTGGTTACGCAGACGGGCATTAAGAAACCCCGCGTTGAAAGTATCTCCCGCCCCCAGGGTATCCACCACCTGGGGTGGGAAAAAAGCTGGTGCGTGTTTTATCTCCCCTCCATTACCAAGAGCGTAGGCTCCCTCCTTGCCCCAAGCGCAGACTTTTTCAGTGTGGGGCAGGGATGAGTGCAACTCCTGAAGAAAAGTTTGAGCTTTTGCATAGCCATGGTAAGCCGCATAATGGCGGGAGAATAATAAAATAGTGGCGCCCTCAAAAAGATTTTCAATGTTGGCTCTGGGTTTTTCAATCTCCACTGACCAGGGAAGGTAAGGAAATTTCTTCCGGACGAAGGTTAGCATGCCAAGCGTTTCCGTAATATTGCGGCCTTCAAAGTGGAGCCAATCAAAAGAGGAGAGATCAATTTTTGCGAAATCGGCAAAGCTAAATTCGGGGAGGGCCCGATAGTGGACAATTGTGCGGGTGCCTGTAGCGCGGCTTAAGGTAATATAGGATGTAGGTGTCCTTCCTTCCACCACCCGGCAATCATCTACTTTGACACCTGTTTGTTTCAATTGTTGGGCAATGAACCGTCCGTCTGGATCATCCGCCATAATCCCTGCAAAAACGCATTTGTGGCTGAGTTGTTGGAGGACAGTAAGGGTATTAGGACAATTTCCCCCCACGCAGCGGCGCTGTGATAAAACCCTGAGTTCTTCATCCTCCGTAGGATAATATTCAACGGTGTTAATGATATCAAGGGTGGCAGTTCCGATACCGAGTACCTTGGCCATCGGTTAGCCGCTATCTAGCAGTTTCCAGAATCTGGCCGATGTTTTTGGCGATTTTGGTGATATCATCCTCTCCATCGACCTTGTATAGCTTGCCTTGAGCTTCATAGTAATCGACCAGGGGAGCGGTTTGGGCCTCGTAAACCCGTAAGCGGTTGCTGATGGTCTCCTCGTTATCGTCCGAGCGTTGAACGAGCTGATCGCTGTTGCATTTATCGCAACGGTGGTCTACCTCGGGGGGTGAAAAATAAATATTGTAAATGGCTCCGCACGCCTGGCAGGTACGCCGTCCAGTGAGCCGCCTCATAAGCACTTCAAAATTTACATCCAGCAGGATGATAGCCTGGAGAGGCCGTTCTAGGGTAGCGAGCATCTCATCAAGAGCTTGGGCTTGGGTAAAATTCCGGGGAAATCCATCGAGGATATAACCTTTAGCGGCATCAGGCTGGGTTAGCCGCTCTCGGATAATGCCGATAACGATTTGATCAGATACTAGTTCTCCCGCATCCATGGCTGCTTTTGCTTGTTTGCCTAGCTCGCTACCAGCGGCTACAGCAGCACGCAGCAAATCTCCAGTAGAGACCTGAGGAATACCATATTGTTGGGATAGACGTTCGCCCTGGGTGCCTTTTCCGGAGCCTGGGGCGCCAAGTAACACTGCTCTCATAAGGGATGTGCCTCGAAATAGCCTATATCAAGCGTATGAGTAAGTGTTGAAGCGACTTATTGCGCTTCACTCCAACATACTACCTTCAGGCTGGGACTCAAAAAGCTGTTACGCTACCTCGGTAGACGGTGGGAGTCAATTAGTTCGGATAGAATGGTGGTCGGCGGTCAGGTAGGTTCGGATTAAAAGGCTTACCTGGTCTAATATGGGCATTCTTGGCAATCTAACGCTTGCAATTTGCTCTCAGCGGGTAAAAGATTTTTTTGTAAAATCAATTAAGGAGAATGAGGATGGCGAAAAAGAATGCGTTTTATGCTCAATCCGGCGGCGTGACTGCAGTTATCAATGCTTCTGCCTGTGGTGTCATTGAGGCTGCACGGCAGCATCCGGAGGTTATAGGCAAAGTTTATGCTGGGCGTAATGGCATTATTGGGGCCTTAACTGAAGATCTTATCGATACCAGCCAGGACAGTGATAATGACATTGCTGCCTTACGGCATACGCCAGGGGGAGCTTTCGGATCTTGCCGTTATAAGCTCAAGGGACTTGAGGAAAACAAGGCTGAGTATGAACGTCTGATAGAGGTGTTTAAGGCGCACGATATCGGCTATTTCTTTTACAATGGTGGTGGCGACTCTCAGGATACTGCCCACAAAGTCTCCCAGCTTGGGGATCGACTAGGATATTCTATTAAGTGTATTGGTGTTCCCAAGACCGTGGATAATGATTTACCGCTCACTGATAACAGTCCAGGCTTTGGATCCGTAGCAAAATACGTGGCAGTCTCGGTGCGGGAAGCTGCTCTAGATGTGGCCTCCATGGCTCGGACTTCGACGAAAGTTTTTATCCTTGAGGTGATGGGACGTCATGCGGGTTGGATTGCTGCTGCAGGCGGGTTAGCAGCAGAGCAGGAAGGCGATGCCCCTCATATTATTTTGTTTCCCGAAATTCCCTTTGAGCAAGGGCGGTTCCTTAAGAAAGTGGATGCCAGTGTCAAAGATTATGGCTACTGTGTGGTGGTGGCTTCGGAAGGTGTTCGTAACCAGGAAGGCCAATTTTTATCTGAAACCGGGTCGCGGGATGCTTTCGGCCATGCCCAGCTAGGGGGGGTAGCCCCTTTTATTGCCCAGATGGTGAAAGAGCGGTTGGGTTATAAATATCATTGGGCGGTTGCTGATTATTTGCAGCGGGCGGCACGGCATATCGCCTCCCGGGTGGATGTGGAGCAAGCCTATGCGGTGGGTAAGGCTGCTGTGGAATTCGCCATCAGAGGTAAAAATGCGGTGATGCCTACTATCCTTCGCGCCTCTCATGATCCCTATCGTTGGGAGATTGGTTCAGCGCACCTAAAGGACGTGGCTAATGTAGAGAAAACCCTGCCCCAAAGCTATATCACCCAAGAAGGTTTTGGGATTACGGAAGAAGGGCGGAGCTATCTTGCTCCCTTAATTCAGGGGGAAGATTATCCTCCCTATAAAAACGGGCTGCCCATCTATGTTGAGCTCAAAAATGTTCCAGTTGAGAAGAAGCTCAAGGAAGCATTTACTTTACGCTGAACGCTGAAATTCTCCATGAATGAGGAAGCTTCAAAGATTGAAGGTAAATTTTATAGCCCCCCGGGGAGTTTTCTCCGCGGGGGTATTTTTTTTCATACGCCCTGTCTTTGTTGGCTATCTTGTATTAGCCGCAAGGGTGAAGCCGGATAGCATATTAGCGAAAGTGGCTCCAAGCTGGCGAGAGAAGCGATCTAGGAGCTTGGGCTGGGGGGTGTAATCGACAATTTTTTCCGCTCCTATGATCTCGCGAGCCACGTAGTTGCTGTTTCCCAAGCCATCGATCAATCCTAGATCGATGGCTTGCTCGCCTGTCCAGACTAATCCGCTGAATAGGGAAGAATCGTTCTTGAGTCGTTCTCCGCGGTTGTCTTTTACAACCTGAATGAATTGCTTGTGGATGTTGTCTAGCATCTTTTGGATATGTTGGGATTCGAATTCTTTCATAGGCGAGAACGGATCAAGGAAACCTTTATAGTCGCCTGCAGTAAAGAGGCGCCGCTCAATTCCCAGTTTTTCCATAGCTTCAACGAAGCCGAAACTATTGATCAGAGCACCAATGGAACCCACGATACTTGCTTTGTCCGCATAAATTTGATCTGCCGCTACCGCAATGTAATATCCTCCCGAGGCGCAGATGTCTGTAATAACGGCGTGGATAGGGATATTAGGATGTTCTTTGCGCAATTGATGGATTTGGTCGTTGATTTGGTTTGCCTGGACTGGGCTGCCGCCAGGACTATTGATATGCAGAATTAACCCAGCGATATGTTCGTTCTCAAAGGCGGCTTTTAGTCCTTTTTTTATATTTTCCGCATTTGCAAATGAGTCGCTGCCAATGATCCCTTCTATTTTTACTAAGGCAGTGTGGGGCGTAATTATTCCTGGAGCGCTAAGCCCATTAGGAAGATAAAGCAGCAAGAGAACGAGTAAATAGGCAGCAAAGAGTAGTTTGAAAAAAATACTCCAACGACGCGCCCGCCGCTGTTCTTTAAGAGCGCTAAAAGCCAAACGCTCCAAGACCTCTCGCTCCCAGTTGCGCTGGATTGCCTGTGTTTTGCTTAGATCGGTCGTAGATGGATCTTGGTTTGACATGGGGCCTCCGTAAACAAAAGTTGGGCTAACAAGGTTAATCGTATAAGGGGTTAATGCCGCTAAGAATGGCGTCGCAATGCTTGCTGCTTTTCAATTTGAAATTTATTTAGCTCTGAGCTTGGCAGCGTATGTTTGCAGCACAGCATTTAATTCCTTGGGCA
Organism: Nitrosococcus oceani ATCC 19707; assembly: GCF_000012805.1. GTDB lineage: Bacteria > Pseudomonadota > Gammaproteobacteria > Nitrosococcales > Nitrosococcaceae > Nitrosococcus > Nitrosococcus oceani. The sequence continues at coordinate 3,222,034 of NC_007484.1, read as the reverse complement.
GAGGGGCGGCGGCTTTTATTGTCTTTTTCCCTTCCGGCAGAGTAAAGGTGAGCTGGCTAGCATGGAGAAATAGTCGATGTAATCCCATACATCGTAATTGCTTATTGAAGCTGGAATCACCATATTTTTCATCGCCACCGAGAGGGTGTCCAAGGTGAGCGGCGTGTACCCGTATCTGATGTGTGCGACCGGTTTCTAAGGTAACCTCCATAAGGGTTGCTTCACCTCCATAAAAAAGTTTGGGGTAGAAGTGACTAATAGCGGGCTTGCCAGCTGAATTCACCTTAACTATCCGTTCTTCAGAACGTAATATATTTTTTAGTAGGGGCAAGTCTACCCGCTGGACATTTTTTCGCCAACGCCCTTTGACGAGGGCAAGATAGCGTTTGTGGATAAGTTGTTTTTGCTGCATTGCTTGGAGCGTCAGTAAGGCGCTTCTGGTTTTGGCTACCATAAGGCAACCGGAAGTTTCTCGGTCTAAACGGTGTACTAGCTCCAAAAAGGCGGCCTCTGGGCGCAAAATCCGCAGCGCCTCAATAATTCCATAACTTACCCCACTCCCCCCGTGGACCGGGATTCTGGCCGGTTTGTTGAGCATGAGTAGCTCCTTATCCTCATACAATAAGCTGTTCTTAATTAGGAGCAAGAGGGAGTGAGCTATCGGTCTCTTAAGGGGGGAATGAGATACGCGCAGTGGCGGAACCCTGACCTGGTCTCCTTGTTGTAGGCGGTAGCTACTAGCGATGCGGGATTTATTAACTCGGACCTCTCCCTTGCGGAGGCAACGGTAAATCCTACTCTTGGGAACTCCTTTGAGCTGGGAAAACAAAAAATTGTCGATCCGTTGGCCTGCCTGCTCTAGATGTATTTTCAGGATGCGGACTTGGGCCGCTGGTGGTTTTTTCGCAGTATTCATAAGCCTAGTTATAATACCAAGGAATGCATCTATTTGATGCTTAAGGGACAGCCTGATATATTGCGAAGAGTTAGTTCGCCACCCACAAGTTGCGTATATAAGTAAAGGGGGTAGTTTGAAGGCACTGTTTTAAAGAAAGTCTGTCTAACTGGCTTTAGGGTGAAGGTGGTGACTGCCTGCCAGCGATGAGAGACATATTTTATGTGGCGTGTTAATTAAAAAGGGAAGCAGGATTTTTGGGCCTAAAAGGCCGAGGTATGGTTCCTATAAGACATATATCAGTCGCTTGCTAGTAGAATATAGTTCAGGATCGTTGCAGGCCGTGCTAATTTTAAATTGAACGGGATAATAGCACCAGGACTGCAGCGATAAAATGAGGTTTTGCGTGGAGTAACGAGTAGATTTGAGGTTCTTGTGATGAAAAGCTGGGCCAGAAACTTATGATAAAAAAGAAGGTTTGGGCGATTCAGTTTTTTCTAGGCTTAGAAAATAAGCAAGATTTGGGCGAGCAAAGGCTTATTGCCGCGCTTGAAAAAAATGATTGATGTTCTCTGCTCATATTATTTATATATAGCAGGATGGGCTTCTGGCAGAGCAACTTCGCCGATGGGTGGACAGGTGAGGTGGAGGTGCCCTGCAGAGACGGGATGGCTAGTTTGCATGACTAAGAACACGAGCACATGTACAGCGGTGTTGCCTCTTTTGTCTCAATTGGAAGGAATATGATATAGGGGGGCGGATATCTTATTATATTATCAGCAGACTAGGTTGCCCGGTTTTTGTATACCCTAATTGTGAAGGTTTCCAGGTCCGAGCATAGATCCTCATACTAAAATTGGCATTTTGATTGCCATTCTCGTTTCTCTCGCAAGTACCCGCAGCATGGCTGCCGCTTATTATTAAGCTTGATACATTTGGATTTGAATAGGCAGGAGTTGGCTGAGGGTATAAATATGCGAAGAAATTAAGGAACGAGACACATGAAAAGAATGCTTATTAATGCAACTCATGCGGAAGAGTTGCGAGTAGCTATGGTTGATGGCCAATACCTACAAGATTTGGATATTGAAAATCCGGCTCGGGAACAGAAAAAAGCCAATATTTATAAGGGTAAAATTACCCGAATAGAACCAAGCTTAGATGCCGTATTTGTAGATTATGGCGCTGATCGCCAAGGATTTTTGCCCCTTAAAGAGGTGACGCGCAGCTATTTTCAGTCCCACCAGGGAGAATCTGGAGACCGCCCTAAAGTCCAGGACGTGCTTAAAGAAGGGCAAGAATTAGTCGTTCAGGTAGAAAAAGAAGAGCGAGGCAATAAGGGCGCGGCGCTCTCTACTTTTATTAGTCTAGCTGGACGGTATCTCGTTTTGATGCCTAATAATCCAAGGGCTGGTGGGGTTTCGCGCCGGATCGAGGGGGAAGAGAGAAGTATGCTATTGGAGGCAATGCGTACCCTCGAAATTCCTGAAGGTATGGGTCTCATTACGCGGACTGCCGCCGTTGGTAAAAACGCTGAGGAATTACAATGGGATCTTAATTACTTACTCCACCTTTGGCATTCTATCCAGGCGGCCGCTGAGGGGCGGCCCGCGCCTTTTCTTATCTATCAGGAAAGCGATGTCATTATTCGCGCATTGCGGGATTACCTCCGCCTGGATATAGGCGAGATCCTTATTGATACTCCAGATGTTTACCAGCGGGCCTATGATTTCATGCGCCAAGTAATGCCCCCTGAGCTACGCAAACTTAAACTTTACCAAGATAAGGTTTCTCTTTTCACCCGCTTTCAAATCGAGTCTCAAATTGAGACGGCATTCCAGCATGAGGTAGCACTGCCTTCTGGTGGCGCGATTGTCGTCGATTATACTGAGGCTTTGACCACCATCGATATTAACTCGGCGCGGGCAAATAAGGGCGAGGATATTGAGGAGACGGCCCTTTCCACTAACTTAGAAGCGGCTGAGGAGATAGCACGTCAACTAAGGCTGCGTGATTTAGGGGGATTGATCGTTATCGATTTTATTGATATGGCGCCGTTGCGTAATCAACGGGCGGTCGAAAATCGGTTACGCGAGTGTTTGCGCGAGGATCGGGCGCGAGTGCAAGTAGGCCGTATTTCCAGATTTGGGCTTTTAGAGATGTCACGGCAGCGATTGCGACCCTCCCTAGGAGAGGCCCATCAAGTCGTATGTCCACGCTGTAATGGCCGGGGCCAGGTCCGGGGAGTGGAATCTTTGGGGTTATCAGTCTTACGTCTTATCGAAGAAGGGGCAGCTAAAGAAAAGACTGCCCGTATGGTAATTCAGCTTCCTATTTCCGTAGCCTCCTTTTTGCTCAATGAAAAACGGGCTAACCTTGCCGCCATTGAAAAGCGATACGGGGCACACTTGTTTTTAGTTCCTAATTCTCATCTGGAAACCCCGGTTTTTGAGATTGAGCGTATTAAAGATGTAGGGAAAGGTGAGAGCCGAGTGGATAAACGGTTTGAGATGCAAAGTTACCAGATGGCAAATGAACCAAGTCCTAAAAAGCCGGCGCTTTTAACACCTAGCGCTATCCCAGATGAGCCCTTGGTTAAAGCAGGTTCTCCTTTATTTCCTAAGCCTGAACCGCAACCGGTAGCCCCAAAGGCTGAGCCCGATTTTTTAAGGCGCTTTTGGACAGCGTTCATGAAGGGGGACCAAGAATTAGATGTGGCAGAAGTGGTGACCCAAGAAACAGAAGTAGTTTCTGAAGAAACGGGCGAACGAGGGCGTTTGCCTCCCCGGCGCGGGCGTTCTCAAGGTAGAGGGCGGCGCGGTTCAGGTCGGCAGCACAATCGCAAGGAAAATACCCAGGGCAATGAAGGCAGTGGTGTTTCTTCTGGGGCAGAGAGTGGGCAGGCGGCATCGGAAGCAAAGGAAACTCAGGATATGCAGAATGGCACAGAGAGTTCTAGCGCCCCATCTTCAAGGACGACTACCCGAGGCCGACGGGGAGGCCGGCGCCGCCGCGTCAATGCCACTGGCCGATATCGTCACCGCAGCGGTAGAAAAGAAGAGGAAGAGACAAAGCGGCCAGAAGAAGCGCAATATCCCGAAAAGGACTCCTTACCCTCTTCAACGGTGTTAACGACTCCTCCCGCGAAATCACCTCTAGAAGAGACGGCTTCTGATAGAAAAAAGGCTCCATCGGAAGAAGGCCGGGAAGGGTTGTCCCAGGAACCGGAATCCCCTGGACCGACCAAGGTGGGTGTTGAGAGGGAGCAGGCGGCCGCCGTGAAAGAGCCGCTATAAATATGGCACAAGCGCTGAATATGCTAGGGAGGAGCAGAAGAAGCTAAAGTTCCTTTTTGGGCGGTAGGAATAGAAAAATGCGATTTCTCCAGTGATAAGGGAACAAGAAGCAAGTATTAGCCCGAACTAGGAGCTAGGGAACTTAAGTGCCGTTGGCGAATTTCATTGAGGAGACTATGAGCTGCCTCCTCAATGAGATCCAAGGACGCTTCAAATTCGCTGGGGGGGCCATAATAGGGATCAGGCACATCTTGTCTTCTCAAATGAGGGGCGAGTTCAAGAAGTAATCGGATTTTTCTTGCTTGGCCCTCTGGCGTTAGTTTTTTTAACATTGCTAAATTCGAATGGTCCATGGCAATCAGGTAGTCGAACTTTATGAAGTCAATAGGTTGAATCTGCCGGGCGCGGTAGCGGTCGATATCAATACCACGCCGCCGGCAGCATGTCCGAGCTCGCGGATCCGGACGTTCGCCAGCAAAGTGGCCGTGGGTACCAGCCGCATCGACAAAAATGGCATGGCTAAGGTGATGATGCGCTACCAGCTGCTGGAAGAGACCTTTCGCCATGGGGGAGCGGCAGAAGTTAGCCATACAAACAAAAAGTACTCCGATCTTGTCCTCGGAGGAGCGAGGCAGAACTTGTTTGCTGCCTTGGAACCATTCTCTTAGAATCATCATGTTCTATACGATTTTAAAAGTTATAAATGATATTAGGTTTTAAACAGGGGGCATTTTTTCAATGCGAAGCTACTATAAAAACACCTCCTAAAGAATTGCCACCGATGGTTTCCTCTCTCATCACTGTTACTTGCCTGCGGCGCCTCATTGGCCGCCAGGTCCAGCATCAAGAAATTCCTTGCCAGATTATTGAGGTCTTAGAGGAAGGCCCCATACTAGTATTGCAGGAAGTAGCTTGCCATCAGACAATCCAACCTGATCAATTTGGCAAGGCGCGCCGCCGAGTGCCGCAAACCTTAGAAGTTAAGGTCCAAGATTCATCCGGGCGGATGAGTCCTGCCTTCCTAGCTTTGGGGGTTTTACCTTTTTTGTCCTCTCATTAAATAATATCGCTAGATTGTGCTCCACCTTTAGTTGTGGTTTCTTTCCTGGGTTACTAGCAGTTGCCTCACCCGTTCCAAGTCAGCCAGGGTGTCTACCCCTGGAGGAGGAATTGTACCGGCGATAGCCACATGGATGCGACCTCCATGGTATAAGACCCGCAGTTGCTCCAAGCATTCGGCCTGCTCCAGGGGGGAGACAGGAAGTTGGGGATAGCGCCGCAAGAAACTTGCACGATAAGCGTAAAGTCCGACATGGCGATAATAAGACCAGGAGGTGGGCCAGCGGTTCCCAGTTTTAGCGGCAAAGTCTTCTCTTGCCCAGGGAATAGGGGCCCGGCTGAAGTAAAGGGCATAGCCTTGTATATCCCGAACTACTTTAACGATATTAGGATCAAACAACTCCTCTCGGTTAGCAATAGGTACACACAAGGTAGCAATATCCGCCTTGGGATGGGTTTTTAGGTCTTCCGCCGCTTGAGTAATCAGGGAGGGAGGCAAAAGAGGCTCGTCGCCCTGGACATTGATAATAATGGTTTGATCTGGATAATCTTTTTGCGTTACCGCTTCTGCTAAGCGGTTAGTTCCAGAGTCATGTTGGACTGAGGTCATACAGACTTGCACACCATGGTTTTGGACGATTGCCTCTATACGCCTATCATCAGTGGCAACTAGGACTTCTTCAGCACCGCTTTTTTGAGCTTTTTCCACGACATGCAGCAACATAGGTTTACCCGCCAAATCGAGCAGCGGCTTACCTGGTAGGCGGCTAGCGCCATAACGGGCGGGGATAATGACTTTGTAGGACATTTAAAGAATTGCTCCCCGCTCCTCAATTGCATACCGGGTGAGATGATCGATGAGAAAGGCATAAGCTTCATCAACCGAGTCGGTCTGATAGAGCAAATCTAAATCTTGAGGATCGATATTACTGTACCGGACTAGAGCATCAAAGTTAATAACTTCATTCCAATAGGCCTTTCCAAAGAGGATAATAGGAAGGTGTTTGCGGATTTTACCAGTCTGCATCAGAGTGAGGAGTTCAAATAATTCGTCAAGCGTACCAAATCCACCTGGAAAGACGATAATAGCTTTGGCTAAATAAGCGAACCAAAACTTGCGCATAAAAAAATAGTGAAAGTGAAACGAAAGTTCGCGAGTGATATAGGAGTTATCAAATTCCTCAATGGGGATGGAGATGGTCAGCCCAATGTTCATCCCCTTTGCTTCGGAGGCTCCTCGGTTAGCAGCCTCCATGATTCCTGGTCCGCCGCCCGTACATACTACAAAGCGCCGTTCCTCATCACTTAATGCCTTGGACCATTCCGTTAGGCGGCGCGCCAATTCCCGCGCGGCCTCATAGTACTTCGACATTTCAAGCTGTCGTTCTGCTTTGCTGATATCACCCGTGCTTTCTTTAGCTTCTTTAAGTGCCTGTTCGGCTTGTGCTTGCGGGAGAGTGCGCGCCGAGCCCATGAAAACCACGGTATCATCCACCTTATAGCGTGCAAAACGGCGTTGGGGTTCCAGGTACTCGGAAAGAATCCGAAGTGATCGCGCCTCGCGGCTAGAGAGGAATTCCTCATTCCGATAACTTTCTGGTAAAGGGCGGCGTTTTGGGGGCATGATAAATAGGCTGATCCTTGAGATTGTTTAAATTATAATTAAAAACAATAATTTATTCTAAATTCCAATCCAAATGAAGGCTTCGTAAAGTGCTCACGATAGGGATTTAAAAAACTGCTGAATGCCAAGTAGAAAATCAATTATAACGAAAGTAAATTAAGCAATTGCCCTCATTATCTCATACTAAAAAATATAAGTGCCTTTCATGGCGGGCTAAATCATGGGCTATTTATCCGCAGCAGAACTAAAATGGACGGGCGCAGCTAGAACTGTTGATTCCGGTAATCAGACCGCGAGAAAAAGGTGAGGTTGGATTCAATGTTCCTTCATGTACTGCCTTCTTGTAAGCGATGGACGGTAGACTTTTTTGTATTCCTCGATCACATAGGTCCCTGCGAAATTCCGGCTGATTAAAAGACATTCAGATCTCATCCTTATAAGGGCGATATGAGGATGGATATTCTTGGCGAGACTGGTTACATTCCGTTGCCTGATTGAATCGGATACCCTATGCTTGTTTTTTATAAGCACTACCCATAAGGAACGCTTTATGAACCGCAACGCCCCCGTCGATTATCCTGTTCACGGCCTGCTTGTCCAACGCTGGAGCCCTTATGCTTTTGATCCAAGCCGCGAGGTCAGTGAAGATGATCTGCGTGCCATGTTCGAAGCGGCCCGCTGGGCTATGTCGTCCTACAATGCCCAGCCTTGGCGGTATATTGTCGGTGTCCGGGAGCGTAGTCAGGAAATCTGGGAGCAGGTGCTCAGCGTACTTGCGGAAGGCAATCAGCCGTGGGCGAAAAATGCACCGGTACTCGCTCTGGGCCTGGTTGAACATGAATTTGAGCATAATGGTAAGCAGAACAAGGCGGCGATCCATGACTTGGGAGCTGCATCAGCTTGCCTCACTTTTGAAGCAACTGCACGTGGTTTAAGTGTACATCAGATGATCGGTATTGAACCTGATAAGGCGCGGCAGATATTTAGCTTCGCTGGTTTGCTGGAGCCTTTTACAGGGCTAGCAATTGGCTATGCCGGTAAGCCTTCTCTGATACCAGAGAAATACGCCCAGCGGGATTCCCGTGAGCGGCAACGGAAGGCACTAGAGGAGATTATCATCCATGGCGGACTTTAATTAGAGTTTTTCGGCTTAGAGATTAACACAAAGGCGCAGTAATACTACTGGCCTTTGTTTTTTGGCTGGGGGACTAGGATTCGAACCTAGGTTGGCGGAGTCAGAGTCCGCTGTCCTACCACTAGACGATCCCCCAACAAAAAACTATTAACGCTTCGAGTATTGAGGTGCTTTGCGGGCTTTATGGAGGCCGATTTTCTTGCGTTCCACGGCTCTGGGGTCCCGGGTAACAAATCCTGCTTTGCGGAGCGGGGGCTTGAGTATTTCGTCGTAGCTGACGAGTGCCCGGGCAATACCATGGCGAATAGCGCCCGCTTGACCGCTACTCCCACCTCCGCGAACGAAAATCCGCACGTCTAGCTTCTCGTTTAATTCCACTAATTCCAGTGGTTGGCGGACGATCATCCGTGAAGTTTCTCTGCCAAAGTATTCTTCTATGCTACGGTTATTGATTAAAATATTACCACTTCCGCTACTCAGATAGACCCGGGCGGTAGAAGTTTTGCGGCGGCCGGTAGCGTAATATGTCTCTGCCATGATTGAGATGCTCGCGACTGATGTTAGATCTTGAGGGGTTGGGGCTGTTGCGCAATGTGGGGATGGTTGCTTCCCCCATAAACGTTTAGCTTGCGAAACATTGCACGGCCCAAGGGATTTTTGGGTAACATTCCTTTGACAGCGAGCTCTATTGCCCGTTCGGGGGCCCGCTCAAGGAGTTTCTCCAGAGTGAGGGATTTAATCCCACCAGGATAGCCTGAGTGCCTGTAGTAATGCTTCTGCGCCATTTTCTTGCCCGTGGCGCGGATTTTCTCCGCATTGACCACTACAATGTAATCCCCAGTATCGATATGGGGGGTGTAGATAGCTTTATGCTTTCCCCGCAGACGCCGGGCGATCTCACTTGCTAGGCGTCCTAGGGTTACCCCATTGGCGTCTACAAGATACCAGTCGCGTCGAACTTCTTTGGGTTTGGCACTGAAGGTTTTCATCCGTTATCGCTCCAGCAATTGGCTGAGTGTCTAAAAAGCTATTAATTCTACGGACTGCCGTGTGAACTGTCAATTTGGAGTCGAAAACTATTTTATGAAAACAGATAAAATAATAGAGCGCCCAGCAGTAACCGGTATACTGCGAAGGGAAGCATGCCGATACGCTGAAGAAATTTAAAGAAATAGTGGATGCAGGCATAGGCGCAAAGGCCGGAAATTAGGGCGCCAAGGGCGAGAGCGTTCCAATCTACGGTTTCAGTATGATTCAACAAATCCAAAGCGGCTAGTCCGCCGGCAAGAAGGATAACCGGGATCGCCAATAAGAAGGAAAATCGGGCGGCTCCTTCCCGAGTGAGCCCTAACATTAGGCCGGCAGTGATGGTGATGCCGGAACGGGAGGTGCCGGGAATTAGGGCTAAGGCTTGAGCTAGGCCAATGAAGAGGATGTCGCGCCAGGTGAGGGTATGCTCGTTTCGTTGTTGTTTGCCGGCCCAGTCAGCGTAGGCGAGAAGGAATCCGAACCCTACCGTGCTCCAGGCGATGATTAGGGGAGAGCGGAGCGCTTCTTGGGTGGTTTCGGTTAGCATGATACCGACTAATCCGACCGGTAAGGTACCAAGGAGTACGGCCCAGGCAAGACGGCTTTCTCCTTGTTGTTGGCCCGCAGCGAGGGATTGGAGCCAATCCCTCGCCATCCTTGCTAGTTCTAGCCGGAAATAGCTGATGACCGCAACTAAGGTTCCCAGGTGAACCGCCACGTCGAAGGCAAGCCCTTGATCGGTCCAGCCAGCGAGAACCGGCAGAAGAATAAGATGGGCGGAACTGGAGATAGGAAGAAATTCAGTGAGTCCTTGCAAAATAGCCAGCGCCAGAATATGGATAAAATCCACCAGGGAATTTCCTTTAAATTGATTAAAGTGTTTGCATGAGTCGTGCGGCGACCAAGGCGACTTTTAATGCCTCGGAGTCCAGAACCTCGGGGAGCATGAGGTGGCTTTCTAGGAGCATGTCGGGTCTCTTCTGGGCAGCTTTCTCCAGCCGCTGCCGGGTATTCCGTGGCAGGTTTCCATGGGCCAGGAGCAGAGCCCCGTGCCAGTCATGGTAGCCTTGGACTAACTGGGTGGCTTCCTCTCTTTCCCAGCGTTCATCCAGCAAAAGCTCCGGGAAGGCCAAGGCTGGCAAGATTCGCCCTCGCCAGGCGGGTTCGATCCGGAGTCCGTCTAGTCCCGTGCCTGCCCCATTGGAGTCACGCTGGAACCATTGAGCAGCGGGTAGTGGCCGGGCCGCATCGTTAATCCACCATTCCAGCATGTCTCGATGGCGCGCCCCGCGGGTGGCCGCTAGGCCAGGGACTTCAAAGTCCGTAGCGCCCGGGGGGAATGCCCGCCAAGCCGGATCGGTGACGGCTGCCATATCGTGCTCCCAGTGGCAGCTATTGAGCAGCGCTAAGGGCAAGCCAGTTGCTTTGCGCAGCAGCCATAGTTCAAGGCGATCGCCGGCTGGAAAAGGGAGCGGTGGGTGATGCTCAATGGCTTTGGTGAGAGCGCTTTTAGAAACCTCGGCGCGGTCATAGCCATTACCGCCGATATCTGTTTCAGACCAGAAACGTTCGCTACCCGCAACCCGTCGTGGCCGCCAGGTTTTACCCTCGCTGGAATAGACCCGCACCTTGCCGGCATCAATCACCTGAAGAACGCCCAGATAGGGGTTTAAACGTCGGATGGTGTAATATTTGAAGGGATGCATGGGATGGTATACAGGGAGGAGCGCACGGTTTAGGTTCTTATCCCTACTCCCTTGTGCAGTAAATAGAGAGCCAACCCCGTCAGCCCTATCAGAAATATCAGGATAAGGGCGAAAGCTGTCCAGACGTTAATATCCGATACACCCAAAATACCATAGCGGAAGGCGTTGACCATATAGAGAATAGGGTTAAAGAGAGAAAGGGTTTGGCCAAATTCGGGCATCAGGTTGATAGAATAAAAAACGCCCCCTAGGTAGGTCAATGGGGTCAGGATGAAATTGGGGACGATAGAAATATCGTCGAAGTTATTAGCAAACGTAGCGTTAATAAATCCTCCCAGCGCAAACACGATGGCGGTTAGTACGGCGACGGCGCAGGTAATGAGGGGATGCTCTACCTTCAGGTGAGTAAAAAAAAGTGCTATGAACAGAACAAGCAAGCCGACCATTAATCCTCGCACCGCACCACCTACCACATAACCCGCCAGAATAATGCTATGGGGGGTTGGCGAAACCAGCAGCTCTTCCACATAGTGTTGGAATTTGGCGCTGAAAAAGGAGGACACCACATTGGAATAAGAATGGGTAATAACCGCCATCATGATCAGGCCGGGGGCAATGTATTCCATGTAGCTAAAACCTTCCATGGGGCCAATACGAGCGCCAATGAGGCTGCCGAAAATAATGAAATACAATGTCATGGTAACCGCTGGCGGCAGCAGGGTTTGGACCCAAATGCGGGTGAAGCGCCGGACTTCCTTGATAACTAGGGTCTTGAAGGCAATATAATGACGTTGTGCGCGGCTCATGCGGCAAGCGTATCGCTAGGGGTGATGAGGTCTATAAAGAGCTCTTCCAGCCGGTTGGCTTTATTCCGCATGCTTAGCACCCGAATCCCTTCCTTGGAAAGGGCTGCAAAGAGGGTATTAAGATCCTCCTCCTTGCGGACTTCCGCTTCCAGGGTCGTGTCATCCACGCGATGGAGAGGATAGTTGGGGAGAGCGGGGGTAAAATTCAGCGGTTCTTTAAGGTAGAGGATGAAGGTCTCTCGGTTGAGTTTGGTCAGTAAGGTTTTCATGGAGTTATGCTCAATGATGGCACCGCGGTCAATAATGGCAATGTTGCGGCAGAGTCTTTCAGCTTCCTCCAGGTAGTGGGTGGTTAAAATGATCGTAGTCCCTTCAGTGTTGGTTTCCTGGAGAAATTGCCACATGGAGCGGCGCAGCTCAATATCGACTCCGGCCGTGGGCTCATCTAGGATCAGGAGGCGGGGATCATGCACCAGGGCGCGGGCGATCATCAGGCGGCGCTTCATTCCCCCGGAAAGGGTGCGGGCGCACTCGTCGCGTTTATCCCACAGGCCCAGCTGCTTTAGCCGTTGTTCGGCGCGAGTGCGGGCGATTCTGGGCTCGATCCCGTAATACCCGGCCTGGGTAACCAAGATGTTAAAAACTTTTTCAAAGCCGTTACAGTTAAATTCCTGAGGGACGAGGCCAATGATCCGCTTGGCTTCTTCCGGTTCCCGCTCCAGGTCCATGCCAAAGACCGATACTTTTCCGGCGCTTTTGGTAATCAAGGAGGAGATAATGCCGATAGTGGTGGATTTTCCTGCCCCATTGGGGCCTAACAGGGCGAAAAAATCGCCTTGTTCTACCTCTAGATCTATTCCTTTTAGAGCTACAAAATGGTTGCTGTAGGTTTTTTGCAGATTTTCGATGACCAGTGCTTTCATTGCTCGTGAACAGTCATTGCTTGGAGCAAATATCCTACCATGCTTGGACGGTAAGGTCTCGACAGAGCGCGGGTCATTGCCCATAATTGGCTTTTATTATGACAATATTTTCGTTGCCTCCTCCCGCTAATGAGAGTGAACTATTAGCGCGGGCCCAGGCATTAGCGGGATCGTCTCTTGAGCAGATTGCTGCCCGCCTTGATCGGCGGGTGCCCCAGGATTTACGGCGTGCCAAAGGGTGGGTCGGGGAATTGTTGGAACTGGCCCTAGGGGCGACTTCTGGCTCCCAAGCTGTGCCTGACTTTCCCGCGCTTGGCGTGGAAATGAAAACCCTCCCTCTGCAGGCAGATGGCCGGCCTAAAGAATCCACCTATGTTTGTACCGTGCCGCTAACGGACTCTGAAGCCTGTTGGGAGACTAGCTGGATTCGGCGTAAACTTAACCGGGTATTGTGGCTGCCTGTGGAAGCCCAGGCAGGAATGCCCTTATCGGTGCGCCGGGTAGGGATGCCTTTACTTTGGAGTCCCAATTCTGAAGAAGAAGCGATACTAAGAGCGGATTGGGAAGAGTTGATGGATATGGTTTGCCTTGGAGAGCTAGAAATGATTACTGCTCACTATGGAATTTATCTCCAGATACGTCCCAAGGCAGCCAACGGACACGCCCTATGCGAAGGAATCGGAGAAGATGGCGCGCGGATTCGGACTCTTCCCCGCGGTTTCTATTTGCGTTCCAGTTTTACGGCCGCTCTGCTCGGGCGTTATTACGCTACCTAATCTTTTTCCGAGAGTTAAAATGAAGCTAATGGGGCATTTGCAGTTTATATGGTTTTGGCGTTTCCTGGGGTGGCTACTGGTAGCTGTCGTGGTTTACTTGAGCCTTACCTCATCGCTACCGGATGTGAAACTAGGCATCCAGGACCAGGATAAGTTGGGACATTTTACGGCTTATGCGCTGCTAGCGTGGTGGTTTAGTCAAACTTATCCTGCACGGCTGCATGGTTTTTTTGGCCTTTTTCTGGCCCTGTTAGGGATTGCTCTGGAATTTTTGCAAGATCTCGTGGGTGATCGCTACTTCGAATACGGAGATATGCTGGCCAATATGCTGGGGGTAGTAGGTGGATGCCTGCTAGCCCGTACTCCCGCCGGGACGGCCTTAAGGCGCTTAGAGTGTTTTTGGGAGGCGCGGGGTGCGCCATAGGAGGGCGGTGTGGCGTTTCACCTAGTTTGAGCGTTGTGGTGATCAAAACCTATGATCTTCTGTCGCGTACTGGAGGCTAAACTATAAGCACTGGAAAGCAGGACTGGGTTATTTGCGACGATACCGAGAAGATTGCGGGAATTCTCTACAATAACCACTCGATGGGCATGATTGACAGAAGCCGAACACCCATGCGTTTCCAAATACTGGTGTAAGGCTCTTCGTCGTGGCGCAATGTTTTACCGTCGCATTGTTCGAGCCAGTACACGTCGCCATCCTCCGATAACATGACGCGATACGCGTATCGCGGCGCGGTATTGAATTGCGTGGCGATACGTTGCGCGAGTATGGCGCTCTCAATGACGAAACCTAACTCGGTATTGAGCTGCGCCGAACGCGGATCGAAGTTGAACGAGCCGACGAACACGCGCTCGCCATCGATGCTGAAGGTCTTGGCATGCAAGCTGGCGGCTGAACTGCCGAACACGGCCATGTTGGTTTTGGCATTGCCGCTGCGCATCTCATACAGCACGATACCGGCTTCAAGCAGCGTCTTGCGGTAGCGCGCATAACCGGCATGTACCGCGGCGACATCAGTTGCCTCGAGCGAATTGGTAAGAATCGTGATATCAACACCTCTGCGGGCCAGGGCCACGAGGGCGTCGGTTCCAGCCTGGGTCGGTACAAAATAGGCGGATATCAACGTGAAGCGTCCGACAGCGGCACCGATGATCTTGCGTAAGCGCGTGACTAGCAATGCCTCGGGTGGCGCCTTACCAACACCCTTGGCCGGATCGTCGCTGAGCATCTGGGTCGGCGCCCAGATGAAGGGTAGATTATGTGTGAGCAGCGCATCAATGGTGCCATCCTCGTGTAGTGCGTCGAGATACTTATTTGCCTCGGGTCCGTTTGCGACGCGCGCGGCCGCGGCGAAGATTTCCGCCTGCGCCGAGGCGGAAGACGGCGGCAATAACGAGGCCGCTGGATAGGCCGAGGCGCTTGCCCAGTAACGGTCAAAATCCCATGATACGGCTTTGACTATGGGTCCAACCACAAGCACATCGACATCGGCGAACATGAGATGCTCATTGGCGCCAAAATATTCATCGCCGATGTTGCGCCCGCCCACGATGGTGGCGCTGTTGTCCGCTGTGAACGACTTGTTGTGCATGCGTCGGTTGGCACGCGCAAACGCGGTGATAAAATCGACGAAGCGAAATTTACGGTGCATGAAGGGATTGAATAGCCGCACCTCGACGTTTTCATGCGTATCGAGCGCGGCGAGCATGGGATCAAGGCTGGCGGTAGTCATATCATCGAGCAGCAGCCGCACGCGCACGCCACGACGCGCCGCTTCGAGCAATGCTTTGAGCATGAGCGTACCAGTGATGTCGTGGCGCCAGATGTAATACTGACATCCAGCGTGTGCTCGGCAGTTGCGGCAAGCATGGCGCGCGCGGCAAACGCGCCGCGCGGTTCGGTGAGCGCGAACACTCCACTCTCATCCGGATGTGCCGCCGTGTCGCGCGCAATTTCGCGGCTGAGCGCAGTGTTGGATGCCTCATCGTGACCAAAGGCGTGTGAAGGGATGCGCGCATCAGGCGGTGGCAGTTCTTGGCATCCCATCAAAAGACTGGTGCTTAAGATTATTGTCTGTAAGCCAAGAAGTATTTTCCAGGTATTTAAAGCGTGCATGGCGTAGTAAAAAAACTGAAGCTGTGGAAAAACCACCGCCAAAGACTACCAAGAAATGCAAATTTGTCGGATGGATGAAGTTTTGTAGAAACAAAATTAAAATCGGCCTCGATAAACTCTAAGGGAAACCTTGCCGGCAGCGGGCGATGGTCCAATCCGGTGCTATATACGATCGCCTTGTGCGCGGTGACGATTGAGGCCGTCTCCTGATTCCCATAAGCATGTTGCCTGGCACCTCGCTGAGCGCACCGCCTTCATTGTACAGGTGTTATTGAAAAACTGTTTGCTTGGTTTGCCAGCTTTCTCGCTTGATTGTAGGGGGTGACAATATCCTTGCTGATTAGTCAGATCCCCTTTATTGGTTTGCGGGTAACGTCGGTGTTGTCCACAGCGGAGCAGAGGTTAAGAGAAGGTTTTTTGTTTGGTAGTGCTTAAGAAGTAGGGGGCCTTTTAGAGGCCCCGTTTTTCTATACCTTTGAGCAAAGGCAAAGAGCTCAGGTCTCGTGGTAAATCTCCGCACCCTTTTCCCTAAATTCCTGGGCTTTTTCCGCCATACCTTGTTCCAGAGCGGTATGGTGCTTTAGACCCTTCTGTTTAGCATATTCGCGCACGTCCTGGGAGATCTTCATGGAGCAAAATTGAGGACCGCACATGGAACAGAAGTGGGCTACTTTGGCTGAGTCTTTGGGCAAGGTCTCATCGTGATACTCCCGTGCCTGATCAGGATCTAAACCAATGTTGAACTGATCTTCCCAGCGAAACTCAAATCTTGCTTTGGACATGGCATTATCTCTGATTTGGGCGCTGGGGTGGCCTTTGGCTAGGTCAGCTGCGTGGGCCGCGATTTTATAAGTAATAATGCCTTCCTTGACATCATTTTTATTGGGTAATCCTAGGTGCTCCTTGGGGGTGACGTAACAGAGCATGGCAGTGCCATACCAGCCAATCATAGCCGCGCCGATGCCAGAGGTGATGTGGTCGTAGCCTGGCGCAATGTCGGTGGTTAAAGGTCCCAAGGTGTAGAAAGGCGCCTCGCCACAACAAGCCAACTGTTTGTCCATATTTTCCTTAATAAGATGCATGGGGACATGGCCTGGGCCTTCGATCATGGTTTGGACATCATGTTTCCAAGCGATTTCGGTAAGTTCTCCCAGGGTTTCAAGCTCGGCAAATTGAGCTGCATCGTTGGCATCGGCAAGAGAGCCAGGCCGCAGGCCATCTCCTAAGGAGAAAGAAACATCGTAAGCTTTCATAATTTCGCAAATTTCCTCAAAATGAGTGTAGAGGAAACTTTCCGTGTGATGGGCAAGACACCATTTGGCCATGATAGAGCCGCCCCGGGAGACGATACCGGTTAGCCGCTTAGCGGTTAAAGGCACATAGGCCAGGCGCACCCCGGCGTGAATGGTGAAATAATCCACGCCCTGTTCGGCTTGTTCAATTAAGGTGTCGCGGAAGATCTCCCAGGTCAGCTCTTCGGCTTTTCCCCCCACTTTTTCGAGGGCCTGGTAAATGGGCACGGTGCCAATGGGGACGGGAGAGTTGCGTACTATCCATTCCCGTGTTTCGTGGATATTTTTGCCAGTGGAAAGATCCATCACCGTGTCGGCACCCCAACGGATGGCCCAGGTCATTTTATCCACTTCCTCGGCAATGCTAGAGGTTACGGCGGAGTTGCCAATATTGGCATTAATCTTGACCAAGAAGTTACGCCCGATGATCATGGGCTCCAACTCGGTATGGTTGATATTGGCTGGGATAATGGCGCGGCCGCGAGCGACTTCCGAGCGTACGAATTCGGGGGTTAGCCGGGACGGTAGATGGGCACCGAATGACTGGCCGGGATGGTGCTGGGCAAGCTGCTCCCGGTATTGCTCCAAGCGCTGGTTTTCGCGGATAGCAATAAATTCCATTTCTGGGGTGATGATTCCTTGTCGAGCGTAGTGCATCTGGCTCACATTATGCCCAGCTTTGGCTCGGCGGGGTGGGCGTAGATGGGCAAAACGTAAGGAATCCAGCTTGGAGTCAGCGTTTCTCTGACGGCCGTATTGGGAGGAAAGATCAGATAATATTTCGGTATCTGCCCGTTCTTCAATCCAGTTTCGACGGAGTTCCGACAGGCCTTGGCGGATATCAATTTTGGCTTCCGGGTCCGTATAAGGACCCGAGGTATCATAGACAGTTAAGGGGGGGTTTTTCTCTCGCCCCTGACTCGTATGGGTGTCGGAAAGCGTGATTTCTCGCATGGGGACACGAATGTCGGGACGACTACCCGCGACATGGATTTTGCGTGAATTGGGAAAGGGTTGGATGGCTTGCTCATCCACCTGGGCTTGGGTGGACAGAAATTCTTCCGGAATGGCGCTCATGTATAAACTCCTTAAGGACCGCATGGGCTAATGACCGGCGGCATTGAGGACGTAGGCGCCTAGGTTTTTCAGCTTCCCTACGCCGGTACCAACCGGATCAGGTTCAGAGGGACTCTCTCAGCCGGGTAATTCCACGGCACCCCTAGCTACTGTCCCGTGACAATAAAGGATTGCGCAGTTTCTTGCAACGGCTCGCTGCTATTTGAGTTCATTTTACTACCTCGAATGCGGAGCGCTTTCGAAAAGCGTTAGTTTATATAAAAAATTAGGGCAGAACTAGGGTCGCCTATTTGGGCTTTAAGCTTTCCTAGGCTATTATTTGGGCATTTTTTTACAAGCAGCGCAGTTAAATATGAAAGTTTTGGTGATTGGAGGAGGAGGCCGGGAGCATGCCCTGACTTGGAAACTAGCCCAGTCGTCCCAGGTTGATCAGATTTATGTGGCGCCGGGTAATGCTGGCACCGCAAGGGAGCCTAAAGCGGAAAATGTCGCTATCAAATCAGATAATATTCCCGCCTTGGTGGCTTTTGCCTCAGCAGAGCAAATCGAGTTGACCGTGGTAGGTCCGGAAGCCCCCTTAGTATTGGGTATCGTAGACGCCTTTGAGGAAGCAGGGTTGCCCTGCTGGGGTCCTCGGCATGGAGCCGCGCGCCTTGAAGGGTCTAAATCCTTCGCCAAGGAGTTTTTAATTCGCTGGGGGATTCCCACTGCCCGTTACCAGACGTTTAGCCAGGTGGAGCCGGCTATCGCCTATATTAGAACCGAAGGCGCTCCCATCGTAGTGAAAGCTGATGGGTTAGCTGCGGGCAAAGGGGTGGTGGTTGCCCAGACCGAGGAGGAAGCTATTGCCGCTGTTCATCGTATGCTAGGGGATGGTGTCTTTGGCGAAGCTGGATGCCGAGTGGTAGTGGAAGAGTTTTTAACGGGAGAAGAAGCCAGTTTTATTGTCATGAGCGATGGCGAGCACATTTTGCCTCTTGCTAGCGCTCAGGATCATAAAGCCCGAGAGGAGGGGGATAGGGGACTTAATACGGGAGGGATGGGCGCTTATTCTCCTGCGCCAATACTGGCAAAGGCGGTGCATGAGCGTGTCATGCAAGAAGTCATCGTGCCCACGGTGCGTGGGATGGCGGAGGAAGGTTATCCATACCGGGGTTTTTTGTATGCCGGCCTAATGATTGCCGAGGATGGCTCTCCCAAGGTCCTGGAGTATAATTGCCGTTTTGGAGATCCGGAAGCTCAGCCCATTCTGATGCGGCTGCGATCGGATCTAGTTGATTTATGTCAGGCCGCCTTGGCGGGGCGTTTGCACGAGGTTAGCGTGGATTGGGATCCCCGTGCTGCTTTGGGGGTAGTGATGGCGGCGAAGGGCTATCCAGGGTCCTATTCCTTTGGCGATCCTATTTATGGTCTGCCTGCCCCAGAACGTGAAGATCGTAAAGTGTTCCATGGGGGAACGGCCGAAAAGGAAGGCCGCATTGTGACTGCCGGAGGCCGGGTGCTTTGTGTCTGTGGCCTGGGCGATTCTGTCACTGAGGCCCACGCGACGGCTTATGGCCTTGTTCAACAGATTACCTGGAAAGAAGCCTACTACCGGGGCGATATTGGTTATCGCGCCATTGCTCGGGAGGCAAGTCCAATGGAGGGGAGCGAGCATCTGAAGTAGTAGGCAAAATTCTGTAAGCATAAGTTTTACACTGATTTCGATTCGAGATAAAGCGATTTTTAATAAATTAGCACTGAGGAGAGCGCAATGTCCGTAGCACATCCTATTATTGCAGTAACTGGCTCGTCTGGGGCCGGTACTTCTACGGTTAAACAGGCTTTCAGCGATATGTTCCGACGTGAAGGTATCCGGCCGGTAGTCATCGAAGGAGATAGTTTCCATCGTTATGACCGTCAGACCATGAAGGAGAAAACAGCGGAATATGAAGCTCAGAGCAAGATTTTGACTCATTTCGGTCCAGAAGCCAATGAGTTAGAGAAGCTAGAAGCTCTATTTCGCGAATACTCGGAGCGCGGCACCGGCAAAAAGCGGCTTTATATTCACAATGAGGAGGAGGGGGAGCCCTACGGCCAGGCGCCAGGCACGTTTACGCCTTGGGAGCCTATTGACTCGAATAGTCATTTGCTTTTTTATGAAGGGCTTCACGGAGGGGTGGTAACGGATCAGGTTAATGTCGCCCGGTATGTGGATTTGCTGGTAGGAGTGGTGCCGGTGGTGAATCTGGAATGGATTCAGAAAATTCACCGGGATTGCCTCAACCGGGGCTATTCCTCGGAAGCCGTGGTTCAGATTATTCTCAAGCGTATGCCGGATTACGTGCATTATATTACTCCCCAGTTTTCCCATACCCATATTAATTTTCAGCGGGTGCCTTTGGTCGATACCTCCAATCCTTTTATCGCCCGGGATATTCCAACACCCGATGAGAGCAAGGTGGTTATCCGTTTCCGTGATCCTCATATGGCAGATTTTCCCTATTATTTAAACATGCTGAAAGACTCATATATGTCGCGGGCTAATACCTTGGTGGTGCCTGGAGGTAAAATGGGACTGGCCATGGAGATCGTACTCACTCCGGTTATTCATGACATCATGGAGAAAAAGCGCGTCCGTGGCTAAGGGTTGCTGATGGCTTGCCCCAACTGGCGAGTGCGATTAGCTGCCCGTATTATCCGTGGGGGCGGTGTGATCGCCTACCCGACGGAAGGGGTCTTTGGTCTTGGTTGCGATCCAGGGCGAAAGGCGGCCATTGAGCGGATCCTTCAACTCAAGGGGCGTTCTATCAGTAAGGGTTTCATTCTGATCGCGGCTGATTTTGTTCAGCTGCAATCTTATTTATTGCCTTTGACTGCCTCAACCCGGAGCCGTCTTGAAGTGACCTGGCCAGGGCCGGTCACTTGGTTGTTACCGGCCCGAGGAGATGTTCCTCCTTGGCTGAGAGGCCGCTATGATACCCTTGCTGTTCGGGTCACCGCGCATCCCCTGGCAGCGTGTCTTTGCCGAACGCTGGGCCATGCTCTGGTCTCTACTAGCGCCAATCGTGCCGGTCGTCCTCCGGCACAGACGACTCTACAGGTGCGCCGATCCTTCGGATCGAGCCTTGACTATATTCTTCCCGGCATCACGGGGAAGCGAGCTGGTCCCAGCGAGATTCGCGATGGAAGAACCGGACAGCGACTTCGATAAGGCTAGTTGATATATCCGCACTAACCTAAAAATGGAGAGGCGATGAGTCATTCTGGCAATGATCCTGAAATAACGGCAGTCAAAAGCTATCTACTTGATCTCCAAGATAGAATTTGTTCCACCTTAGAACAGGAGGATGGGGCTGCCCCCTTTATGGAGGATACTTGGCGGCGGGCGGCGGGCGGTGGGGGCCGCTCTCGGGTGTTATCCGAAGGTGCCTTGTTTGAACAAGGAGGGGTTAATTTCTCCCATGTCTTTGGAGAGGGACTCCCGGCTTCAGCTACGGCCCAGCGGCCAGAATTAGCGGGCCGGCGGTTTGAGGCCCTGGGGGTATCTTTGGTTATCCATCCGTATAATCCTTATGTGCCCACCTCCCATGCCAACATCCGTTTCTTTATGGCCTCCAAGGAGGATGCCGCGCCTATTTGGTGGTTTGGTGGTGGTTTTGATCTCACGCCTTATTATCCTTTCGAGGAAGATGCTATTCATTGGCACCGCATGGCCCGTGAGGCTTGTATCCCTTTTGGAGAAACGGTTTATTCCCGTTACAAAAAATGGTGTGATGAGTATTTTTACCTGAAGCATCGGGATGAAACCCGGGGAATTGGCGGATTATTCTTCGATGATTTGAATGAATGGGGATTTTCGCGTTGCTTTGATTTCATGCAAAGCGTGGGAGATCATTATCTGTTGGCTTATTTACCTATTGTGCAGCAGCGCAAAACCCTCACCTACGGCGAGCGGGAACGGGACTTCCAACTCTACCGGCGGGGGCGTTATGTGGAATTTAATCTCCTCTATGATCGGGGTACTCTTTTTGGACTTCAGTCAGGAGGGCGAACTGAATCCATTCTGATGTCCCTGCCGCCCTTGGTAAAGTGGCGTTATCATTGGCAGCCGGCTCCGGGAACCCCAGAGGCACGACTCTATGAAAAATTTCTGCGGCCCCAGGATTGGCTAGCGGAAGAGACAAGGGGGGCGGTAGATCGCTACTAAGGGGCGTTTTATCCTGTGAAATTAAGTTTTTTGGGTAGCTGGCTTACTTTTTTTAGCAAAACCTTGCTGACGCCAGGCTTCATAGAGCACGACCGCAACCGCATTGGAAAGATTAAGGCTGCGGCTAGTGGGTTCCATGGGAATTCGCAGCACTTGCCGTGAAAGCAAGGTTTCAAGCAATTCCCTGGGGAGACCACGGGTTTCTGGGCCAAATAAGAGCGCGTCACCCGGGTGGAAATTGGCCTTATCGTAGGGTTGTTGCCCTCGGGTAGAGCAGGCCCACAGTTGCCTCGGCTGGGTTTTATCCAAAAAATGCTCCAGGCTGGGGTGCACCTTAACTTTCGCCCATTCATGGTAATCTAGCCCGGCACGGCGCAGGCGCCTATCGTCCAATTCAAACCCCAGTGGCTGTACTAAATGAAGAATAGCCCCGGTATTAGCGCAAAGGCGTATGATATTGCCTGTGTTGGGCGGGATTTCAGGTTCAAGTAATACGACATGGAACATTGCGGTATGGCAAGAAATGGCTGAAACATTCAATACTGACTTAAGTGATACCGATTGGGCAAGGCTAAAGGTTGATTTTTGTGGGCTGGAGCTGCAAAGCCCCTTAGTATTGCTTTCAGGTTGCGTCGGTTTTGGGGAAGAATATACTCGGGTAGTGGGTTTCTCCAACCGGGAGGTGGGAGCGGTATGTCTCAAGGGAACCACGGCGGCTCCCCGCTTGGGAAATGCCCTCCATCGGATTTATGAAACGCCCATGGGCATGCTCAATGCCATTGGCCTGCAAAATCCCGGCGTAGATTATGTAGTCGATCATATCTTGCCAGCGCTTGACTTTAGCGAAACCCGCTATATCGCCAATGTTTCTGGCTCCACTATTGAAGAGTATACGGCAGTCACCCGCCGCTTCGACAATTCCCCAATTGATGCCATAGAAATCAATATTTCTTGCCCTAATGTAAAAGAAGGGGGCGTTGCTTTTGGCAACGATCCCCATATGTCGGCGCGGGTGGTGGAGGCCTGTCGAAAGGTGACCCGTAAACCCCTGATCACCAAGCTTTCCCCTAACCAAACCTCAATAGAAGAAAATGCCCGTCGCTGTATCGAAGCGGGAACGGATGGGTTTGCCGTCATCAATACCTTGATGGGAATGGCCATTGATATAGAGCAGCGCACTCCGCTTCTCGGAAATATCCAGGGGGGATTGTCGGGGCCCGCCATAAAGCCGATTGCCTTACTCAAGGTGCGTCAAGTCTATCAGGCATGCCGGGCGCATGGCATCCCAATTATTGGGCAGGGGGGAGTCGCTTCTGGCAAAGATGCTCTGGAATTTCTCATTGCGGGCGCTACTACGGTGGGAGTAGGTACCGCCTTGTTTTATGACCCTTTGCTTTGCGCCAAAATCAACGCGGAAATTGTAGCTTACCTCAAGCGCCATGACTTGAGAGCGGTGGCGCAATTGACGGGCAGCTTGCGTTTAGCGGAGGAAGTCTCGGACTGTGTTGTGAGTGGCTAAGCGCCAGGAGTTCCGGGTAATTGGCGTAGCTCCCAACCAGAGTCTTGCGCTTGGCGGCAACCTCCATAACGGAACGGTGGAATAAGGTTAGGGAGAATAAAGCGTAAATCTACAAACCAGACGCACAGGCGGCCAGCCTTCCGGTCGATGGCATAAAGAGTTGGGAGCTGCGCAAATTGGCGGTAACCTTGCAAAATCTCCTGCTGCCAAACGGTGCGGGCCAAAGATTCTTCATTGGAATTCCCGTACCGTTGGTACTGCGTCCACTTCATAGCAGTTAGCGGCGGATAGGCTGTATAAAGGCCAACCCAAAAAGGGGAATTGGGCAGCGCAGGAACCGGGATCTGTTTGCGCAGAAGGTTAACCTGGCTAACGTAATATTTTTGAGGCGCCGCTACCACAATTTTCCAATTAAAAGGGGACAGGGGCTGAGGTAGAGCATGAACTCGGATGTTGGCTAGTGATTGTTGGCGGGCATACTCATGACCCAATGCTAGCGCTTGCGCTCGAAGCATCCCCTGAAATCCCACATAGACTGCCAATATAGCTAAGCCTATTACTGCGGGTAGACGGGAATGGCGCCAATACCAGCAGCCCAATAATCCAATGACAATAATACCGGTAAACCAAGGGTCAATGACGAAAGTAGTGGGCCAAGCTGCTTTGTAATTGGAGAGAGGGGCGAAAATTTGGGTGCCATAAGCGGTGATAACATCTCCGGCGATATGAATGCTTATTCCTAATAGGGACACGCCGAAATATACTTGCCAAGGTTTTTGCTTTCCCCGAAGCCGCCAAAATAGGGTAGCTAGCAGCGCTCCCCATATGGGAAGCATGACTACGGAATGGGTAATTCCTCGATGCAGATTAAGATAAGTAAGCAGGTCGGTAGTCCAACGGAGAATAAAATCGCTATCCGGAAAAGTCGCAGCCAAGGCGCCCAGGAGCACTCGCTCTCCTACCCTGAGCTGGCCGGTTGGTTGCTTGGAAGAGGCAGTGGCGCGAGCTAGCAGCGCACCACTTAAAGCATGGGTGAGTGTGTCCATTTACTAGATAAGGGTATCGGATGCGCTCAATTTTGCTTGGAAAAAGGATAGGGTATTGGATTTCCTTATATTTTTAACGGGCCTCTTGGGGCGGAGCCGGCGTGAAATTTTCTTCCGGTTGGTAGGGTCGCAGGAACGAGGGTTTAAGAGACTCTATGACTTCGCCTAGATACAGTATTCTATCGAGTAATCGACGGGTTCTTTGATAATTTTGGGTGGAATCATTTAGCCAACAGAGAAAAGCGGCCAGGTAGGTGGAGGTCAAAGCAGTTTCATCAAACGCCCGAAATAGAAAGGTTTGCTCCCGTTGAGCGGCCTCCCGAGCCCATTGCACCGTGCGGCTGATGCGTAATAGGCTTGCCACCTGCATATGAAGGTGGCCTGGTTCGAGCCGGTTAAATACCATTTGGCGCATCACCGGGCGGTGTGGAGAGAGAGCTTCCAGCCATGCCATAAATAGCTGATTTAGGCGCTCTCGAGGAGAGAGGGCCAAGAAGTGAGGACAGTTTGTTTCATCCAGCATGGCCCGGTCAGCTCGATCCAGCCATGCGTCCACCAGTTCTTCTTTCTCCCTGAAATAGCGGCGAATATGGTTTAAAGTCAATCCTGCCCGTTGGGCAACGTGATACAGGCGCACATTCTCCCAAGAAGTTTCTTCGGCCAGTTCCAAGGCAGTATCAAGAATGATATCAGAGGTGCTCGCTATTTTCTCCATGGCGGATTTTGCTGTAGATTTTAGTGAAAGTATAGCGCGTTTTAAGAGAGCTGCAGTTTCAATTTTATATAGAATGTTAAGAATATTAATATATTTGGTTTCGGATGAGTCTGAGACAGAGGTCGAGGACGTTAACTTCGGTGAGAATTTATCCTCGCCAGAATGAAAAATAATCAGCCTGTCTTCAGCCTGCGTTCACCATCTTCATAGCGAATCCCTACCGCGTGAGAACGAATATTCATCCCCTTGGAGCGGATGCTCTTAATCTTAAACTTACCCGGTATCCGATACTGGCCCGTGACGGCCTCATTTTTTTAGGCCATGAGGGGAAAATTGGTTTTCCGTCCTCTAAAAATAACCTCATTTAGCTATTATTTTGCTCTCACCTAAGCTTTTTTATAGTACCTGACTACCTAAAAACGACTAATTTGGCTAGTTTACGGCTTCAGGTTTTATTCTTGAATTTTGGTTTTGGGCTTCCGGTGAATTCATCCTGATCCCTACATGCTCAGCACTAATCTTAGCCCTCGGGTTTTTCGATTTATTGTTCTGCCTATTTAGTTAGTGGCAAATTTCAACTCTTTAAATAAGCAAGGAATCGGCCTACTGTTAGAGGATTTTCCAATCCCCATCATTCCGGTGCTGATAAAAGGCTCTTCCCAATCGCTCCTCATGGGAAAACAACTACCCCGGCTGCGGACATTCATTACAATCACTTTTAATACACCGCTTGATTGTAGATTTCTGGACCGGGAGGGGGAAGGATAAAAGGCTTACCAACGAATAACACAAGCTTTACGCGATCACATGGCAAAGAGCTGTAGCAAGAAATCCAAAGTATTAATAATAAATAGGCTATCCTATAGTGAACAAATGGTAGAAGATGAAAAATAAAGAGAGTATTTGTGAGTAGTAAACATAATCTATTTTCCATAACGATTTTGCTGCTTGTATTGATGCCACTAACCGTTCAAGCTAACGAGCTAGCTGGTATCCGCCCTTATTTACAACCTCGATTGGGGTTCGAAAACTCTTTTTATAATTATACGAAACCCGATGCGGTCTCTGATGTGCGCCTTGAATCCCCCTCGGAAGAACCCCATATTGGTGCCACCTTAGGCGCGGATCTAGGGCGCTACTGGGGCATTGAATTTGCCTACGATTATATTAAAACCAACCTTTTGCAAACCTCTGGCAAAAAGGCAGGGGACTACGCTACAACGACTTGGCTAGGCCAGTTAAGATTCCGCTACCCGTTACTCCAGGATCGGCTGGTTCCCTACTTATTGGCGGGTGGTGGTATCGGTATCGGAGAATTTAGCGGCCGTGAGGATTTCTCCTTTACGGGGGGCGGTAGCGACACAGTGCCTCTGGGGGTGGTTGGTGGCGGCGCTGAATATTTTATAACAGATAATATTGCCCTTGGAGTCGAAGCAAAATATTATTTCGGCTTTCATCCTGAAATCTCAATTTCCACAGAGGAGCGGGAACTTACCTTGGATGCTGTTGGTGTCACGGCCAACATGCGTGTTTATCTTGATCAGCTAGCGACGGGTAAGTATGCTTGGCTTGGAGAGCAGCGACCGGCTCGGGATAAGGATGCCATGCGAGGTTATCTTAGCTTGCGAGGTGGCGTTGCTTTTCTTACCGATAGAAATGCTGTTCCAGAGGCCAGTTTCGATAGCACATCTGGACCTTGGCCCAGTGGGTCAATAGGCATGAATTTCAATAAGCATTGGGGCGTGGAGCTTGCTGGCG
The DNA here is from genome assembly GCF_000012805.1 of Nitrosococcus oceani ATCC 19707. Taxonomy (GTDB): domain Bacteria; phylum Pseudomonadota; class Gammaproteobacteria; order Nitrosococcales; family Nitrosococcaceae; genus Nitrosococcus; species Nitrosococcus oceani. The sequence continues at coordinate 3,195,070 of NC_007484.1, read as the reverse complement.
ATTATGGCCGAACCCAGTTGCGATCGCCCGTCCTTGGCAAAATTACAGGATATCCCATATGGACTATCTCAGCCCTAGGGCGTTTTCGCTATCCTTTGCTTAATGACAAACTTAGTCCCTATCTATTAGCAGGTCCCGGTCTTGGTTTCGCCGAGATAGGCGATCCGGATCAACCGCTTTCCGTCACCGGACTTTCTGGTGGTCAGGATAATTCTATTGTGGCCATCTTCGGTGCTGGAGTTGATTACTTTATCGGCTATAATGTAGCTTTTAACCTTGAGGTCAAGCGGGCTGCCTTTTTTAACACCCAGGTCAAGATCAACGGCCAATCCGAAACGTTATCGCCAGAGTTCGTCTCCCTAACAGCGGGTATCCGTGTTTTTTTTCCTTGATCTGAATAAGTCTAAAAATAATGTCCCGTTTGTTCAGGCGTTCGCTTGCGAGAGGACTACCGATGAAAGGAGTGGATGATACCGATCTGGTACCGGATAGCGCGGGGGAAGGTTCCAGAGTATTTCACGATCAGCTATTTGCGGAAAGCAACTCGGCTATTGAAGATTTTCGTTTTGACGGGGCCACTGCCTCCGTGTTCGATGATATGGTGCATCGTTCTGTTCCTTTCTACGATGAAATGCAGCGGATGACCGAGGAAATTACTGCTGATTTTGCCGTACCAGGGACTAATCTTTTTGATTTAGGATGCGCGACCGGAACCACGCTTTTAAGACTCGATGCAGCCCTCGATCCCAGGGTCCACTTCATCGGCGTGGATAATTCCCTGGAAATGCTGGAGAAAGGGCGGCAAAAGTTCCTGGCGCGGAAGAGTACTCGCCGCTGCGAATTTATGGCTGCTGATTTGCATCGCGAGCGGATTATCGAAGATGCTTCTGTGGTCATCATGATACTGACTCTGCAGTTTATCCGTCCGCTGCACCGTACTCGGATGCTCCAAGGTCTTATCGAAGGGATGAATGAGCAAGGCTGTCTTATCATCTTTGAGAAAGTGACCTTGAACGACAGCCTGTTTAATCGCCTGTTTATTCGCTACTACTACAATATGAAAAAGCGCCAGGGCTATTCCGATGTGGAGATTGCTCGGAAACGGGAAGCTTTGGAGAATGTGCTCATTCCTTACCGTCCCGAGGAGAACTACGAGCTGCTGGCAAGCGTTGGATTTAGCCATGTTGAGGAGTTTTTCCGCTGGTATAATTTCAGCGGCATTCTCGCGGTTAAATGAGGCCAAACCTACCATGAAGGCATCCTGCCAATCCTTTGTTATCCATTATGGCAATTTTCTCTTTAAATATCGTAATGTTGTTTTCCCTTTGGTATTAGTGGCCTTGCTGTTTGGTTTTCGCCCCTTGCCGCCGCTGGATAATACGGATGATGGCCTGGGGATGGATATTCTTGGATTTTTCATCTCTGCCATGGGAGAGGGCGTACGCATTGCCGTGATTGGTCTCGCTTATATTAAGCGGGGAGGACTGAATAAACGGGTCCATGCCGATACCTTAGTGCGGGAGGGAATCTTCGCCCACTGCCGAAATCCCCTTTATCTGGGCAATTTGCTGATACTATTTGGACTTTTTCTTATCCACAATAACCCGTGGGTCTACATTTTGGGGCTTGGTTTTTTCCTCACCGCCTATGCAGCCATTGTGATGGCTGAAGAGTTCTATCTAGAAGGGAAATTTGGCGCTGATTACCAGGATTACTGTCGTCGGGTAAACCGCTGGCTGCCCCAATTGAGGGGACTCAGAAAAACGCTGCGGAGCATGCAGTTTAACTGGCGCCGGGCTGTAGCCAAGGATTATGCCAGTACTTATAGCTGGATGGTGTTAGCTCTGTTGGTCATGGGCTATGAATCGCTCCCATTGCCTTTAACCGAGAAAGATATCTTCTGGATCAACGGCTTATGTGTTATATTTGTCCTCCTGACCACGATTTTCGCCATCGCACGGTATTTAAAAAAGAGCGGTTACTTGACAGAAAAAAAGGGATAGTTCATTTTATGTTTAAAGCTGCCTTACTTGCCGGTCTTGGTGGGGAGCATGGCTTAATTTTCGCTATCGCCACTATCAACCCTGGTTAGCAGCGCAGCTTGACTGATTACCCTAATGATCAAAACCGAGGTTGGATGAAGATGCCTTCCCGGATTCCTTCTACGATTTTCCTATCACCTAACGTTATAAAAGCTTAAATCTGCTTCGGCGGTTTAAACCTTATAGATAGGCAAATAATTCATGATTATGGCTATTCCCATCGATTGTTCATTTCCAGAAGGATTATGTAAGTACGGCTTGTTTTTAATTTCTATCTACCCTAAGCAATGAATACCTTGCATAAGAGAGACTATTCATCTCGTCAAGCTTTTTGCGCTTGGTTAGATGAGTCTCTCGGAAGGCGCCTGCTGAAAGCTGAACAGGCGGAGCTGGAAAAAATTCTACCTGATTTATTCGGTTACCATTTGGTTCAGCTAGGGGCGGTACGTAGAGGAACGGATTTGCTCTCCTCTAGCTGCATTTGGCACCGAATAGTATTGGAAGCGGAGGTTTGGCCGGAGGCTCAGTCGCCTAGTTTGTTGTCCCGTATAGATGCTTTGCCCTTTGCTAATGCAACCGTGGATGGAATAATTTTGCCCCATGTCTTGGAGTATGAAGCGGCTCCCCATCAGGTGCTGCGGGAGGCCCAGCGGGTGTTGGTGCCCTATGGCACGCTGGCTATTTTAGGTTTCAATCCCTGGAGTTTTTGGGGGCTTTGGCGGTTTATTTTATGTCGGCGGGGAAGTATGCCCTGGTGTGGCCGTTTCTATAGCCTCACACGCATTCAGGACTGGTTGGCCTTATTGGGTTTCAAAACAGTAGAATTACGGTATTTTTTATTTCGTCCCCCTTTGCGGCAGCCACGATTAATGCGGCGCTTACGCTTCCTGGAGGAGGTGGGACGGCGCTGGTACCCTTTTTTTGCAGGAAGTTATTTGGTGGTGGCTAAAAAGCAGGTGATGCGCTTAAATCCGATAGACCCTCTTTGGCGTGAGGAGGAAAGTTTAAATATGCCTGCCCTGGCAGAACCGACGACTCGGGAGCGTTGTCGTGACTGAGATCGTGGAGATTTTTACCGACGGGGCATGCCGCGGGAATCCCGGTCCTGGGGGTTGGGGCGCCTTGTTGTGCTATCAAGGGCGTGAAAAAACTCTATCGGGTGCCGAATCGAAGACGACTAATAACCGAATGGAGTTGATGGCTGCTATCCGGGCTCTAGAGACGCTCAAGCGGCCATGCCGGGTTCATCTGACCACGGACTCCCAGTATCTGCGCCAGGGGATCACCTGCTGGTTGTCGAATTGGAAGCGGCGGGGTTGGAAAACAGCTAACCGGCAACCCGTCAAGAATATAGATTTGTGGCAGCGTTTGGATCAGGTCGCGGCCCAACATCGGATAGAGTGGTTTTGGGTCCGGGGACATGAGGGACACCCAGGAAACGAGCGTGCTGATGCTTTGGCTCGGAGCGCAATAACGAACGGGGAGGAAAAGTGATGCGTCAGATTATACTCGATACCGAGACCACTGGATTGGAACCTAAAGAGGGGCACCGAATCATTGAGATTGGCGGTGTTGAACTGAGCTGCCGACGCCGCACGGGACGAACTTTTCATTGTTATCTAAACCCGGAACGGGAGGTAGATAAAGGAGCGTTGAAAATCCATGGCCTGAGCAATGAATTTCTGTCCGATAAACCCCGTTTTATAGAGATTGCCGAAGAATTTTTAGCGTTTATTGAAGGGGCAGAGTTGGTGATTCATAATGCCCCTTTCGATGTTGGTTTTTTGGATCATGAGTTGTGTTTGCTCGGTTCTAAATGGGGGAAAATAAGCACTGATTGCCAAGTGTTGGACACATTGCAGCTAGCGCGGCAGCGTCATCCCGGCCAAAAAAATAACTTAGATGCTCTTTGCAAGCGCTATGGGATCGACAACTCTCGTCGGGATCTGCATGGTGCTCTCCTCGATGCGGAAATCCTGGCCGGAGTATATTTAGCCATGACGGGTGGCCAGGTCAGTTTAAGTCTGCACGAGTATGGTGACAATGGCCTTCCATTTCGTGTAGGAGGGGGGAATTATCGGCCTGTTTCTGCCGAGCGAGCGTCACTTACGATAGCGCGGGCAAGCAGAGAGGAACGGATGGCTCATGACGCTCGTCTTACGGCTATTGATAAGGCAAGTGGCGGCGCTTGTTTGTGGCGCCAGCTTGATTCGTCGCCAGATTAACTTGCTATAAGCATGAGCGCTGGCATCATGGAGCTTCTAATTTGACTGAAGTTCTCATGCCTCGAAGCAGCAGCTAACCCTGCTGGGTGAGTTAGCTGCCGGGGGCTAACTTTCACGGGGCTCCTGCGCAAGGCACATCGATTCGCGGACTCGCTCAGGAATCATGCAACATTCATTATTTAACTCCAAGGTGTTATCTAGTTCATGGCGCAATTCAACAACTCACTGGTATTAAACGAGCGTTCTCAACACCTGCTCAAGGCCATGGTGGAGTGCTATATTCGTGATGGGGAACCCGTGGGTTCCCGGACTTTGTCTCGAGAGAGTCAGTTGGACCTTAGTCCCGCGACTATTCGTAATGTCATGGCCGATCTGGAAGAATTGGGACTGGTCTTTTCTCCCCACACTTCAGCGGGTAGAGTGCCGACGGTTCAAGGTTATCGCTTCTTTATTGATGCTTTGCTGAGGCCTAAGCAATTAGGGGTAACCGCCATTCGCGAGCTAGAGATCCAGTTTGATGTTGAAGCGGAGCCTCGAGCCTTGCTGACTACGGCTTCCCATTTACTGTCTGAAATCAGCCGCTTTGCGGGGGTAGTCATGTTGCCGCGGCGAGAGTGCCGAGCCCTGCGTCAGGTGGAATTCTTGCCTCTATCAGAAAATCGCGTGTTGGCAATTCTAGTGTTGAATGAGCAAGAAGTGCAAAACCGCATTATTCATCCCGGTCGCTCCTATTCCCCTGCGGAATTGCAGCAGGCGGCCAACTATCTTAACGCCATGTTTAAAGGCAAGGATCTTCATGCTGTTCGTAGCCGTCTCCTGGCTGAGATGGGTGAAGTACGTGAAGATATGGACCGAATCATGCAAACGGCGTTGGAAATTGCTAAACAGGCATTTATTCCTGGAGAAGAAACGGAAGATTGCGTAGTAGCAGGGCAGACCAATTTATTGGACTATTTAGATTTATCGGATAAAGAATGCTTGCGCCTATTGTTTGATGCCTTCAATGAGAAACAGGATATTTTGCACTTACTTGATCAGTGCCTGAATGCCGGGGGGATACAAATTTTTATTGGTGAAGAATCAGGCTACCAAGTCTTTGACAATTGCAGTGTAGTTACCGCCCGTTATGGCTCTTCCGAAGGGGCATTGGGCGTGCTTGGCGTGATTGGTCCCACTCGGATGAATTATGAGCAGGTAATTTCTCTAGTAGATGCCACAGCCCGGTTGTTGGGTGCGGCCTTGAATTCAAAGTAAACAATCCCCAACTGTTGTGGTTTTAGGTAGAAGCCTCTAGCAATTTTGGAGAATATCGGTATGGCCAACGAAGAGAGAACTATTCCGGAGACTAATGTCGCGTCTGAACGGCCGGAAGATCCGGTAGAATCCCAGACGCGAGCCGAGGGCGGCGAGCAAATCCAGGAGGCAGCCCCCGAGACTGCTGAGCTGGAGGCTGTCCAGCAACTTTTGGAGGATGCCCGCAGCAAGGCGGATGAACATTGGAATGAGTTGCTGCGCGCGCGAGCTGAGCTGGAGAATCAGCGTCGGCGCCATGAACGGGAATTGGAAAAGGGCCGCAAGTATGCCTTGGAGAAATTTGCCCAGGATTTATTACCGGTTAAGGATAGTCTAGAGATGGGATTAGCGGCAGCCCAGGCTGAAGATGCCAATGTGACTGCTTTGCGGGAAGGGACTGAATTAATTCTTAAGATGTTCAATGAAGTTGCAGCCCGATTTGGCATTGAGACGATTGATCCCCAAGGAGAAGCCTTTAACCCTGACTTTCACCAGGCTATATCTACCCAGGAGAGCAGTGAGGCTGCCCCTGACACTGTGCTTACCGTTGTTCGTAAAGGCTATGCTTTAAATGGCCGCCTGTTACGTCCGGCCATGGTCGTAGTTTCCAAACCGGGTGAACAAACCACAGCAGGGGTGGATACTCAAGCTTGAAATTAGCGGGTATGCCCCAATAGTTAGACGTAGTGTACAGCATAAGGTGCCGGTGGGAGCAGCCGCCGGTGGAAAATGAATACCAAGTTTTTGGAGTAACGTAATCATGGGAAAGATTATCGGTATTGATCTAGGGACCACCAATTCCTGCGTGGCCCTTATGGAAGGGAATAAGCCCCGGGTGATTGAGAATGCGGAAGGCGACCGGACCACCCCCTCGGTGGTGGCCTTTACCAAAGAGGGTGAAACATTGGTGGGCCAGTCTGCTAAGCGGCAGGCAATCACTAATCCTCAAAATACGCTTTATGCGATTAAGCGCCTGATTGGCCGTCGCTTTGATGAGGAAGTGGTGCAGCGGGACATTAAAATGGTGCCCTATAAAATTGTTAAGGCCGACAATGGAGACGCTTGGGTGGAAGCCACGGGTAAAAAAATGGCCCCACCGGAAGTCTCGGCCAACGTGCTCCGCAAAATGAAGAAAACGGCGGAAGACTATTTGGGCGAAGAAGTAGAAGCAGCCGTTATCACGGTTCCTGCTTATTTTAATGATTCCCAGCGTCAAGCCACTAAGGATGCGGGCCGGATTGCCGGTCTTGAAGTCAAACGCATTATTAATGAACCCACGGCGGCGGCTTTGGCCTATGGCCTGGATAAAAAGCGGGGCGATCAAAAAATCGCAGTCTATGACTTAGGCGGCGGCACTTTTGATGTTTCTATTATTGAGATCGCAGAGGTGGAAGGAGAGCATCAGTTTGAGGTGCTGTCCACCAATGGGGATACCTTCCTTGGCGGTGAGGACTTCGACAAACGGATTATTGACTATATTGCAGAGGAATTTAAGAAAGAGCAAAGTATCGACTTGCGGGGCGATCCGTTAGCGATGCAGCGCCTTAAGGATGCAGCAGAAAAGGCTAAAATCGAACTCTCTTCTAGTCAACAAACGGAAGTTAATTTACCCTACGTCACGGCGGATGCCAGCGGTCCCAAGCATCTCAATGTCCGAATCACCCGGGCTAAGCTGGAATCGTTGGTGGAGGATCTGATTAACCGCACTATCGGACCTTGCAAAACTGCGCTTCAGGATGCCAAGCTCAGCGCCTCGGATATTGACGAAGTCATCTTGGTGGGTGGCCAAACCCGGATGCCCAAGGTGCAGGAGGCAGCTAAAGAATTCTTTGGCAAGGAGCCTCGTAAAGATGTCAATCCCGATGAAGCGGTTGCCGTGGGTGCAGCTATTCAGGCGGGAGTCCTGGGGGGTGAGGTCAAGGAAGTGTTGTTGCTGGATGTGACGCCCCTGTCTCTGGGTATCGAGACTTTGGGAGGTGTCATGACCAAGCTAATTGAGAAGAATACCACCATTCCTACCCGGAAAACGCAAGTGTTTTCTACCGCGGAGGATAATCAAACGGCTGTAACCGTGCATGTGCTCCAGGGTGAGCGGGAGCAAGCAGTGGGTAATAAATCCCTCGGTCGTTTTGACCTAGTAGGCATTCCGCCTGCTCATCGCGGTATGCCCCAAATTGAGGTTACCTTCGATATCGATGCCAATGGCATCCTGAATGTTTCTGCCAAAGACAAGGCTACGGGTAAGGAGCAATCCATTGTTATTAAGGCCTCCAGCGGGTTGGCAGAAGGTGAAATCGAGCGCATGGTCTCGGATGCCGAGGCTCATGTGGAAGAAGATCGCAAATTCCGGGAATTAGTTGATCTCCGTAACCAAGGCGATAACTTAATTCATGCTACGGAAAAATCCATGGAGGAATTAGGCGATAAGCTTGAGGCCAACGAGAAAAGCGAGATTGAGAAAACGATTGGAGAACTCAAGACCGCCATGAAGGAGGATAACAAAGAGGTTATTGAGGCTCGAATCAAGGATTTGACCGATGCTTCTGCTAAGATGGCCGAACGCCTTTATACGCAACAAGCCGAAGAGCCCCAGCCTCAAAAGGAAGAAGGCAAGGCGGCGGAAGAGGATGTTGTAGACGCTGAGTTTGAGGAAGTCAAAGAAGACAAAAATAAGGCGTCATAATTAAGACGATACTCACTGAGGAGGGCTCAGGCTAATCTACGGGGGGCCTGGGCCTTGGTATATTAGGCCATCCCAGAGGGGGGCATGACGGCGTGCACTTAAGTGTAAGTGCAGGCGTGTGGTGTGCCAAGATAGGTTGATGGTGCAAAGGCGAATAGCTGAATTCGGAGAATGGCAAAGCGAGATTACTATGAGGCTTTAGGGGTTGCGCGGAACGCCTCTGACGCTGAAATCAAGAAGGCCTACCGGCGTCTGGCGATGAGATATCACCCGGATCGCAATCCTGATGACAAGGCGGCCGAGGAACATTTTAAAGAGATTCAAGAGGCTTACGATGTTCTCTCTGACGCGAGAAAGCGTACGGCCTATGATCAGTTCGGGCACGCTGGCGTAGGGGCGGGTGCAAGCGCTGGCCCCGGGGGGCATGGTTTTGAGGGCGGCTCTAATTTTGGCGATATCTTCGGCGACGTTTTTAACGATATCTTTGGAGCTGCCGCAGGTCGTGGCGGTAGACGGCAAGCCTACCGGGGGGCCGATCTTCGCTATAATCTGGATTTAACCCTGGAAGAAGCGGTTGCGGGCACCACGGCCAAGATCCGTATTCCCACTTATGTGGCCTGCAAGGCTTGTGAGGGGAGTGGCGCTAAGCCAGGAACCTCACCCATTACTTGCCCTACTTGCGGTGGGCATGGTCAGGTCCGAATGCAACAGGGCTTTTTTTCTCTGCAACAGACTTGCCCACGTTGCCATGGTAGTGGTCAAATTGTCGATTCTCCTTGCTCCACATGCCGCGGCGAAGGGCGAGTCCGGGAGCATAAAACGCTCTCGGTAAAGATTCCGCCTGGGGTGGATACAGGGGATCGAATCCGTTTAACCGGCGAAGGAGAAGCAGGGGAAAGCGGTGGTCCACCGGGTGATCTGTATGTTCAGGTACAAATTAAAGCCCATTCAATTTTTTCCCGAGAGGGAGATGCTTTACACTGCGAAGTACCGGTTAGTTTCGTCGCTGCGGCTTTAGGCGGGGAGTTAGACGTACCGACCTTAACGGGCCGGGCAAAGCTAAAAATTCCTGCAGGAACTCAGTCGGGGCAGGTTTTTCGTTTAAGAGGTAAGGGTGTATCGCCTGTTCGCGGCGGTTCGGCAGGCGATCTCCTGTGCCGGGTAATGGTGGAAACGCCGGTGAATTTAAACCAAGAGCAAAAGGAGTTGCTGGAAAAATTCGAAGCTTCCATGAATCGAAATAAAAAACATAGTCCTAAACATCATTCCTGGTTGGAAGGGGTAAAACGCTTCTTTGAAGACATGAAGTTTTGATACCTTTATCTTCCTAAAACAGGGTAAATCTTATCCCCGAGGCGGCTTAGAGTATGCTTTCCCCCTCGGGATTGTTATTTTTATTTACACCTAACTATTCAAAGAGTCACTAGGAGCAAGGATCATGATACGAGTAGCTATCAGCGGCGCTGCTGGGCGTATGGGACGCTCACTGATCCAGGCTGCTTGTCAATATGAGGGAATTACCCTGGGGGCAGCCAGTGAGTATCCCGATAGCCATCTGATTGGCAGCGATGCGGGAGAAGTGGCCAGGGTAGGCGCCTTGCAAATCCCTTTAGTTGATGATTTGGGTAAGAATAAGGAAGCCTTTGATTTACTTATTGATTTCACTCGACCCGAAGTCTCTATGGCTAATCTGGTGCTTTGCCGAGACCAAGGTAAGGCGATGGTAGTCGGAACAACTGGTTTTACTAAGGAACAGCGTCAGGAGATTACTAGGGCGGCTATCGAAATTCCCATTGTGCTAGCGCCCAACATGAGCGTAGGAGTTAACCTTTGCTTAAAACTTTTAGAAATGGCTGCCAGCGTTTTGAAAGATGATGTGGATATTGAAATCATCGAGGCCCACCATCGCCATAAAGTGGATTCTCCCTCAGGAACCGCTTTACGTATGGGGGAGGTAGTGGCTGAAACCCTGGGGCGGAATCTTGATCAATGCGCAATTTATGGGCGACAAGGATTGAGGAGCGAACGGCCGAGGGAGAGTATCGGATTTTCTTCCCTGCGAGCGGGTGATATTGTAGGTGAGCATACCGTGATATTTGCAGCCGAAGGCGAGCGGATAGAGATCAGTCATAAAGCCTCAAGCCGCATGACCTTCGCCTTGGGGGCTATGCGTGCATCCCAGTGGGTGAGTGACAAGCCCCCTGGCCTTTATGATATGCAGGATGTACTCGGCCTTTTGAAAAAGGTAAACTAGGAATTTTTTCGCGTTCTTGGCGCTTCTCTGCTAGAGTATCGCGCCCCGTTACGTTATGTTAAGGGCAAGGGCATTTTAGAAGGCTTGGGCCTATAGAATTCTTGAAATCATTGTCTGGCGTAAGGAGCGCAGTAGGGTAACCCTCCGTGTCAGAGCGAGATTTAAGACAAAGTTAATTCAACCATTAGGAGGTAAGCAATGCCTTCTCGCAGAGAACTGGCTAATGCTATCCGTGCGCTTAGTATGGACGCAGTGCAAAAGGCGAAATCTGGCCACCCTGGGGCACCTATGGGGATGGCAGATATCGCTGAAGTATTATGGAATGATTTTCTCACGCATAATCCTAACAATCCCCACTGGGTGGACCGGGATCGATTCGTGCTTTCCAATGGGCATGGCTCCATGCTGCTCTATTCCTTACTCCACTTGAGCGGTTATGGCGTGAGCATGGAGGATCTCAAGCAGTTCCGCCAGCTTCATTCCAAGACACCAGGCCATCCAGAATATGGATATGCCCCTGGTATTGAGACAACCACCGGGCCATTGGGTCAAGGTCTTAGTAATGCTGTCGGCATGGCCCTGGCTGAGAAAGTATTGGCGGGCCAGTTCAACCGAGATGGTCATGAAATCGTTGATCATTATACCTATGTATTCCTCGGAGATGGCTGCTTGATGGAAGGGATTTCCCATGAATCCTGCGCCTTGGCGGGTACTTGGGGATTAGGGAAGCTGGTTGCTTTCTATGACGACAATGGTATTTCCATTGATGGAGATGTGGCGGGATGGTTTACCGACGATACGCCGAAGCGTTTCGAGGCTTATGATTGGCACGTTATACGGGATGTGGATGGACACGACTCAGAGGCTGTGCGCCAAGCCACTGAAGAGGCGCGCTCAGTCATCGATAAACCTACCCTCATTTGCTGTAAGACATTGATTGGCTATGGTGCTCCTAATTTAGCGGGAAGCCATGATTGTCATGGGGCACCGCTTGGAGAAGATGAGATTGTGGCTACCCGTGACAAATTAGGTTGGCCTCACCCCCCTTTTGCAATTCCAGAGGAAATTTATGAGGGTTGGAATGGGGCTGAAAAAGGCAAGGCGGCGGAGGCAGCTTGGGATGAAAAGTTTGCTGCCTATAAAGCTACTTATCCAGAATTGGCAGCGGAATTTAAGCGTCGTCTCCAGCGTAAACTTCCTGAAAATTGGGAAACGACCGCCGCTGAAGTTATTCAGGCGGCTGCTGTCAAGGCCGAAAAAATTGCTACTCGCAAGGCATCTCAAAATGCTCTCGAAGCTTACGCGCCAGTCTTGCCAGAGCTATTGGGAGGATCGGCGGACTTGACCGGCTCTAACCTTACCCATTGGTCAGGTTCAAAAGTGCTCGGTAAAGCTGCCCCTGAAGGTAATTACATCCACTATGGTGTGCGGGAGTTTGGGATGTCGGCCATTATGAATGGAATTGCCCTGCATGGCGGCTTTATTCCCTATGGCGGGACCTTTCTAATGTTCTCCGAATATGCCCGTAACGCGGTGCGGATGGCTGCGCTCATGGGGGTGCAAAGTATTTTTGTCTATACCCATGATTCTATCGGATTAGGTGAAGATGGGCCTACTCACCAAGCGGTAGAGCAAGCGGCGACCTTGCGCTATATTCCCCGTATGTCAGTATGGCGCCCCTGTGATGCGGTAGAAAGCCTGGTTGCTTGGAGAGCGGCTATTGAGCGTCAAGAGGGGCCAACGTCCTTGCTATTTTCCCGCCAGGGGTTGCCTCCCCAGGAGCGAACTCCTGAGCAAATTGAAAATATCCGCCGCGGTGGCTATATCCTGCGCGATACGGAGGGTAAGCCCGATGTCATTATAGTGGCTACCGGTTCCGAAGTGGCGCTGGCGATGGAAGCGGCTGAAACTTTGGGAAGCAAGGGTGTCCAGGCGCGGGTAGTTTCTATGCCTTGCACGGATGTCTTCGATGCTCAGAGTAAAGCCTACCGGGAAGCGATTCTGCCCCCTGAAGTGCGGGCTCGCGTGGCGGTGGAAGCGGGAATCACCGATTACTGGCGGAAGTATGTGGGGCTTGAGGGTAAAGTATTAGGCATTGATACCTTTGGAGAATCAGCTCCAGCTGAGGATGTATTCCGGCATTTTGGCCTGACTGCGGAGAATTTGGCTAAGATCGCCGAAGATATGGTTTCTTAAACGAGTAAGTTTTTTCTATTTAGTCATTTTGCTGTCTGGAAAAGTAGTTAGGTCATTTCCTGCAGCGCTAGCGTAATTTTTTGAAACAATGGAGATAGAGCCATGGCGATTAAAGTCGCAATTAATGGTTACGGTCGTATTGGCCGCAATGTTTTGCGGGCTTTGTATGAGCATAACCGCAACAGCGAGATCCAGATTGTTGCCATTAACGATCTAGGAGATGCTAATACCAATGCCTATTTAACCCAGTATGACACTGTACACGGTAAATTTCCGGGAGAGGTTTCCGTCGATGGCGACTACTTGATCGTCAATGGTGACAAAATTCGTGTGCTGGCCGAAAGGGACCCGGCTAAATTACCCTGGGATCAACTAGGCGTGGATGTAGTGCACGAATGTACGGGGTTATTCACTAGCAAGGGAAAAGCCTCAGCCCACCTTCAAGCGGGGGCTAAAAAAGTAATTATTTCGGCCCCGGGGGGCGGGGACGTTGACGCCACTATTGTCTACGGTGTCAATCATGATTCTCTAAAAGCTTCCCATACTGTCATTTCCAACGCCTCTTGTACCACCAATTGCTTGGCACCGCTGGTAAAGGTGCTCCAAGATAATATTGGGGTTGAGCATGGTTTGATGACGACAGTCCACTCCTATACCAACGATCAGGTACTGACGGACGTTTATCATACGGATCTTCGCCGGGCCCGGTCCGCCACTCAGTCGATGATCCCCACCAAAACGGGTGCAGCCGCAGCGGTTGGGCTAGTATTGCCGGAACTTAATGGCAAGCTGGATGGTTTTGCGATTCGAGTACCGACCATCAACGTTTCCCTAGTGGATCTTACTTTCGTGGCCTCCCGCAATACCACCAAAGAAAACGTTGACGGGATGATGCGAGAAGCCTCTGAGGGTGACTTGCAGGGGGTGCTTGCTTACAATGACAAACCGCTTGTCTCCATGGACTTCAATCATGATCCTTCATCTTCTGTTTATGAGGCTAGCTTGACCAAGGTAATGGAAGGCAATTTGGTCAAAGTTTTGGCGTGGTATGACAATGAATGGGGCTTCTCCAATCGCATGTTGGATGCCACTGTGGCCCTAATGAATGCCAAGTAAAGCAGGATAGCGGGATGTGGGGCCGCTTGTTGGACGGGCGGCCCTAACCTTTTTCATCCCATTGTAAAGCGAGAGGCGCCTGCTTTTAGTCTACCTAGGCGGACGGCTCGTCTTTAGATGAAAAGAGCTCTACTGAAGGAGTAAGTTCCATGCCTATTTTAAAGATGTCCGAGCTGGATCTTGCCGGGAAGCGCGTTCTTATCCGTGAAGACCTTAATGTACCCTTGAAAAATGGTGAGATTACCGATGATACCCGTATCCGGGCATCGTTGCCCTCGATTCAACAGGCGATGCAGGCGGGGGCTAAGGTCATGGTGATGTCCCACCTTGGCCGTCCTACCGAAGGGGAATTCGATGCTGCTTTTTCTCTGGCTCCAGTAGCGGGATATTTATCTCACCTATTAGGACAGGAAGTTCGTTTGGCTCCGGATTGGCTGGAGGGGATGGCGGTTGAGAAGGGTCAGCTCGTGTTATGCGAAAATGTCCGGTTTAACCGGGGAGAGAAAAAGAACGATGAGGCTCTAGCCAAAAAGATGGCGGCCCTTTGTGATATTTATGTGATGGATGCCTTTGGCAGCGCCCACCGGGCTCAAGCCTCAACCCATGGGGTGGCAAAGTATGCCCCAGTTGCCTGCGCGGGACCTTTACTGGCGGGGGAACTAGAGGCTTTAGGTAAGGCTTTGGAAAATCCTGCCCGGCCTTTAGTGGCTATTGTGGGCGGTTCCAAGGTCTCCACCAAATTAACCGTACTGGAAAGCCTATCCCAGGTGGTGGATCAGTTGATTGTAGGTGGCGGCATCGCTAATACCTTTATTGCAGCCGCGGATTACAATGTGGGTAAATCTCTTTATGAAGCGGATTTAGTTGGGACTGCCAAGCAACTTAGAACCGCGGCGCAGGAAGGAGGAGGGGATATCCCACTGCCGGTGGATGTGGTTTGCGGTCAGGAATTTTCCGAGAACGCAGAGGCCGTCCTTAAGCGGATAGGCAAGGTTACGGATGAAGACATGATTTTTGATATCGGGCCTGAGACTTCGAAGCATTTTGCAGAAATATTGAAGGGTGCGGGGACCATCGTCTGGAATGGCCCGGTGGGCGTATTTGAGTTCGATCAATTCGGGGAAGGCACCAAGGCTCTGGCATTGGCAATTGCTGAAAGCCCCGCCTTTTCCATCGCGGGTGGCGGCGATACTTTAGCAGCTGTAGCAAAATATGGAGTGGGCGATCAGGTCTCTTATATTTCCACGGGTGGAGGGGCTTTTTTGGAGTTTCTGGAGGGAAAGCAACTGCCCGCGGTTGCTATTCTTGAAGAACGGGCCAGCCAATAACCAGCGTGTTATTTTTAGCACCCTCGAGGATTTTGCTCGGTTGCGAACAATATCGGGGAGGACCTCGTAAAAGCTATGCAAAGACGAACTAAAATCGTCGCAACCCTAGGTCCAGCAACAGATGATCCGAAGATCTTAGACCAGATTATCGAAGCTGGAGTGGATGTGGTACGTTTGAATTTTTCCCACGGCTCCCATGAATTACACCGGGAGCGGGCAGAAATTCTACGGAATCGGGCCCAAGCCTATGGGCGGCAGGTAGGCGTACTGGCCGATTTACAAGGGCCAAAAATCCGTATTGCCAAGTTCAAGGCCGGTAAAGCAAATTTGGAGGATAAGGCCCATTTTATCCTAGACGTTAGCTTGCCGGAGACTGCGGGTGATGAAAACCAAGTAGGGGTCGCCTACAAAGCGTTGGTGAATGATGTCAACCGGGGCGATACCTTGCTCCTAGACGATGGCCGGATTGTCCTGTGGGTTGAAGAGGTCATAGGCCCAAAGATCGTTTGCCGCGTAGTGATTGGCGGTGTTTTGTTAAACAACAAAGGTATTAACCGCCAAGGAGGGGGGCTTTCGGCCAAAGCGCTGACTACTAAAGATCGTCAAGATATCCGATGTGCCGCTGAGATGCAGGCCGATTATTTAGCAGTCTCTTTTCCTCGCAGTGCTGCTGATTTAAATGAGGCCCGGGAGTTATTTCACATGGCTGGCGGAAGAGGCGGAATTGTGGCGAAAATCGAGCGCGCTGAAGCCTTGGAGTCTTTGGAAGAAATGATTGCCGCCTCTGAGGCGGTTATGGTGGCACGGGGAGATCTTGGCGTTGAAATTGGAGACGCGGCTTTGCCGCCAGTGCAGAAAAACATCATTCATTTAGCGCGAAAAATGAATAGGGTTGTGATTACGGCAACCCAGATGATGGAAACGATGATTAAAAACCCCATTCCCACCCGGGCTGAAGTGTTTGATGTTGCTAATGCGGTTTTAGATGGCACGGATGCGGTGATGCTATCAGCCGAAACGGCATCAGGCGATTTTCCAGGTAAAGCGGTTGCAGCAATGGACCGGATTTGCCGTGAAGCGGAGAAGCAGTATCAAATCACCGTCTCTAGCCATCGTATTAGTACCCATTTTAGCCGGGTGGATGAGGGGATTGCGATGGCCGCCATGTATTTGGCTAATCATTCTGATATCAAGGCAATCGCAGCGCTTACCGAGTCCGGCTCTACCCCTCTATGGATGTCCCGTATCAGTTCTGCCATCCCCATTTATGCCTTGACGCGGCATGTGGAGACGCGTAGAAAGGTAACCCTATATCGCGGGGTTTGCCCGGTAAGTTTTACTATGGATTCTTCCGATCATGTACTCATCCACCGTGAAGCAATCGGTGAATTACAACGCCGAGGAGCGGTACGGGACGGAGACTGGGTCATCATTACCAAGGGTGATCTCACGGGTGTGCAGGGGGGAACTAATGCGCTGAAAGTTGTCCAGGTCGGTAATATGGTGGAACCTGGGGACACAAATTAAAAAAGTGATAGCCTTGTTCTATCGGCGGTTAAAAATTATTCAAACTATCTATAAAATAGTCTTTTAAAGAAAGATGTCTACCCTTAAAAGAATATTAATAAAAATCGTCATTTAAAATCAGATCATGTTGCTAACTGTATGAGGACAAAAATATGGCCTTAATAACATTGCGTCAATTGCTTGACTATGCCGCGGAACATAGCTTTGGTATTCCCGCCTTTAACGTCAATAATATGGAGCAGGTTCACTCAATCATGCAAGCGGCCGATGCCGTCGATAGTCCTGCGATCATGCAGGCTTCAGCAGGTGCCCGCTCTTATGCCGGCGAGCCGTTCTTACGCCATTTGATTGAGGCGGCGGTGGAGCAATATCCCCATATTCCAATTTGCATGCATCAGGATCACGGAGCGGAGCCCGCGGTTTGCCTGCGTTCCATCCAGTCTGGTTTTACTTCGGTGATGATGGATGGTTCGTTGATGGCAGATATGAAAACTCCGTCAAGTTACGAATACAATGTCAATGTAACCCGGCAGGTGGTGGATATGGCCCGCGCCGGTGGAGTTTCCGTGGAGGGCGAGTTGGGTTGTCTGGGTTCTCTGGAAACTGGTATGGCGGGCGAGGAAGATGGATCGGGCGCCGAAGGCCAGCTTAGCCACGATCAATTACTTACCAATCCCGAGGAAGCTGCGGATTTTGTTAAGAAAACGAAAGTAGATGCTTTAGCTATTGCCATTGGTACCAGCCATGGGGCCTACAAATTTACCCGCCCACCAACCGGTGATATTTTAGCCATTGGGCGGATCAAGGAAATTCACGCCCGTATTCCTGATACTCATCTGGTAATGCATGGCTCCAGCTCCGTGCCCCAGGACTGGTTGAAGATCATCCATGAGTTTGGCGGTGATATCGGTGAAACTTACGGTGTGCCTGTAAAAGAAATTCAAGAGGGAATCCGGCATGGAGTACGAAAGGTTAATGTGGATACGGATCTGCGCCTTGCAGCAACCGGTGCTATCCGCAAGAATTTAGCTGAGAATCCGAAAAACTTCGATCCCCGCAAATACCTTAAGGCATCAACGGCGGCTATGAAGGATATCTGCCAGGCCCGTTTTGAAGCTTTTGGTTGTGCCGGCCATGCTTCCAAGATTAAACCACTTTCCTTGGAAGCCATGTTCAAGCGTTATGCTAGTGGGGAACTGGACCCCAGGGTTAATTAAGTATTAATTGACCCTTATCCTTAATCCCTAAGGCATAGGGAATTTTGGATAGCAGTACTAGAGGAAAAAAGGGCGGGCTAAACTCCGCCCTTTTTTTATGCGTTCGACCTATCTTGGCGGACGGTTAATGGTGGGATAGGCGAGGCAAAAGGCGGCAATTCCAATGACGGCGGCAGCTAGATAGGCGCTGCGAGGTTCCATGGCCCATAGCTGACCACTGTAAAAACTTCCAAAGGCTCCCCCCGCACCGAAGCCAAGGCTGCTGTAAAGAGCTTGCCCCCGGCCTTGGTGAATACCAGTAAAACGGTGGTGAATCCAGTCGATGGCCGCAGCATGGAAAGAACCGAAAGTGGCGGCATGCAAGAGTTGTGCAAAGACCATCAAAGAAAATTGGGTGGGGAACAAGCCCACTAGCAGCCAACGGAGACTTGCAAGCAGCAAGCTCCCGAGCAGCATCCAGCGAACTCCTAATGTTGGCAGCAAACGATGCATGGTAAGAAATAATCCTACCTCGGCGATGACTCCTAGGGCCCATAAGTAACCAATGAGGCTACGGCTGTAACCGTACCCTTCCATATATATAGTATAGAAAGTGTAATAGGGACCATGGCTAGCTTGCATCAGGAAAGTCGCCGCGAAGAAAGTCAGAACTTCCGGTTTTTGCAACACTCCCCACAAGGAGCCGCAGTCTTTGCGAGGGAGATTTATATTACTTTCTGGCACTGTAAGGCTCATTAACCAAATACTAGTCATTAAGATCAAAATTACGGTCGGTAAAAGATCTATGCTCGTACGATCTAAGGTAGCGCCAAGCAGTGCCACGCTGAGGATAAAGCCCACCGAACCCCAGAGGCGAATCCGGCTGTAGTGGTGGGTTTTCTTTCCAAGATGAGTTAGGGTAGTGACTTCAACTTGGGCTAAAGTTCCATTCCAGAAGAAACTAAAGATCACCATTATCCCTGCTAGAGTCCAGTAATCGTGATTTAGGTACACCGCGCTGAAGGCAAGGGCAGCCAGTAAAGAGGCCATACGGACAATAATCATGCGCTTGCCGCTATGATCGGCTATATAGCCCCAGATATTAGGCGCTAAAACCCTAGTCGCCATAAGCAGGGCCATGAGTTCGCCGATTTTTTGGGGAGCAAATCCTAGAGACTGCAAGTAGAGGCCCCAATAGGGGAGCAGTGCGCCTAGGGTCGCAAAGTAGAACAAATAGAATCCGGAGAGACGCCAATAGGGGGGCGTAGGGGTTTTCGTTTGCATGAATCAGGGGAAAGTCCAGCGACTGGTGTGCCGGACTAAATAAAGGTTGGACATCATGGAAATGAAAGATCTACGCTATTTATAATGATTAGTTATTGTACCAATAACAAAAGCAGATCGGCATTTACTCGGACAGGAGCCTGTCCAAGGACTAGAATTTGATCTAATTTAATTAGCCGAAATGGAGGAATAGATCATGGCGATAAAAAAAATCACCATTGTGGGCGCGGGTCGGGTAGGTGAAGCAACGGCTCAGTTCCTTGTCAAAAATGAGCTTTGCCGAGAATTGGTGCTACTCGATGCGCAGGAGGGAGTTGCTCAAGGGGCTGCCTTGGATATTCAGCAATCAGCGCCTTTATTTGATTTTGATGCTCGGGTAACGGGCTCGACCAACTATGAATTAATTGCAGACTCGGATTTAGTCGTCATTACGGCGGGTAAGCCGAGAAAACCGGGGATGTCCCGTTCTGATGTTTTGGATTCTAATCTTCCCATTATTACCGACATCATGAATAACGTGATGCGTTTTGCCCCTCAATCTTTAGTGATGATTGTGACTAATCCCGTGGATGTGCTGACCTATCATGCCTGGCGTCACTGTGGTTGGGATCGAGCACGGGTATTTGGCCAAGCAGGTGTATTGGATTCGGCACGAATGGCTAGTTTTATTGCCGGCGAGACGGGTTTATCAGTTAAAGACATTTCGGCGATGGTACTAGGCGGGCATGGGGATACGATGTTGCCGCTTATTCGCTATACAACTATCAGCGGAATACCCTTGACCCATTTTCTTGACCAACAGGTCATTGAAAAAATTATTGAGCGAACTCGCCATGGAGGCTTTGAAATTCTCCGTTTGCGGCAGACCAGCAGCGCCTACGATGCACCAGCAGCAGCTATTGCGGGGATGGTCGATGCAATTCGCCATAACCGCAAGCGTATCCTGCCCTGTGTGGCGATCTTGCAAGGCGAGTATGGTGAAAATGAAGTGGCGATGGGCGTTCCCAGTGTCCTGGGGGGGGACGGTTTAGAGCGTATCGTAGAATTGCCCCTGACCGAAGAAGAACAAGAGCAATTTAAGCACTCGGTAGAGGCTATTCGGACTGATCTTGCGCATCTTGCAAGGGCTTGAGGAGGGAATAGGGGCTTGGATGGCGCCTTCTTTTTCTCATGGGCAACATTGATCCTTTAACTTTCCTGGCCTGAATGGCGCCATGGGTTCCGTACCGCCTTCAGGCTAGGAAAGGGGGGTAGAAGGCCCGCAAATAGGCGAAGGCCGGGGGGCTTTCTAGCGCTATCATTACCCTCGATTAGACTGTTCTTAATCAAACCAAATAGAGCGTCGCAAACCCTAGAAAGGCCATAAACCCTACCACATCGGTGATGGTAGTGAGCAGCACACCACCGGCTAAGGCTGGATCAGCTCCTATCCGCCGTAAAAAAATTGGGATAACAACCCCTGAAAGGGCAGCAAAAATTAGATTGATAATGATGGCGGCCCCAATCAAAATACCTAACCCAATTCCTTTAAACCAGATGGCAGAGACTACTCCTATTACCACCGCCCAAAGGAGCCCATTAAGGGCGCCCAAGGCTAATTCTTTACCTAAAAGCCAGCGGGTATTGCTTTGATTAAGATAGCCAAGGGCAGTGGCGCGGATGATCAAGGTGAGCGTTTGACTGCCTGCAATGCCTCCCATGCTGGCCACGATAGGCATTAGTACCGCCAGGGCCACTTGCTTCTGAATTGTTGCCTCAAACAGTCCAATGACCCAGGCTGCAAGGAAAGCAGTCATCAGGTTAATCCCCAACCAGAGGGAACGCTGCCGTAGACTAATTAATACTGGGGCAAAGGTATCCTCATCCTCGGCAAGCCCGGCCATATTCATCAAGGAGCGATCTGCCTCGTCTCGAATCACGTCAACCACGTCATCAATGGTGATCCGGCCTAGTAATTTCCCCTCCTCATCTACAACAGGAGCTGAAATTAAATCCCTTTTTTCGAAGCGTTGGGCGACCTCAACGGTAGGCAACGAGGCAGGAATACTTTCTACGCCATGGGACATGACTTCCGTTACTGTCAGCTCCCATTTTCGCGTTAGCAGAGTGGTAAGTCGTAATATTCCCTGGTATTTATCTTCCCGGTCCACGACGAACAAACTGTCCGTGGTGTCTGGAAGTGTTCCTAGGAGGCGCAGGTAGCGATGAACAACGTCTAGGGTGACATCAGCGCGAACGGTGATGGTGTCGGTGTTCATGAGACCACCGGCGGTATCTTCCGGATAGGAAAGCACGGTCTCCAAGCGGCGCCGATTCTGAGCATCCATGGTATGTAAAATCTGCTCGATCGCGGCTTCGGGCAGCTCCCGGAGAATGTTAGCCAAATCGTCGGGGTCCAAGTTCTCCGTCAGCGAAGCCAGATCTTCTACCGCAATATTGTCCATGAGATCGGAACGCACCTCGTCGCCAACATAGCTTAAAACTACGCCTTGATGCTCGGTGCCCACGAGCCGCCAGGCTAAAAGCCGGGTTGAAGGTGGCAATGACTCTAATAAATGAGCCACTTCAGCAGGATGCAAGCTGCTGAGCAGGCGCCGTAGGCGCACCATGCGACCGCTCTCAAGTGCCGCCGCCAGGGCGTTTAAATACTCATTCCCCCTTTCCGGGGAGGTGGGTTGCAGCATGAATAACTCCTCGTATTGAATTAATGAGGATAGAGAAAACTGGTTTGAAGTACTTTGTATTCTACCGAGGGAAGGGAGGAGCTGGACACTGTTGTAGCTTAAGCAGAGCAAAAATTTGGAGGAGTCAGTTCGATGGATTGGAAGAGAGAAATTCTTAATTTCAAGAAAAATTAATGGGGTAGACCTTCATTAATTTGTTCTAATAGCGCTTGCATTTCCGAAAGATCGCAGCACTCTAAAATCTGCTGAGCTAATCCCGTTAGCTTTCGCTGATCGCTTTCGGTGATCACCTGTTTGACTTCTAGTAGGGAAGCGGGGTGCATACTAAAATCCCGCAGCCCCAACGCCAACAGCAGCCGAGTATAGTGAATATCTCCCGCCATTTCCCCACACATGGCGACTGCCGTGCCTGTTTTCTCTCCGGCAGCGATAGTGCGATGAATGAGATGTAAGACTGCTGGGTGTAAGGGACTATAGAGGTAGTTCACCTCATCATCAATACGGTCAATAGCAAGTGTATATTGAGTGAGATCATTGGTGCCAATGGAAAGGAAATCCAGATGGCGAGCAAAAACCTCAGCACAGATAGCCGTAGCGGGAACTTCAATCATAGCACCCACCGGCAAGGCGGGGTCGTATTTCAGTCCTTGGCGTTTCAGTTCCCGTTTGCAGTCCTCTAACAATGCCATAACCTGGGTTAGTTCCTGGAGGGTGCAGATCATCGGCAATAGCAACCGCACGGGACCTCGTGCCGAGGCTCGGAGAATGGCCCGTAACTGAGGGCGAAATAGCCCCGGTTTTCGTAGGCATAGGCGAATAGCACGTAGTCCTAAGGCGGGGTTAGTGGCAACTGAGGCATTGCTATAGCTTCCGTCTACCGTCTTGTCAGCACCAAGATCGACCGTGCGAATGGTTACCGGAGCACCCCCCAGGGCTTCCACCACCCGCGTGTAGGCTTTTAGCTGCTCCTCTTCGTCGGGAGGGGCGGTACGATTCATGTATAAAAATTCAGTGCGATAGAGGCCGATTCCTTCGGCGCCAGAATCGGTTACGAGAGGTAAATCTTCCGGTAATTCAATGTTAGCCTCCAGTGTAATGAGTTGTCCTTCAAGGGTAACCGCAGGCCGACCCCGGAATGCTGCTAGAGCCGCCAGCCGGCGTTGTTGATCGGCCCGCCTCTCCTGAAATTTCTTAATAAGAGGATCATCGACTCCTGCAAGCAAGATTCCTTGTCCACCATCAATAATGAGTAATTCATCATCCTGGACATAGCGGCGAGCCCCGCGCAGGCCAACGATAGCAGGAATACCCAGGCTGCGGGCAAGAATACTGGTATGGGAATTAGCGCCGCCATGCTCGGTTGCAAATCCACCCACTTGTTGCTGCTGCATCAAGACAATATCTGCCGGGGTTAAGTCGTCGGCAAGTAAGATATATCCTTTAAGGCGGCTACCAAGGGCTTCATGGTAGGGGCTCTCCTGATTAGTAAGTGTGCGTAGAATACGATTAACAACGTGGTCTACATCATTTTTGCGAGTGCGAAGATAAGAGTCGTCCATTTCATCAAAAACGCTAACTAGAGCGTCACGCTGTAGTTTGAGCGCCCATTCAGCATTGCAGTGCCGGGTCTGTATAAGCTCCACGGGCACGCTAACTAGTGCCTTGTCTTCGAGCATTAGCAGGTGGGTGTTGATAAAAGCGGCTATATCCGTTGAAATATTATCGGGAATTTGCTCTTGAATAGACTGTAGTTGCGCCTTAGCGGTAATGAGCGCCGCTTGGTACCGTTGAACTTCACTTTCGATGAGATTCGATGGCAGGATGTACTCATTGACCTCGGGTTGATCGCGGGAAAGCATGTGGACTTTACCGATAGCAACGCCTCGGGAGACGCCGATCCCGTGCAGCTCAAGGGTCATCGCAGGATCCTAAGGGAATGCTTTCCCCCCTAATAAGGGGATGGAATTTATGATTATTCATGCTCTCCAAATCGCTTATTGACCAGCGCTTGCAGCTGTTCAAGTGCTTCCTTTTCATCGGGCCCCGAGACGACAATGGACAGGCGTGTTCCCTGGGATGCAGCTAGCATCATTACCCCCATGATGCTTTTTCCATTAACCTCCTTTGTCCCCTTCCGAACACATATCTCGCTTTTAAAGCGTGATGCTAGCGTGACGAATTTAGCTGCGGCACGGGCATGCAGCCCCAGTTTATTAATAATAGTCACCTCACTTTGTGTCATTCTGTGCCCTCATTTGTGGTAAGGCAGGTGTAAACTCCTTCACGCCCGCCGCTTATTGCTTTTTCTGCTAGCTTAGTGAGGCTTAAAAATGGGTAATTCAGTACCCGTATCAGCATCGGTAAGTTCAGACCTGTAACGACCCGTACCTGCTGCTCATCCGCTGCGTAGCAGGCGATGTTGCTGGGGGTGGAACCATACATATCGGTGAGTATTAAAACCCCCTGGCCCGTGTTTAAGCAGTTTATCATCTCTTTTGTTTGTTGCCGTAAGGCATCAGGGTGAGAAGCGCGGGTAACTCGGAGTATTTTGAGCTGGAGGGGACAGCTTCCCAGCATGTCATTGGTCGTATCTAATAGGGATGAGCCAATATTGCCGTGAGTGATGATTAGCACGCCAACAGTCATGATAATTCCCGGTGGCGGCAAAGTACTCGAGCATGCAGAGAGTGGAAATGGGCTTTGAGCTGCTCGGCTAAATAAACTGAACGATGCTGCCCCCCTGTACATCCGATAGCAACAGTCAAGTAACTGCGATTGGTGTTTTGAAACCGTTGCAGCCAATGTTGCAGGAAGGTAATCAAGTCCTGCTGCATTTGGGTGACTGTCTCATGACGCTTGAGGTAGGCAATTACTTCTGAGTCACGACCACTTAAGGGACGTAAATGGGGTTCCCAATGGGGGTTGGGAAGGCAGCGAACATCAAACACAAAATCAGCGTCGAGGGGAACCCCATGTTTATAGCCAAAAGATTGGAACAATAGGGACATCCCTGGACGCGCATCATCGCCGATTCGTTCGCTAATTAAGTCTCGGAGCTGATGTATCGTGGTACAGGTGGTGTCGATCCTGAGATCGGCCTTTTCAGCAATGGTCCCTAATAGAGCCCGCTCACAGTGGATTGCCTCGGCTAGGGGAATATGGCTTAATGGATGTTTGCGACGGGTTTCGCTAAAGCGTTTAAGAAGTGTCGTATCACTGGCATCAAGAAAAATGATATGACAGTGGACTCCAGCTCTTTCTATTTCCTCTAGGATCTGCGGAAACTGTCGTAATTCTTGGGGGAGATTGCGGGCATCAATACCGATAGCGGCACGGAGTTGACGAGCGTCCCGCTGCATTCTTTTGGCAAAAGTGGGAAGAAGGTAGATAGGCAGGTTATCAATGCAATAGTAATCCCGATCTTCTAAGGCATGGAGGGCGATGCTTTTGCCTGATCCCGATACACCACTGATAATATGCAATTTCATGAGTATTTTGCCAGTCCTCTTGCATTAAATGATCAGGCTCCCAAGGCACTCCTTACTTTTACCTGGGTGAGAGGGGGTTAAGCAGCTCCTGTTGCCGCTGCTGTAGCTCAAGTAATGCATCGTAACCTTTAATCCGTAACTGATGATCTTGGACTGCCGTTTCTATCACCGTGGCTGGCTGCATAGTGTCCATTAGGGGCAGGGTGATCTCAGGTACCTTCACGTTTAACTGCTCCCATTGGCCTAGGTTGCGGGTGAGGGGCTCGATGGGTTTGCTAGGGATAAGATGGATGACGAGATCAAGAAGGTGCTGCGCGGCAATGGTTTGATCGCCATAGATAGCACGAATATTGATGGCGCCTAAGCCAGGTACAGCAAGAAAATCTTGCAATAGGTGGGGGCAACTACCCACTAATCGGGCTGCCGCCGTGCGCTGAAAGAGGGGAGCATCGTCTGCTATTAAACGATGCCCCCGTCTGATTAATTCTAACGCTAGGCTGCTTTTACCAACACTGTTTTCCCCCGTTAATAGAACGCCGCAGTCAAATATTACGAGCAGTACGCCATGGCTTGTCATTTTGTTTTCATTAGGGTCGCTCACGCCCTGCAATCTCACTTTGTAGCAACATTCGAGGGGGCGAAGTTCCGTTCCCATTCTCTCAGAGTTTCCAGGAGAACATTTGGGTCTTTAGCTTCTCGCAGATATGCGCATAGCTCCGGATCACGAAACATTTCTGCTAGCCGGGCGAGCAATTGCACATGGATTTGTGTTGACTCTTCAGGTACCAACAGAGCACAGAATATATCTACCGGTTGTTCATCCACGGCATCGAAATCAATTCCCTGGTCTAAGCAGATCAAAGCCGCTAAAGTGTGTTGATTACCTTTCATGCGGGCATGGGGGATGGCGATTCCATGTCCTAGACCTGTGCTGCCAAGACGTTCCCTAGCAAGCAGGCAGTCGAAGATATCCGTTGCATTCAGGTTATCCGCGCCTCGGGCGAGCAGTTCACTGAGCCGTTCTAGAACCCGTTTTTTGCTGCTAGCAAGGGTGCCGACGGCAACTTGATCGGAGCCAAGGAGCTTGGTAATTTGCATAACCTTGGTTTGCCTATCCTTGTTGCTGTTTTTTCATTATTCCCTCGCTACGGCGATGGTCGGTTAGCTTTTCCCGGTGCTTTTTTATTTGCCGATCTAGTTTGTCGGTCAGATCATCTATGGCTGCATACATATCTTCGTCCTCAGCAGAAGCGACCACATTGGCACCACTAAGATGCAGGGTTGCCTCCGCTTTCTGCCTCATTTTTTCAACACTGAGGACTATATGAAGATGAATCAATTGGTCAAAGTGACGTTCTAAACGCTCGCACTTATTTTCTATATAGCTGCGTAGCGCTTGCGTAATTTCAATGCGGTTGCCAGTGATATTTACTTGCATGGGCTGCTCCCTATTTTGTTTGCCGTTATCTAGATCAAGCGTTTTCGCTCGTTGGAAGGGGGTATGCTTAGATTTTCCCGATATTTGGCAATAGTACGCCGCGCCACTTTAATGCCTTGTTCGGCCAAGATTTGGGCGATTTTACTATCGCTTAGAGGTTGGCGAGGTTTTTCCGCGGCTATTAATTTCTTGATAAGAGCACGGATGGCCGTTGCGGAACATTCTCCTCCACTACTGGTAGCCACATGGCTGGAAAAAAAGTATTTTAGTTCATATATTCCCCGTGGAGTATGCATGTATTTGTTAGTGGTGACTCGAGAAATCGTGGATTCATGCATGGAGACTGCTTCTGCAATATCGTGTAACACTAAAGGACGCATGGCTTCTTCGCCGTGTTCCAAGAAACCCTGCTGTCGCTCAACAATACAACAGGTGACTTTAAGTAAGGTTTCATTGCGGCTATGCAGGCTTTTAAGAAACCAGCGGGCCTCTTGGAGTTGGTTTTTGAGATAACTATTAGCGAGACTATCGTCGGCTCGTTTGATAAGACTAGCATACTGGCTATTGACCCGTAAGCGTGGGGCGGTATCGGGGTTAAGTTCGACTTGCCAACAGCCTTTGTGTTTAGTGACATAGATATCAGGCACAACGTATTCGGTTTTACTCGGCTGTATTTGATGGCCTGGCCGTGGATTGAGCGATTGGATTAAATGGATAACGGCTTGTAGTTCTTGTTCTAATAGTTTCATCACCCGCATCAATTGCATATAGTCCCGTTTTCCCAGAGTTATGAGATGTTGGGACAGGAGCAGCTTGGCTTCTTTTAGCCAAGGGGTGGTGGGAGGATATTGTTTCAGTTGTAACAACAGACACTCAGCTAAGTCACGTGCGCCAACTCCAGAAGGCTCGAAGTTTTGTATCTGGTGTAATATGACTTCGATCTCATCAAGTTCTACCTCTATGTCCTTTCCTAGACTTTCTTGTATTTCTTCAAAGGTACTGCATAGATAGCCTTCTTCATTAATCGAATCGATGATAGTGGCCGCAATGACAAAATCTTTCTCGTTGGTGATAGCCAAATGCGCCTGCCATAGCAAGTGCTCTTGCAGGGTTTCTCCCCCCTTGTCTTGGTTTTCTAGATCAGGTGAAGATTCGTTTCCAGAGGCAGCCGGCAACGGTAAACTGTCATAGATATCGTTCCAGCTCGTGTCTACCGGTAATTCCTCTGGGATTGTCTCTTGCGCCAGTGAAGTAGTTAACTCACTGCCTTCAGAATCAAGGGCTTCGTTCTTTAAGCCATCGGCTTCTAAAGGCTCCTGCCCCTCTTCGTTCTGCTCAAGCAGAGGATTAGACTCTAATGCCTGCTGGATCTCGGTTTGTAGTTCCAAGGTTGAAAGTTGCAACAGACGAATAGCTTGCTGCAACTGGGGCGTCATCGTCAGTTGTTGCCCAAGGCGTAACTGAAGAGATGTTTTCATGCCTGAGATTTGCCTGCCATTATATTACAACTAATCAGATGACAAAAAACATGCCATAATTAAGGGTTAAAGATAAAAATTGTACCCCAAATACACTTCCTTTACTTGTTCATTATCAAGAATTTCCTGGGGTTTACCTTTAGCAATCACTTCACCTTCATTAACAATATAAGCATATTGGCATATTCCTAAGGTTTCCCGGACGTTGTGATCGGTAATCAAAACACCAATCCCCCGTTCTGCTAAGTGCCTGATAATACCCTGAATATCGAGTACTGAAATAGGATCAACGCCAGCAAAAGGTTCGTCTAGAAGTATAAACTGTGGTTCCACCGCCAACGCGCGGGCAATTTCAACACGCCGCCGCTCTCCGCCTGAGAGACTCATGCCCAAGGTATTTTTTATATGGGTGATATTTAGCTCGCGCAGTAACTGGCTCACAAGGCATTTACGATCCGGTTTTGTAAGATTTCGTCGAGTTTCTACAATGGCCATAATATTTTCAGCTACTGTCAGCTTGCGGAAAACCGAAGCTTCTTGGGGAAGATAACTGATCCCTAGTCGAGCACGGCGATGAATGGGATAATGCGTGATATCGCGATGGTCTAGAGAAATAAGACCCCTGTCGGCTGAAATTAAGCCAACTAGCATGTAGAAACATGTTGTTTTACCCGCGCCATTAGGACCTAAGATGCCTACGATCTGGCTGCTTGAAATCTCTAAAGAAACATCCTTGACTACCCAGCGGGATTGGTAGCACTTAGCAAGGTGATAGGCTGACAGCCTGCTCATGGGACGATGCGGTTATCTTCACGCTTGGGGGATAATCGAATAAAGTCCATATGGCTCCAGCCTTCGACTGATTCGCCCTTGACCAGAGTAGCGATATGTAACCATTTTTTTTGCCGCCCTAAGATTGCCACCTGGGTTCGAGGTGGGAGAAGCGCTACTTTAGGGTAGTCGGTGCCGGGACCGGTACGCAGCTTGAGCCAAGTCGTGGTTCTCCCATCTGTGAGTTCCTGGCGATCATTCTTTTTATTTTCCGGGGGCGAGGTAGTAGAGGTTGTATTCTCAGGAGTAGATTCGCCGGTTGATGGGCTATCATCGGCGGGATGTATCGTGACATGGATTCGTCCCACTCCTGTTTCGGAGCCTTCACCCCTCACAATATCGCGTTCCGTATCATAGACGATGCGATCACCCGTGAACTCATTGGTGCCCTGCCAAACCTGGGCTTTCTGCAACAAATGGATGGTCGCAGTATCAGCATGGTATTCCATCCGCAGTGCCTTGGCCCGGATATCCTCATTGCTATTGTCAGGCCGTTGTCGATACCAGGCGGGCTGCCCTTCGGCAACGGCCTTTTCAAGCTTTTTGTCCGGTGTGTAGTAGATAGTAAGCGTATCAGAGTCAATTCGCAGGGTTCCCTGGGTGAGATGAACATTGCCACTGTAAACAGCAACATGCTCGCGGTCATCAAGTTCCCCTCGATTAGCTTCAATATGAATGGGTTGCTCGGAATCGCTAGATAGGGCCAGGGCGGTTTCAATAATACTTAAGTTGCTGCTAATGATAAACCCAACAGCAGTTAATTTAAGGCTCAGGCGCCAGATCATAGTTCCCTCTTACCTGCGATAATAATTCTATGCGTCCATCTTTTAGATAGACTCGAGCGCCTATGGAATGGGTTTTTCCGAAGCTATTTAGCAGAGTGACCGGTTGCTGGGTTTCAGCATACTTTATTCGTGGTTTAACCCGTACATTTTGGGTTAATATCTTCATATTACTGGTTTTTGAATCGGCTCCTAATTGGCGAATAATAACTTCTCCTAGAAGATCGATTTCATCACCTTGGCTATTTGTTAATCCTCGTTCGGCCACGACTTTCCAACGGGCTGTAGCCTGTTGATAAAAAACGGCATCTGGTGCCGTAATTTCTATGGTGTCGTTATCTAGGTAGTGGGCCATATGAGTACCTGCCAGCCGGTAAAGAGGTAGGCCTTGTTGGTCCATTAACGTCGAGGTGAATTTCTCCATGAAGTAATCGGTGGTGCGCTTATTCAGATCGCTTCTGGGAATATACGCGGATTCTTCGTGCAATAACTCCCAGGCTGTCAGAGTAGCGATAAGCATTAGTGCCACCATTCCCCAAGAGCGGGTTAGTTTAATAATATTTCTCCAGCTGGGCTTTAAGCGTTCCTTGAGCCTCCATAATAAGCTCGCAGACATCCCGCGCAGCACCTTTGCCGCCAAGGTGGGGAGTAATCCAGTGGGCGTGCTGCTTGACTAGCGGATGAGCATCCTGGACTGCGATGGCGAGTCCCACTCGCCGCATAATAGCCAAGTCCACTACATCATCGCCCACATAGGCAGTCTCATGGGGTTGAAGGTTAAGTTTCTCAAGCAGATGCTCGTAGGCAGGGAGCTTAATCTTTTGGCCTTGGTACACTAAAGTAATTCCAAGATTTTCCATACGGTATTCGACTACACGGGAAGTCCGGCCCGTAATAATTCCAATTTTAACTCCTGTATGTTGCAGCATTTTCATGCCGTGACCATCGCGAGAATGAAAAACTTTGTACTCCTGACCATTATCGTCAAGATAAAGGCCACCATCGGTGAGTACGCCATCTACATCGAAAAGGGCGAGTCTTATAGCCGAGGCTTTGGCAAATACCTCATGCATGGAGCTTATCCTGTTATTTGTTACAAGACACCGGCTCGAAGCAAATCATGCATATTGAGGGCGCCAATTAAGCGTTGCTCAGTGTCTACTACGAGGAGTGCATTAATACGATGACGCTGCATTATTTGCAACGCTTCAGCGGCGAGCAGATCCGGACCTAGGGTTTTACAATTGGCGGTCATGATTTTGGCAATTGGGGTAATATGGACATCGATTCCCTGATCAAGAGCGCGACGCAAATCGCCATCGGTAAAGATTCCTACGGCGTGGTTTTGAGCATTGACCACAGCCGTCATTCCTAACCCTTTGCGAGTCATTTCTAGCAAAGCGCTGCTCAATAGCACATTTTCTGGGATAGCCGGAATTTCCTCGCCTTTATGCATGATATCGCTAATGCGAAGTAAGAGGCGGCGCCCCAGACGACCGCCCGGATGGGAACGAGCAAAATCCTCTGCAGTGAACCCCCGGCTTTCCAGCAAGGCAATGGCCAGGGCATCGCCCATGGCTAAAGTTGCTGTGCTGCTGGCCGTCGGCGCTAGTCCGAGAGGGCAGGCTTCTTTTTCGACGCTAATATCGATGTGGATGTCAGCAACCTTTCCTAGAGTTGACCGGGGCTGGCCAGTTAAGGCAATCAGTGGAACGCCTAAGCGTTTGATGAGAGGGAGAATCGTACAGATTTCTTCCGTCTCTCCAGAATTTGACAGTGCTAGTACCACATCCTTTTCGGTAATCATACCCAGATCCCCGTGGCTGGCCTCACCAGGGTGGACGAAAAAAGCTGGCGTACCCGTACTGGCAAGAGTAGCGGCAATTTTGCCGCCAATATGGCCTGATTTACCCATCCCTAATATAACGATACGGCCTTCGCATGCCAGCATGTATTTACAGGCGGCAGCAAAGTTCCCATTGATTCGCGTTCGTAGCGCTGCTATCGCATGGGCCTCAGTGTCGATAACAGCCGCTCCTAGTTGAATAAGCCGCTTATCCATATCATCATTGTATGCAACAGGCATCAAGGGAGGTTACAGTTCTTGAACGACAGCTAGGTTAACGATAATCCTAGCAGCCAAGGCTTTCCTCATCTTAAGAATCTAAAAATAAGCTTGCCTATTCCTTAATGGCCTGGAAAATAAGGAGGAAATGGGGCAGAAGGCTCTGCAGGTTCCTCAGATATCTCTTCTTCCTCATCGAATTCGAATTCCTCTTCAGGTACTTCTTCCTTAGGTATTTTGCCGTCGTGTACCAGGAATTTACGACGCTGCAGAAAGGCTTCCCGGGTATAGACATAGGGATCTAGGGCGGCTTCCTTTAGAATATCGGTCGCCTCAAGCAAATCCGCCCGGAGATCCACGGTCCGTAATCCTGCTAGCCCTAACCCTATCCCGGTATTTCCTATATAGGTGACAGGCCAGGCTAGCACATCGACTCCCAGCCCTATTCCATCTCGAATATTACTGGGCCCAAGGAGGGGTAAAACCAAATAAGGGCCAGTATTAAATCCCCAGACTCCTAGGGTTTGTCCAAAATCTTCGTCGTGTTTAACCATGCCGCCAGAAGTAGCCACATCAAACAGACCGCCAATCCCCACAGTGCTATTTGCTAGGAATCGAGCAAAATCTGTTAGTCCCTGGTGGAATTTACCTTGAAAGATGCTGTTTACGCCAACAACCAAATCATGAAGATTGCTAAAAAAATTAGTAATACTTTTGTCAACCGGGGTAGGCACGACTTTATCATAGCCCTTTGCAATGGGCTTCATGACATAGCGGTCGGCGGTATCATTAAATTTATAAATGGCGC